>DATFJP010000142.1:0-8429 GCA_035269105.1 Desulfuromonadales bacterium
TGAAAGCGCGCACCGTTTCCGTGAAAATTTCCTGGATCGATTCCGGGACCAGGGCGATGGCGGCATGGTCGCCGTGAGTGCCCCAGCGGGCCTGCATGACGTCGGACTGGCCGGGACCGGTGGGCATGCCGGTAGAAGGCCCGCCGCGCATGACATTGACGATGACGCAGGGAGTCTCGGCGATGCAGGCATAGCCGATCAGTTCCTGCTTGAGCGAAACACCCGGGCCGGAGGTGGCGGTCAAGGCTTTGGCACCGGTCAGCGATGCACCGATGACCGAAGCCATGGCGCCGATCTCATCTTCCATCTGAATGAACTTGCCGCCGACGGTCGGCAGCAGTTCGGACAATTCTTCGGCCACTTCGGTCGACGGGGTGATCGGGTAGCCGCCGAAAAAAGTACATCCGGCGTAGATCGCCCCTTCGGCACAGGCCTGGTTTCCCTGTACGAGAGCAGTTTTCTTTGCCACGTCTATATCCTCCTGTAGGAAATCAATTGGTTGATTATTCGTCGTGGACCTTGATGGCGAAATCAGGGCACAGCAGTTCGCACTGCATACACTTGATGCAGTTCTCAGGCCTCGGGACTGTGACCACGAAGACGTCCATTTCCAGAACGTCCTTCGGACAGAATTCGGCGCAAATGCAGCATGCTTTGCAGTTGCGCTCGATCACTTCGATTCTTGCACCGCTCATTTCCGGTCTATCTCCTTTTTCTGGAATTTGTTTCTGCCAAGAAAACAACGAAAAAACCGCGGCGAACTTAGCATAAAACCACCGCTGATTCCACAAATAATTTCGGTTTTTCAGTGCTTTTGCCGGTATCAGGTACAGAGGTCGGGCTGGTAGGTCGGTAACCTGTTGAAATCACTTTTGCAGGGAAGCAAAAGAAGGGCAATGTTGCCATTGCCCTTCATTGATGCGGCAATTTCACAGGAAAAGGCTTACAGCAGTCCCATCTTCTCGAGGTCGGCAATCAGTCCCTTGACGGCATTGACGGAATTGTCCATCAGGGCCTGTTCTTCCTCGTCGAGTTTGAATTCGACGATTTTTTCGACACCACCGGCTCCCAGAACGCAGGGGACGCCCACGTAGTAGCCGTCGACACCGAATTCGCCCTGCAGCAGCGCGCAGGTCGGCAGGACCCGCTTCTGATCCTTGAGGATCGACTCGGCCATGGCGATGGCGGCGGAAGCCGGGCTGTAGAATGCGCTGCCGGTCTTGAGCAGCTTGACCACCTCGCCGCCGGCCGCCTTGGTGCGCTCGACCATGGCGGTCATGACTTCCTTGGCTTTCTCGGCGCTGCCGTATTTCTGTTCAAGCAGTTCCATGACCGGAATGCCCTGGACACTGGCATAGCGGACCAGCGGCACCATCGTGTCGCCGTGGCCGCCGAGAGTCATGGCGTTGACGTCCTTGACCGAGACGCCGAGTTCCCAGGCGATAAAAGTCATGAAGCGGGCCGAGTCGAGGACGCCGGCCTGACCCATGACGCGCTCTGCCGGGAAACCGGTGATCTTGCGGCACAGGGTGACCATGGCGTCGAGGGGATTGGAGATGACGATGACGAAGGAATCGGGAGCGTTTTCGCGAATGCCTTCGGCTACCGAGGTCATGATCTTGGAGTTGACTTCGATCAGGTCGTCGCGGCTCATGCCCGGTTTGCGGGGCAGACCGGCAGTGACGATGACGATGTCGGAGCCGGCGATGTCCTTGTAGTCATTGGTGCCGACACAGGCAACGTCGAAGCCGTCAATCGGGGAAGCCTCAGCAAGGTCCAGGGTCTTGCCCTGGGGCATGTCCTCGACGATATCGAACATCACCACGTCACCGAGTTCGCGCAGGCAGGCCAGTTGAGCCAGAACGCCGCCGATCTGTCCACCACCGATCAATGCAATTTTAGGTCTCGCCATTCTCTCTCTCCTTTTTAAAATGAATAAAGTTCACCCGCCTTTGATTAGGCAGGCAGGGTCGTGACCTTATCAAACAGTCATCTTATCATTTCAGACACCGTTGTATACAGTATACAAAGACCATAGGGCTGTCAAGATGCTTTGTCTATTAAAGCGAATTTATCTTCAGGTCGACATCCGGATGTTGCCAGAAATTTCGGGACTCTCCCTCGATGAGGGGATTCACGGCCGACTTTCCTCAGTCCTCCCCGATTGGAGAAACCGGGGGGAGGGTTGAAAGAGTCTCCCACATCCCGGCCTTCTCCCGCAGGGGGGAGGGAGAAATAACCGCATACCGCACAGATAAAAAAAGCCGGGGCGCGCAGTGCGGCCCCGGCTGGTGATCATGCAATAATCAGATCGTCAGATAAAAACTCAGCCAAGAGCATCGATAATTTTGTTGTAGGTCTGACTGGGCCGCATGGCCTGGGCCGCTTTGGCCGGGTCGGGGCGGAAATAACCACCAACGTCTTCCGGCTTGCCCTGGGCCTCGATCAGTTCGGCATCGATTTTTTCGGCATTCTCGGTTAATTCCTTGGCCACTGGCTTGAAACGGGCCTTGATCTCAGGATCCTTGTCCTGGGAGGCAAGGGCCTGGGCCCAGTAGAGGCTCAGGTAGAAGCTGCTGCCGCGGTTATCGATTTCATTGACCTTGCGGGAGGGCAGCTTCTGGTTTTCCAGGTAGACGCCGATCGCCTCGTCCAGGGTTTCAGCCAGGACGGCCGCCTTGGGATTGTCATAATTCTTGGCGACCAATTCCAGGGAAGGGACCAGCGCGCAGTATTCACCGAGGGAATCCCAGCGAATGTGGCCTTCTTTGAGAAACTGCTGAACATGTTTGGGTGCGGAGCCGCCGGCCCCGGTTTCGAACAGGCCGCCGCCGGCCAGCAGGGGCACGATGGACAGCATGCGGGCACTGGTGCCCAGTTCCAGGATCGGAAACAGGTCGGTCAGGTAATCTCTGAGCACGTTACCCGTGGCAGAAATGGTGTTTTCACCGCGGCGAATGCGCTCCAGGGAGAAATTCATCGCATCGACCGGGGGCATGATGCGAATATCCAAACCTTCCGTATCCAACTCAGGCATGTATCGGTTGATCTTCTGGATGATCTGAGCGTCGTGGCCGCGGTTTTCGTCGAGCCAGAAAACGACCGGTTCGCCGGACTCGCGGGCGCGCTCGACAGCCAGCTTGATCCAGTCCTTGATCGCCACGTCCTTGGTCTGGCAGGCGCGGAAGACGTCGCCTTTTTCAACCTTCTGCTCGAGCAGGACTTCGCCGGAGTCGTTGACAATGCGGATGACGCCGTTGCCCTTGGCCTCGAAGGTCTTGTCGTGGGAGCCGTATTCTTCCGCTTTCTTGGCCATCAGACCGACGTTGGAGACGCTGCCCATTGTGGCCGGGTCAAACTGGCCGTTGCGTTTGCAGTCCTCGATGATTTCACGGTACATGGTGGCATAGCAGCGGTCCGGAACCATGGCGATGGTGTCCTGCAGATCGTCCTGCAGGTTCCACATCTTGCCCCCGTCGCGAACTACGTTCGGCATGGAGGCGTCGATGATAATATCGTTGGGGACATGCAGGTTGGTGATGTTCTTGTGCGAATCGACCATGGCCAGAGCGCATTGTTTCTTGTAGCAGGCATCGATGTCAGCCTCGATTTCGGATTTCTTCTCAGCGGGAAGCTTGTCGAGCTTATCCAGGATGTCGCCGAGGCCGTAATTGGGGTTGGCGCCGATTTCCTTGAGCGTCTGGCCGTGCTTGTCGAAGACCTCCTTGAAGTAGACCTTGACGCAGTGGCCGAACAAGATGGGATCAGAGATCTTCATCATGGTCGCCTTGAGGTGCAGCGAGAGCAGGACGTCTTTCTCTTGGGCTTCCTTGATGCAGGCCTCATAGAAATTCTGCAGCGCCGTTACGTTCATGCGGGAACTGTCGAGAACTTCACCTTCAATCAGTTTGAGGCCTTCCTTGAGAACGGTGGCGCTGCCGGCTTCGTCGACGAACTCGAACTTGACGGTTTCGGCCTTGTCCAGGGTCACCGAGTTTTCACTCTCGTAAAAGTCGCCCCCCTCCATGTGAGCCACCCGGCACATGGAAACGTCCGGCCAGTCCTTCATCATTCTATGGGGGTTTTTCTGAGCAAATTTCTTGACCGAGGCTGCCGGCCGGCGATCCGAGTTGCCTTCGCGCAGAACCGGGTTGACGGCGGAGCCCAGAACGACGGAAAATCTTTCCTGGAGCTTCTTTTCTTCCTCGGTCTCGGCTTCTTCGGGGTAGCTGGGGATGTCGTAGCCTTTTTGCTGCAGTTCCTTGATGCAGGCCTGCAACTGCGGGATCGAGGCGCTGATGTTCGGCAGTTTGATGACATTGGCTTCGGGAGTCTTGACCAGTTTGCCCAGTTCGGCAAGATGATCGGGAATCTGCTGTTCCTCCTTCAGCTTGTCGGGGAAATTGGCGATGACGCGGCCGGACAGGGAGATGTCCTTCTTCTCAACTTCGATGCCGGTGCCTTTGGTGTAGGCGCGGACGACCGGCAGGAAGGCATAGGTTGCCAACGCTGGGGCTTCGTCGATTTCTGACCAGATGATCTTTGATGCCATGTTTCTCTCCTTGGTTTGATAGCAGGTTTTGGCAAAACTCCTTTTTCGAAGGCAATAAAGGATCTGCCATCGAAAAACAGAGGGTTGAACCCGATGCTGAATTGTTGTCCAGGAAGGGCAGGTCCGAAGCGCGCAGAGACGTGGGCACGACGGGCCTGCTAAAGGTGTATACAGTATACAAAGGGTCAAAACCCTGTCAAGGAAAAAAGACGGGCCGCGCGGCCGTTGCCAAGAGTGCGGAATATAAAAGGAAGATCCCGGCCCACCAGGCTCCGGCCGGGACTGCTATTCGGGGATGGGGAAAATGTCGGAGGCTTTGGCTTTCTCGCGTGCCTCCTCGATTTCTTCCGGTGACAGGTCCCTGCGGATACTCAGGGTCTGGCCCGGAAAGATTTCGCGGGGATTCTTGATCTGATCACGATTGGCCTGATAGAGCAGTGGCCATAAGTGCCCGTCGCCATAAACCGATGGCTGGGCAGCTATAGTCCAGAGGGTTTCTCCTTCGCCGACCAGGTAAGTCGCGACCGGCTGGATTTCTACCGGCTCCGGAGACGGCTGCTGCGGCTCCGGTTTGACCTCCCGGGATTTCTCCTCGGCGGCCGCAGCTGCTTTGATCCTGGCTTCCTCAGCCGCCCGCTGACGGGCCTCCTCGGCGGCCTGGCGGGCTCTGGCCTCTTCGGCGGCCCGGCGACGGGCGCGTTCCGCGGCTTCGGCAACCTCTCTGGCGCGTGTTTCGTTGGTCACACTAACGGCCCGGCGAGCGTGCTCCAAAGCGAATTCCAAAGCATCGCCGGCCGCCCGGTAATTGCCTTGGTCCATAAGGGCCTGACCGTCCCGGAAAGCTTCCAGAGCCGCCTGGTATTCGGTGGGTGCGTACTGTTGCGCATCCAGAGCCTTGGCCTGGGCAATCACATGTTCGGCTGTTTTCTTCTCGAACAGGGGTGGCTTGGCACAAGCGATCAGTGCCAGCAGGATGAATATCAAAAAAGCCCAACGCAATATCATAGATCGGTTCGCCCGGGTGGATTTCCCGGGAAGCACAAAAAGCTTAAGCCGGTTTGCTGCGAGCTGCAAGCCGAATTCCCAGTTCCCGCAGCTGCTTTTCGGCAACTGCGCCTGGAGCCTCCGACATCAGACAGGTGGCTTTCTGGGTTTTAGGGAAAGCGATCACGTCGCGGATCGATTCCGCACCGGTCAGAATCATCATGATCCGGTCGAGGCCGAAGGCGATGCCTCCGTGGGGCGGGGCGCCGAATTCGAGGGCGTCCAGCAGGAACCCGAATTTCTGGCGGGCTTCCTCTTCTTCGATGCCCAGCATGCGGAACATTCTGCTCTGAACATCCTGGTTATGGATACGAATGCTGCCGCCGCCGATCTCGGAACCGTTCAGAACCAGGTCGTAGGCTTTGGCGCGGGCTTTGCCCGGGTCGCTGTCGAGCAGTGGAATGTCTTCGTCCAGCGGTGCCGTGAAGGGATGGTGAACCGCAACATGCCGCCGTTCTTCGCCGTCCCATTCCAGCAGGGGGAAATCAGTGACCCAGAGGAAGCGGTACTCTCGCGGATCCGCCAGGCCAAGCCGGTGGCCGAGATGACCGCGCAGGCGGCCAAGGGCTTCGTTGGCGACCAGCGGCGAGGCGTCGGCAACAAACAACAGCAGGTCGCCGGGATTAGCGTCAAGGGTCCCGCCGATGGATTTCAATTCCTCGGCGGTGAAAAACTTGGCGATCGGCGACTGCCAGGAGCCATCGTCCTGAATTTTGACCCAGGCCAGGCCTTTGGCATTGTAAATGTTGACGAATGCGGTCAGGTCATCGAGTTCCTTGCGCGACATGGTCGCACAGCCCTTGGCGTTAAGGGCCTTGACCAGGCCGTCTTTGGCCGCTACATCGGCAAAGACCTTGAAGCTGCTGCCCCTGACGAGTTCAGTCAGGTCGCGCAATTCCAGACCGAAGCGCAGGTCGGGATTGTCGACGCCAAAGCGGTCCAAGACTTCAGAATAGCTCAGGCGGGGCATCGGCAGTTCGATGTCGACCCCCAGGGTCTCTTTGAATATCTGCGAGATCATACCTTCCATGACAGACATGACATCGTCACGGTCGACGAATGACATCTCGCAATCAATCTGGGTAAACTCCGGCTGGCGGTCAGCGCGCAGGTCTTCGTCCCGGAAACAGCGCACGATCTGGAAATAGCGGTCGAATCCCGACACCATCAACAGTTGCTTGAAGAGTTGCGGCGACTGGGGCAGAGCATAGAATTCACCGAGGTTGACCCGGCTCGGCACCAGATAGTCGCGTGCCCCTTCCGGGGTGCTTTTGGTCAGAACCGGGGTTTCTATTTCCAGGAACTGGTGGTCGGTCAGGTAGGAACGCACTGTCTGGGCCACCTTGTGACGCATGACCAGGTTGTTCTGTATGGATTCGCGACGCAGGTCAAGGTAGCGGTACTTCAGCCGCAGGTTCTCGGCGACTTCGGTGAATTCGTCAAGCATGAATGGCGGGGTTTTGGCAGTGCTGAGGATCCGCAGCTCGCTGACTTCCACTTCCACTTCGCCGGTTTTCATTTTAGGATTGACTGTGCCGGCCGGCCGCGGCGAGACTTTGCCGATCGCGGCGACTACGTATTCGCTGCGGACGTTTTCGGCCTTGGCATGGGACTCGGGGTCGCGATCTGGATCAAGGGCCAATTGGGCAATGCCGGTCCGGTCGCGCAGGTCGATGAAAATTAATCCGCCGTGGTCGCGACGGCGATGGACCCAGCCCATCAGACAGACTTCCTGCCCGATCATTTGAGAACGCAATTCGCCGCAATAAAGGGTCCGTTTCCAGTTACCGAGAATGTCGTTCAAGGATAAACTCCTGTTATCCGATAGGGGCGCATAGGTCGACCCAGATCACTGTCAGTGACAACAAGACGGGATAAGCCGCCAGGGGACGGCTGTCTCGTCCAGGCCAAATACGCAATTATAGAGACTGGGACAAGTGCCGTCAAGCCTCCCCTGATCCGTCGAGCAAGGTTTCCGCGAAGTTCTCCAGACGAACCTCCGTCTGACGGCCCTGGTCCATGTTGCGCAGCTGGGCGGACCCCCTGGCGAGTTCTTCTTCACCCAGGATCAGAACCTGTCGGGTCTGGAGCTTGTCGGCTCGCCGCAACTGCGCTTTAAGGCTTTTCCCCGTGTATTCCATCTCGGCGCGAACCCCTCTTCGCTGCAGGTCGGTCAAGAGTTTGAAACCGGCTTCCGTGGCCGCCTCGCCAAGGGTTGCGATGAATAAATCGGGCCGGGGCAGGGCCATCTCCCGACGTTCGAGCAAGAGTGCCAGACGTTCCAGGCCCATGGCGAAGCCGATGCCCGGCAGGTCAGGGCCGCCGAGGTCGGCGATCAGTCGGTCATAGCGGCCACCGGCGGCCACGGCGTTCTGCGAGCCGAGGCTGCGGGTCACCATTTCGAAGGTGGTTTTGGTGTAGTAGTCGAGACCGCGCACCATCCGCGCATTGATCGTAAACGGGACCTCCAGCACCTCCAGATAGGATTTCAGGCGTGCAAAATGTTCGCTGCAGCCGGCGCAGAGATGGTCGAGCATGGCCGGCGCTCCGGTCGTCGCCTCGCTGCAGCCGGGTACCTTGCAATCCAGCGCCCGCAGGGGGTTGGTCTGATAGCGGCGCTGACAGTCAGAGCAGAGTTCGGGCAAATGCCGTTCGAGATAACGGGTCAGCGCCGCGCGATAGGCGGGGCGACATTCCGCGCAGCCGAGCGAATTGATCTGCAGGGCGACATCCGGAACCTGAACCGACTCGAAATAGTGGCTGAGCATGGCCAGCAACTGGGCATCGATTTTGGGGTCGTCGACGCCGAGAACCTCGGCCCCGATCTGGTGAA
>DATFJP010000143.1:0-2678 GCA_035269105.1 Desulfuromonadales bacterium
TCCCCTCGCCGCTGAGCGTACCGGTGTTGAAGCGCGCAGCCAGGGCGCGGGCATACTCTTCGGCGGCCAGGCCCGCGGCCAGGCCAAACCTGCCGGGTTGCAGCGCCGTTCCCGGCAAGTGCTGGATCGTAGGGTTGATCGCCAGATCGCTGGCCACCTCCCAGGTCAGGCGATGCCGGCCCTTGCCGCGAACCGGGTGCAGGTGCAGAAGATGCTTGAGGCCGTGTTCAAGCAGTCCCTGCTGCGACGGCCCGTCCAGTCTTGCGAACCGTTCCGGATCGATGCACAAAACCGGACTGCCGTGGGCCACGGTGACGCCGACTGCGTGGGTCCCGGCGGCCAGCCGCCGGCGACAGCCGAGCAGGAAATGCCCGTAAAACGGCCGCTCCTTGAGCAGCCGGACCACGGCATTCTCCACCCCCCGCTGCCGTTCCGCCGCGGTTGCGTTTTTGGTTTGAATGTCCAGGATTTCAGAAGACATCGATCGATAGAAAGGACTTCCCCGGCCCAGGGCTGGTCCCATTCAAGGTTTTTCCGCGTACCTCGTACCACGAACCGCGTTCCTGAATTCAGGAAGCTTCGCGGCTGATCGCTTCGATCACCTCGAGAATCACGGCGTCGTGTTCGTCCCGGCAGAGGACATCCGCCACCGGCGGAATCCTGAGCAGAGATTTGACCAGGGCGAACCGCAGGTCGCGGGGCAATACGCCGATATAGGCGACAAGATTGGTGTCGGCTGGCGCCGTCAGCACCGGATCGACCTCGAGGGTAGTGATCAGATCATTGAAGGTTGCCGCCTGCAGGTCGTCACGCTGGACCGCGGCCTGGTCGGCTACGGCCGGCCAGTCATCAAGGACCTGGCGGGCGGTCAGGGGGCGTGCATCCTGCTCCCGTATCCAGCGCAGGAAGCTGACCGCCGCCTCCTGGCCGACGATGCCAGCGTAGACTTCCATCTCCAATTCAGCGGGAAACCGGCAGGATCGCCGCAGGGTGCTGACCATCTCCCAGGCCCGTTCCGTCGGCTCCATCTGCATGTCGAGCGGAGCGCCGGCGCGGGCCAGCAGGTTCGGATAGGCCGCCAGGAACTGTTGGACGCCTGCATCGAACGCCTGCTGCCTGGCATAGCGCGCCCAGCAGCGGTAATCGGTCTCGACGTAGATCATCACCAGCCGGTCGAGCAGGGCCCGGTCGAGGGTTGCCACCTGATAGCTGCCGTCCGGCGGGTTGATAGAAACCACCACCTTGTGCCGCGGCTGCAGTTCGTGGGTGTGCAGGCGGCGGTGCTGCCCGGCCGCCGGCGGTTCGACGAACTGGAAAATGGCCTGCAGGGTATCTTCCTGCTGAGCACGGTTGAGTTCATCACAATGCACCACCGTGTCGGGGGCCTCTGCGGTCGGCCACCAGGAAGGCCGCGACCAGTGCATGACCTGATCTTCACGGTAGGGGATGCCGACAAGGTCGCCGACTTCCATCTGGCCGAGCCGCACGGCCACGTAATGCCTGCCGATTTCTTGACAGACCTGGACAATTCCGGCTGTCTTGCCGACGCCACGATGGCCGACCACGCAGGGGGTGTATTCGGTGTTCGTCAAAATCTCGGCCAGAACCTGTTTCATCTGGGCAATGTTCATAGCAACAGACCAAGTGGCAAGTCTGCTCCCTAAGCATAGCGAAGCACACCATGGGGTTTCCGTTCATCGAATAGGTCTTCAGTTATCAAGCTGTTATCATAGGCCAGGAGCGGCGTTTTTGTCCACTGCGGCGTATTGATGTACGCCTCCGCGCAAGCTCTTGATGCCCTTGCCGCGAGGAGAAACCCCTCGTTTCCAGATCCAAAACGTCACTAGGTTCCTCCGGAAATTCCGGATAGACACAAATTAGGCCAATCTGACTGACGTCGGCAGATTTTGTAGTAAGCTTGTCAGAACGGCAATTTAATAGCAATCTCTTGAAATGAGGCAATTATGGACGCCCCGCTCAACCGCGTACTTTTGACTGACCTTTATCAGCTCACCATGCTGCAGGGCTATTTCGAGCAGGGTATGGACGAGGAGGCCAGCTTCGAATTCTTCGTCCGCGACCTGCCGGAAAATCGTGGTTTCCTGCTGGCGGCCGGCTTGGAGCAGGCCCTGCAGTACCTGGAAAAGCTGCATTTCACGCCGGAAGAATTGACCTGGCTGCGCAATGACGAACGTTTCACCAACGAGTTCGTCGATTACCTGGAAGGCCTGCGCTTTGCCGGCGAGGTCCACGCCATGGCCGAGGGCACAGCCTTTTTCCCCGACGAACCGATCCTGAGGGTGGTCGCCCCCCTGCCTCAGGCGCAATTGGTGGAAAGCCGGATCATCAACCTGCTGCAGTTCCAGACCCTGATCGCCAGCAAGGCGGCCCGCTGCGTGCTGGCGGCTCCCGACAAGCAGCTGGTCGACTTCGGACTGCGACGCTCGCACGGTGCCGAAGCGGGACTGCTGGCGGCCCGCGCCACCTACATTGCCGGTTTCGCCGGCAGCTCCACGGTTTTGGCCGCGCTTCTGTTCAACATCCCGATATTCGGGACCATGGCCCACTCCTTCATCCAGGCCCATGATGACGAAATGACGGCTTTCGAGAATTTCGCCCGCTCGCAGAAAGACAACGTGGTCCTGCTGATCGATACCTACGATACCGAAGCAGGGGCT
>DATFJP010000144.1:0-3594 GCA_035269105.1 Desulfuromonadales bacterium
CTCCTTCGAATAAAAGCTTTTTCCCGGCTGACCGAAGAGAAGTCGTAGCAACTGCTGCTGCGTTTTGGTAAACAGAGCATCGCTGATGCTGAATGTTTTTCTGTCGAAGTTTCCCATATTGGGAACTATATAACCCAGAATGGGATAATGCAAGCAGGTTTTTGAGTGTCCCCAGTTCCAGCTATGCAAGGGCATGGCATGCCATGCCATGCCCCTAGGGTAATCTCAAAACAAAACAGGGACCCAGCTTTTCAAGCCAAGTCCCTGTTTTTTGCTTGGTACCGAAGGCCGGAATCGAACCGGCACGGGCAAAGCCCATCGGTTTTTGAGACCGACGTGTCTACCAATTCCACCACTTCGGCAAGAGAGGTTGGATTATAGTTTTTTGCGGCCAGCCGGTCAAGCGTTGGCGGCATTCTGGGGAATTTTTTGCGGACTCAGCTCTGTGTGATTTAAGGTTCGACACGCGCCTGGATCGGCAGAACCTCCGCGGTGGCACGGTAGGCACGTATCGACAGCAGGGTATGGACCACCAGGGTACCGACGATCAGGACGCCGGCGACCAGGGTGGTCAGGGCCGGGCGCTCGCCGAGGACCAGCCAGACCCAGAAGGGGCCGAGCGGGGTTTCCAGCAGCATGATCAGGCTGACCTCGGGGGCCGGCAGCTTGCGGGTACCGAGGGTGATCAGGCCGAAGGCGACCGGCAGCACGAACAGGCCGAGCATCAGGATGTAGGGCCAGTCGCCCTGGGGTACGGCCAGCGGATCGACGCCGCCCAGCCAGACCAGGCCCGCCGAGATCAGGCCGCCAAGACCCAGGGCCGGTACCATGTTGACCGCGCGTCCCTGGCGGATCGTCACCAGGTAGCTGGCCCAGAGGCTGGCGGCAATCACCGCACAGAGGTCGCCGCGCAGGCTGCCGCCGCCGAGACTGCCGGCGAACAGCAGGGCGATGCCGCCGAAGCCGACGCTGACCGCAATCCAGGTGCGGCGGGTAATCGTCTCCTTGAGGAAAATGCGGCTCAGCACCGCCGAGAACAGCGGTACCGCCGCCAGGATAACCAATGTATTGGCGACTGCGGTCTGTCGCAGCGAGTTGACGAAGAACATGGTGGCCACGGCCTGCATCAGTCCGGCCAGCAGGCCGACCCAGCCAATGGCCCGCACCTGGCGCAGGAAGCTGCCGCGCATCTGCAGCATGCAGATCAGGAGAATGGTGATGCCGCTGAGCAGGCCGCGCCAGAAGATCAGGGTCCAGGGGTCGGCGCTGATCAGGCGCACCAGCAGGGCGTCGGGACTGAGTATCGCCACCGCGGCCAGGGTGGTCAGCACCCCGCGGATATGCTGCTGACGCGTCTCGGACATGAACAGTTAAAACCTCGGCAGGGCAGAAAGGGGATCAGGGCTCGGGCTGTTCGGAGCGCAGAGGACCGTCCTGGGGCAGCGGCCGCTTGCGTCCGGCGGGGTCGACGTGCACGAAGGTGATGGTCGTTGAAAAGACAGCGGTTTCCTCGCTGGCGCCGGGGGCGTCGGCGAAGACCTCCACCGTATAGCTGACCGAGGTCCGGCCGCGCTGCAGCGGCAGGATCGAGAAGCGCAGGATCGAACCGCTGACCACCGGTTTGAGGAAACTGATCTTGTCCATGCCGATGGTGACCAGCGGACAGCCGGGGAAATCCCGGGAGGCCACCAGCCACGCGAATTCGTCGACCCATTGCAGCAGGGCGCCGCCAAACAGGAAGCCGTAATGGTTGAGATGCTCCTGGCGAACGATGGCGTAGTTGTTCATGGGTCCAATCCATCCCTGAAAAGAAAACGACCTGGGTAGCCTCCGCCGGTGGTCGATGTCGCCGACAGGATACCGAATCGCGGTTTGCTTTGACAGGAAATTTTCTGCGTGCCAAGGGGCGCATGCACCGGGATTTCTTGACAATCCAGTCAATTCCGCGAAGATGTAAAAATCGGCCTATTCTTCCTGCCAAGGAGGTTCCATCATGTCGCCCCTGCCGCCTTACCTGCCCCCCGATTTCAGCCAGCCGCCGTTGACCCAGGCTCCGCCCGTCAAAACCGAACCGGCCCCTGCCGACGGGGTGGTGCCGCGCAACTTCCACGGCACGTCGAACCATCCGGAATACCTGCATTTTGGCGGTGGTCGCTGGCTGCTGGCGCCGGAAAGCCGGATGGATGCGGTCCTGGTGATCGAGGACGAGGAGATCGACGTGATCGAGCCGCGCCGGGTCCGCCAAGGGCAGCAGGTGGTGGTGGGACGCACCGAGAACGGCGAAGAAGGCATCTTCGTGCATATTCTCGGTTTCCAGGCGGTGCTTGAAGCGGCCGTCGACAAATTTTCCTTCCGCACCCGCGGCACCCGCGAGACGCCCTTTTCGCGGAGCTACGACGAGCTTTACCAGGTGCTGCGCCACGACCGCGAGCATGGCCACATCGTCTGGGTGCTGGGCCCGGCCGTGGCGTTCGACAAAGACAGCCGGGCGGCCATGCAGAAGCTGGTGGAGAACGGCTACTGCCACGCCCTGCTGGCCGGCAACGCCCTGGCCACCCACGACCTGGAGGCCGCCCGGTTCCAGACCGGTCTCGGCCAGGACATCTACACCCAGACCTTGCAGCCGCTCGGCCACTACAATCATCTGGACATCCTCAACGAAATCCGCCGGCGCGGCTCGATCGCCGCGGCCATCGAGGATCTCGGCCTCAAGGACGGCATCATCTACGCCTGCGAGCAGCGGGGGATACCCTATGTGCTGGCCGGATCGATCCGTGACGACGGCCCCCTGCCGGAAGTCATCGCCGATGTCTACCAGGCCCAGGACGCCATGCGCCTGCAGGCCCGCCAGGCGACTACGGTGGTCGCCCTGGCGACGCAGCTGCACGCGATCGCCTTCGGCAACATGGTGCCCAGTTACCGGGTCATGGCTGACGACAGCGTCCGGCCGGTCTATTTCTATGTGGTCGACATGACCGAGTTCAGCGTCGACAAACTGGCCAACCGGGGCTCGGCCCAGGCGGTGGGAATTCTGACCAACGTCCAGGACTTCATCGTCAACCTCTGGAACAACCTGCGGCAGTGATGTCCATGGAAGAGCGAACAATGCAGCGCATTGTGGATATCATCGGCATCCCCCTCGACCTGGGGCAGTCTCTGCGCGGAGTCGATCTGGGCCCCGGCGCCCTGCGTTACGCCGGGCTGTCAGCGCGTCTGGAAGAACTCGGCTGCACGGTGCACGACCTGGGCAACCTTCAGGTGCCGGTGCGCGACGCCCTGCGCGGCGAAAGGTCGAGTCATTACCTGCCGACCATGGTCAAGGTCTGCGCGAAAGCGTACGATGCCGCCCGCCAGGCCGTCGGCAAAGGTCACGTCCCGCTCTTCCTGGGCGGCGATCATTCACTGGCGATCGGCACCATCGGCGGCGTGACCCACGAGAGACCGGCCGGGGTCATCTGGATCGACGCGCATGGGGATTTCAACACCAACGAGATATCGCGGACCGGCAATATCCACGGCATGCCGCTGGCCCTGCTGCTCGGTCACGGCCAGCCGGAACTGGCTGATCTGGGCCGGCCCGGCCCGAAACTCACC
>DATFJP010000145.1:0-3950 GCA_035269105.1 Desulfuromonadales bacterium
GTAGAGATTGCGCTCGATGTTGGCGGCATCGACGATATTGACGATCAAATCGTATTCACCCGACAGCAGGTAGTCGCGGGCGACCCGTTCATCCGTTGAGTTGGCGGACAGGGCGTAGATGCCGGGAATGTCCACCAACTCGAAATCGTGCCCTTCGAAGGAGTAGATGCCGGTCTTGCGGTCGACGGTGACCCCGGGCCAGTTGCCGACCATCTGCCGGGAACCGGTCAGTTCGTTGAACAGCGTGGTCTTGCCGCAGTTGGGGTTGCCGGCGACGGCGATCTTCAGGCGTTTCTTCTGCATGCTCTCAGCTCCTTTCGACCAGCACGGCGGCGGCTTCCGCCTTGCGCAGGCTCAGCGAAAATCCGCGCAGGGTGATTTCCAGGGGATCGCCCAGCGGCGCCACGCGCGTCAACTGCAGTTGGGTGCCCTTGGTCAGGCCCATGGCCAGCAGCTTGGCGCGATATTCCTTCTGCCCGGCGGCAAAGCCGCTGACGATGGCCTTGTCGCCGACCGATAACTGTCCGAGATGATACGGCATGGTCAAACTCCTTCCGGGCCGCCTGGCGGCCTGAAACATAAAATGTGCAAACCTGGGTCTGCTTTGATCGGGGGGGATCGAAGACCAAAGCCCTTTCGAGAATGAAAACCGTTCTCAAAATACTGAGGCACACGGGCCGTGTCAAGAAAAATTTTTTATACTTTAGGTGGCTAGTGGTATATGGCGGAGCGGGGGGGGGGCTCCATCTTTTCGGTCGAAAATCGACCGCGGCGGGAACCGGTCATCGTGCCCCCGGTCCATCAAGCTGTTGGTGAGACGTCAAGGCACAATCAACCGGGTTGCTGCATGCAACGACCGCGGGACAGAGAATTCAGGACCCCGCCCGTTCAGGATCGGCAGGTTGGTCCTGGTTTGCTGCAGTCTCTTCCTCCGCATAAGGATGGATCGCCGAGATCACCGGCGAAGTCCTGGGCACCGGAACATAGGGGAAGGCTTCCTCGGGCTTCGGCTTTTCCCTCCTGCTGATAACGATTACGCCGACGCCGAGCAGCCAGGCGACAACCGCGATGAAAAGATAGAGCCCGGAAGGACCAATCAAGCCCATCGCGAAAGAGCCGCCGAGGGGACCGAGGCAGGCGCCGATCCCATAACTCAGAATCAGCACTGTGCTCGCTGACATGATTTCACCACTTTCCACCCGATCGTTGCTGTGGGCCACGGCTACCGGGTAAAGGGTGAAGGTCAGCCCGCCGAAGCCCGCGGCTGCAAGCAGCAGCAAGGCCAGAGAGCGATCGGCCACCAGGGTGACCAGAGCGGCGGCGAAACTGACCAGCAGCGCCAATCCGGCAAGGACCCGCAGACGATCAAACCGGTCGGAGAGATTGCCAACCGGCCACTGCAGGCAGAAGCCGCTGAGAATGGTAATGCCCATGAAATTGGCGACCATGTGCGGCTCCAGACCGCTTTTTACTGCGAACACCGGGGCCAGACTGTAAAAAGCGCTGGCAATCATCCCGGCAGTCAGAGAACCAAGCAGGCCCAGCGGCGCCTTGCGCAGCATCCGGCGGATATTGATCGCGGCCATTTCCGGCAATTCGGGAGAAATTGCCCGCGTCATGGCCACTGGCACCAGACAGAGCACCAGGAAAATACCGGCCACCAGAAACAGATTGCTGCCTGCGACCTCTCCCAGGTTGAGCAGCAGTTGGCCGAAGCCCAGACCAAGGAAGGTCATGGCCATGTAGACCGAGAAGACCCGGCCGCGCATGTGCGGCTCGGTACGGTCATTGAGCCAGCTTTCCACAACCATGTACAGGCCCATCATGGCAATGCCCGTCAATATGCGGCAGAAAAACCAGAATGGCGCCGAAATCAGCAGAGGATAAAACAGGGCCGCCGCGGTATTGATCGCGGCAAACACAGCGAAAGCGCGGATATGGCCGGCGCGCCTGACAATGGTGGGGCAGATGAAGGAGCCGATGATCAGGCCGAGGTAAAAACCGGACATGACCACCCCGATCAGCAAGTCTGCAAAGCCCTCATAGCTCATGCGCAGGCTGAGCAGGGTTCCGAGCAGCCCACCGCCCAACATGAGGGTCAGGGTGGCGAAGAACAGGGCCAGAAACAGCGTCAGCGTATAGACCATGGCAGACCGGATCCATTGCGGGGGCTCTGCTTCCTGGTGCGGCAAAGCTTGCAGAAACCCGTTAGTCGCTTGCCTGCCTGAAAGTTTAACGACGGCATGGGGAATATCAATCACCTTCCCCCGTTGGGAAGCTTTTTCCTGCACCGATTTCCGTCGACCTTGCCGACCAAGGTCGAAACCCAATCGGCTTTTGGTTTGACACGGAAGTCTTCGTTGGGATAATCCTGAGACATCCCAGATCAACAATCGACACCAACTTCGCAGAAAGACCGGCCCATGACGCTTTCCGGCGAAACCTTGACCAATCAGCAGCAACCGATCACCGGGGTCAAATCCCGGCTGCCCGAACTCATTTTGCCGCCAGGCCTGGCGCTGATCGACCTTTGCTTTTTGATCAAGAGCCGGCCGTCCATCCTGTAATGCGTTTCCGTCCGGAAACTTCATTGTCGCCATCCGGATTTTCCGAATAGAGATGAATGAAGATCTGGAGAACGATCTTTCCGGCATCACTCTTTCGAAAGAACCTGTTATGACCGCAGAAAAAGCGCAAGAAAAGCGACAAAAGCGGACTCTGTCGGATGACGTTTCCGCTGCCTCGGCGGAGAAGCCTCCCTGCTGAGGCCCGCCGGTCTCCGCCGGCGGCGGAGAGATCACCGACCAGGTTCCCGGCTTTCTTGCCTGGCTGGATACAGCGGCCGGCCGCGTTCCGCAGATCGACACCCGACTGCGACCGGTGGATCATTTCGGAACCTGGAAAGTCCGCTGGGGTATCGGCCGCAGCGACTACATGGTGCCGCCCGGACTCTACGCGATCGGTACGCCCGGAACCGAAGACCCGGTCGTGGTCACCGCCAACTTCAAGATGAGTTACGACTTGGTACGCAGCCGTCTGCACGGCCGGAACCTCTGGCTGCTGGTGCTGGGGACCTTCGGCATCAACGTCTGGTGCGCCGCCGGCAAGGGCAGCTTCGGCACCGCAGAACTGATCCGCCGCCTCGATGAGACGCGCCTGGGCCAGATCGTTGACCACCGCTGCCTGCTGCTGCCGCTGCTCGGCGCGCCGGGCGTCGCGGCCCATGAGGTCAGCCGGGCCACAGGCTTCCAGATCCGCTACGCTGCGATCCGGGCGGCTGACCTGCCCACCTTTCTCGACAACAGCATGACAACGACTGCCGACATGCGGAAACTCAGCTTTACTCTCTACGAACGGCTGGTCCTGATTCCCGTCGAAGCACTCCAAGCCCTCAAGGTCATGCTGCCGCTCGCCGCTCTCCTGTTTCTGCTGGGCTGGGGGTTGCAGGGAGTGCCAACCGGCGTGGCGGCAGCCACGGGCCTGCTCGGGGCCGCCGCAGCCGGGACCATCATGGTTCCACTGTTGCTGCCCTGGCTGCCGTCCCGACGCTTCGCGGTCAAGGGCGCCCTCGTCGGCGCCGTCTGGGGAGCCCTCTGGCTGGCCGGCATGGGGCGACACCTTGCCTGGCCTGCCGCTGCCGGAACGCTGTTGGCATTGCTTGCCGTCAGTGCCTTCTATGCCCTGAGTTTCACCGGCAGCACACCGTTCACCTCACGTTCAGGGGTGCGTCGGGAGTTACGCCATGCTCTACCGGCCATGACCGCTTCCTTGGGCGGCGCCGTCCTGCTCTGGACCCTGGCATTTTTGACCTGAACCTAGAACGCCGCAAGGAGAAGAAAATGTTCGGCTTTCGCTACCTGGAAGATGTGGTCACCCTGGCGCTCGATCGACAGTTGTGCATCGGCTGCCGGCGTTGTGTCGAAGTCTGCCCCCACCAGGTTCTGGCCATG
>DATFJP010000146.1:0-7677 GCA_035269105.1 Desulfuromonadales bacterium
ACCAGATTGCTTTTGCCGTCCTCGAACAGCTTGAGCATCTGGGTTTTCAGTTCGCCGCTGTTATGAGCGTCGAGCCGCTCCTCCTGGACCTGCATCAAAATTGCGCTGCCTTTGTCGTCAATCTGCAAGTTCATCAAATAAACTCCTTAAAAGGGTATGAAATGTTTCCTTTTTCAATAAGTCGGGCTTCTTCATTTTGTCCTTCATTCTAGCACAACAGAAACAGGGTCGCGAAGCGCGAAGCGCGAAAAACCATTTGGTTGCCTGTTGGCACCTCGCCTTGCGGCCTCTATTCAGCGATTTTCATCACCACCAGCGAGACGTCGTCGCGGAAATTGTGCTGTCCGGTAAACAGCCGGACCTGATCGAAAATTTCGTCGATGATCTGCTGGGGAGACTGGTCGCTGGTACTTTTGACCAACTCGATCAGGCGCTCCTCGCCGAAAAACTCACCCTTTTCGCTCTCGGCTTCGATGACGCCGTCCGTATACAGCAGCAGACAGTCGCCTGGCTGCAGGTCGATCTCGATCTGCTCGAAGGGGTATTCCTTACGGACGCCGATGATCAGCCCCTCGGCGTCGAGCTGCTGCACGCTGTCGGCCGCGGGCCGCCACAGGATGGGCGGCGAATGGCCGGCGCTGGCAAACGTGGCGCGGCGGGTGTCGGCCTGGTACTGCAGGTAGAACATGGTAATGAACAGCTCCGCCTGGGTCAGGTCATCGTAGAAAAACTGGTTGATCGCTTTCAGAATGTTTTCCGGACTGCCGAGATGAATGCTGCGCGATTGGATAAAGGTCCGGGTTTCCGCCATCAGCAGAGCGGCACCCACGTTATGTCCCGAAACGTCGGCAATCACGAGATCGAGCCGTTCGTTGGGATGGGACAGGTAATCGTAATAATCGCCGCCGACCTCCTGGGCCGGCACGCAGATGCCGGCGAGCTCGACGCCGGGAACTTCGGGGACCACCTTCGGCAGCAGGCCGAGCTGGATATTCTTGGCGATCTCCATCTCCCGCTGGTGCTCGCGCAGGGTGATCAGGCGTTCCGTCTGCTGGGCGTTGCGCCAGGCGACGCCGACCTGGCCGGCCAGGCTGGTGAACAGTTCCACGAACTCCTCGGTGAAAACGCCCTTGGCCGTTCGTGAAAAAGCCGAGAGAACACCGATGGTTTCTCCTTCCACCGCGATCGGCGCGTGGGCAAAGGAAGAGATGTTGTGCTCGTGGATGATGCGCGCCGACTCCCTCTTGTCGATGTTCTCAGTGTCATTAATGATGGTCGGTTTGTTGGTGAGAAAGGTCTCGCCGATATAGGTGTCCATGGTCAGGTTGCGTTCGGATTCACCGAAGTGCTCCGAAGACATGCCGCGCTGACTGCGTACGGTCAGGGTCTGCTTGTCCGCGTCGAGCAGGCGGATCACGCACAGATCGAACTTGAACTGGTCGGTGAAGATTTTCAAAATCTCGTCGAGAATCTTCTGCAGGCTGCCGCCGCTGGCCACCGCATGAGCGGCGTCGTACAGCACACTGAGCTGCTCGCGGCTGGCGTTGCGGCTGATGTTGACCGAACCGAACACATCGAAAACGCTCTCCATGCGACTGCCGCGCGCCGACAGGTAATTGTCGATGATGATGCGGGCGGGTGCCGCGCCCACCGAGCTGGCCAGGGTCAGTTCCGCAAAACGCTTGAGCTTGACCAGTTCCTCTTCCGACAGGCTGCCCTTGGCATCGATTTCCTTGTCGCCCAGGTACCTGCTGATGGCCTGGTGGGCCTGTTTCTCGCCGATGAACTTGGTCATCATATTGACGAATTCCATGACGGTCGGCGCTTTGGTCATGCGCCGGCGCTGGATTTTTTCATCCCGTTTTTCGTAGACGTCGACGAACTTGACGATCTGCTCGCGTTCGGCGCGGCCTGGGCGGGATAACAGGGAGCCGGTTATAAAAGCGGCGATATTGAGGAACATGGTCCAGAACAGGGCGTGGGACCAGACATCGAAATTGGTCAGGCCGAACAGGGCCGTGGGCTTGAGGATGGCCATGCCGAACAGGCCCTGGTCGATGATCGATCGGCTCAGCCAGCCGGTTTCGATAAACGAGGGCACCAGCAGGGTATAGAACCAGGTAACGAAGCCGGCCACCAGGCCGGCGGCAGCCCCCTTGAAAGAAGCCCGGCGCCAGTAGAGGCCGCCGATTGCGGCCGGGGCGAACTGGCTGGCGGCGACGAACGAGATCAGGCCGATGTTGACCAGGGCCGCCGATTCTCCCAGCAGTCGGAAGTAGAAATACCCCAGGAAGGTGACGACGACGATGCAGGCCCGTTTGAGATTGAGGAGCAGGGTCGACAGGTCCTTGTCGCCGGTCTGCAGTTTCAGGATCACCGGCACCAGCAGGTGGTTGAGGATCATCGTCGAAAGAGCCACGGCCGAAATCATGACCATGCCGGCCGAAGCCGAGAAACCGCCTAGAAAGACCAGCATCGCCAGCCAGTAATCACCGTTGTTCAGGGGCAGGGTCAGGATGAAAAAGTCGGCGTTGTGGGTGTCGCCGCTGAACATCAGCAGGCCGGCCAGGGCGATCGGGATCACGAACAGGTTGATCAGAAACATGTAGGCCGGGAAAGCCCACATGGCGCGCCGGATATGTTCCTCCTGGCAGTTTTCCACGACCATGATGTGAAACTGGCGAGGCAGAAACATCACCGCCATCATCGAAATGAAGGTCAGGGTGAACCAGTGGGAATAACCGTCGTTGCCGGGGCCGATCACGAGCAGATCGGCGCGTTCGGGAAACTGCGTCATGAAGGCGCGGAAAATATCGCCGAAGCCGTCGAACATGCCATAGGTGATAAACAGGCCAGCCGCCACGAAGGCCACGATCTTGACCAACGATTCCAAGGCGATGGCGGCGACCAGGCCGGAGTGGCGTTCCGAGGAGGTCAGGTGACGGGCGCCGAACAGGATGCCGAACAGCGAGAGCAGGGCCGCCGCCGCGAAGGCGGTGTCGAATTTGAAATGGGCGATCGGCAGGTAATGGATCGAGGTGGTGGTGCCGACCAGCGGGTCGGAAAGCAGGTCGAAGGTCCGGGCCACGGCTTTGAGCTGCAGGGCGATATAGGGCATGATGCCGAGCACCGCGAACAGGGTGACCAGGGCGGCCAGCCAGGCCGACTTGCCGTAGCGGCTGGAGATGAAGTCGGCAATGCTGCCGATGTTCTGCTCCTTGCTGATCCGCACCATCTTGCGCAGCAGAAACCACCAGGTGAAGGCCATTAATGTCGGCCCGAGGTAGATGGTGATGAAATCGATGCCGTTGGTCGCCGCCCGCCCGACGCTGCCGTAGAAGGTCCAGGAGGTGCAGTAGACCGCCAGCGACAGCGCGTAGATGTTGGCGTTGTCGGTGATGCTGCGACCCTGCTGGTGACGGCGGTCGGCATAGAAGGCCACGGCCAGCAGCAGGCCGAAGTAGACGAGGGTCACGGAAGCAACGATATCGACCGGGATCATTGCGACTCCTCGCCGGAATCTTCGGCCGGAGGCGGTTCACCGTCGCTGCCGCGGCCAAGGTACAGGGAGAAAATATAGACGACCAGGATCGAGAGCGGCCAGCCGACCAGCAGGTAGACCAGGATCAGGGGGATGCCGAAGACCAGGACATTTTTATTGAAGATGTGCAGAAACGGATAATTGAGCATGACGATGCCGAGAAAGAAGAAAATCATCCAGGCTTCGCGCAAAGGTCGGTTGCCAGGTGCTCGCATACCCGAAACTCCCATGTTTCCGGGGTTCATCAAAAAAAGATCATTATATTCGACTTCGCCCCGTCTGTCGACATTTCAAATCCCCGGCCGGTCCGCGCCAACTCGTGTCGGAAAGAGGCGGTTTTATTAGAGATTATCAGCTGATGAAGGGTTGTAAAGGGCCTAGTCCCCTGTAACCCATAAACTGTCGCATCCTGCTTGTCCTTTGACGCGTCAACTGCGTTGTGACGAACGATACGTAGCTACGGCTATGCATCGGTCGTCAGGTCTTGTTGACCCGCCAAATTCCTGCGCAATTTTGCGACATTCTATCGGTACCGGGTACCAGGTGGCAAGCGCCGCCGATTGCCCTTTTGCGGGGTTCGTGGTAGATTTTCAAACTCGGATCCAGATTGTCGGTTTTGGAAGGCGTCGCTGTAAAGCACAACCGCTCCGAAAACAAGCAATAACATTTGTTCCCGCGGCCGGATGGGGCTGTTTCAGGGCTACAAGTCCAGGCAAAGTTCGACAGGGTAATCAACCAACAGTCATTCAGCCTTTTTCCCCCACCACTTTTTTCGAGGTTTTTGATTAATCAATGAAATCACCTTTTAAAATATGTTCGGGCATGCGTTTGCTGCTGATGGCCGGTATCCTGTTCCTGATCGGCTGCGCGCAGCCGATGTCGTCGGCCGAGCCGGCACCGGAACTGTTCGTCGAAGAACCTTACGAGTCCCGGCTCGATGATCCGGAAGCCAACGCCCTCTACCACTTCGGCCGGGCCCGGCTGCTGCTCGGTGAAGGTCAGGTAGACCAGGCCACCGCGGCGCTGCAGGAAGCGATCGCCCTGGACCCCGAGGCCCTGCACCTGCGCTACTATCTGGCCCAGGTCTACGGGGAAACCGGCAACCTCAAGCAGGCGCGGCGCACCCTGGAGGACGTCTTGATCCGCAAACCGGATGCCGTCAAGGCGCATATGGCGCTCGGCAACATGGCCCTGGGCAGCGGCGAACCGCGCCAGGCGGCCAGGTATTTCCGGGAAGTCCTCGAGGTCGATCCCGACAATGCCATGGTGCCGCTGCAGCTGTCGATTGCGCTGGTGCGCAGCGGCAACGCCGACCAGGCGATCGGAGTTCTCAAGGACCTGCTGAACAAACATCCCGATTCCCGAGCCGGGCGTTTGACCCTGGCCCGTCTCTACCGGGAGATGGGCCTCGAGGTGCTGGCGGAAGAGCAGTACCGCTACCTGATCGACAACCTGGACGATGCCCAGCAGGCCTATGTCGATCTCGGTTACATGTACGAGAATCAGCAGGCCTGGAACGCTGCCCTGGACATGTTCGGTCAGGCGCTCAAACGCAATCCCCACGATCTGGCCCTGCGCCACCATCTGGCCCGGATCTACGTCGGCATGCAGGACTACGAGCGGGCTCTCGAGGAACTCACCCGGATCACCGAGGAGGACCCGCGGGACCTGGAGGCACGGCGCAAGATCGGCCTCATCTACATGGAGCAGGAACGCTGGGCGGCGGCGGCAGCGGAGTTCCGCAGAATCCTCGAGCAGGACTCCGATCTCGACCCGGCGCGCTACTATCTCGGCATCGCCCTGGAACGCCAAGAGCAGTTTCCGGAAGCCCTCGGGGTCTTTTCCGCGATTGGCGAGACCTCCGCCCTTTACGCCGATGCGGTCTCGCACCGGGGCTTCCTGCTGATGCAGACCGGCCGGCCAGAAGATGCCGCCGTTCTGCTGGAAAACTACCTGGAACAGGGCGAGCCCCGGCCGCAGATCTATTTTTACCTGGGCATCATCTATCGTTCCCAGCAGCGCTTTACCGACGCCCTGGACATTCTGCAGCAAGGGGTCCGGAACTTCCCCGACGAAGTCGACCTGCTCTATCAGCAGGGGATCGTTCTCGAACAGCTGGGGCGCAGCCAGCAGGCGACCGACGTCATGCTGGAAGTGATCGAAAAAGACGACCAGTATGCCGAAGCCATGAACTTTGTCGCTTATGCCTGGGCCGAAAGCAATAGCAACCTGGAGCGGGCGCTGGTCCTGGCCGAACAGGCTCTGCAGCTCAAGCCGGCCCCGCATATCCACGACACCATCGGCTGGATATACTATCGCCTGGGTCGCCTGGAGCAGGCCCGTTTCCATCTGGAGCAGGCCGCTGAGCAGCTGCCGGAAGATTTGGTCGTCCTCCAGCACCTCGCCGAGGTCTACGAACAGCTGGGGCAATTCGAACAGGCCCGGGAGATTTACCGGCGGATGTATCGGCTCGATCCCGAAAACCCCCTGCCGAAGGAAAAGCTCGATGCCCTGGCTGGCTCCTGAACGGACGGCCGGGCTTCGGCAACTCCGCTGCCGGTCGCTTGCCTGGCTGGCGGCCTGGGGATGCTTTCTGCTGTTGGCCGGCTGTGCCCCGAAAGTCCAGCCGGACGGTCGGATCCTGGCCCAGGATCGGCTGGGGAAGGAGATCCTGGATCGATGGCAGAGCCAGGCCGACCGTTACCATGCCCTGCAGGGGCTGGCCAAGGTCAAACTGAACTCCCCCGACGGCTCCGGCGGTGCCAGCCAGGTTTTAATCGCCAGGCGGCCGGCCCAACTGCGCGCCGAAACCCTGGGCCTGTTCGGCACGACCATGATGGTGCTGGTCACCGACGGCCGTCGCTTGAGCGCCTGGGTGCCGCGGCAGAACCGCTACTATCAGGGCCGGGCCGAAGCGGACAACATGGGGCGCTTTCTGAAGATCCCGGTCACGCCCGAACTGCTGGTGACGGCCCTGCTCTACGATGTGCCGATCCCGGAGTATGTCGACCTCGATGCCTGGCAGTTGACCGCCGGCGGTTGGCTGATCGAACTGACCGGCTGGGACTGGCGCCAGGAACTGCGCTTCGATGCCCGGCGGCGACTGGTCGCGGCGCGTTATTTCGATCAGGGCGAGGCGGTGGCGGCCATTCGGTACAGCGATTTCCCCGAGCAGGAGCCTTTCTTTCCGCATCGCATGGAGCTGACGCTGCATGACGCCGATCTGGAAGCCAGCCTGGAATTCACCGAACTGGAGCTGAATACCGACCCGGATCCGGGCCTGTTTCGCCTCGACCCGCCGGCCAGTGTCGAGCGCTACGATCTGGATGACATTCTGAGTGGCGGCGGGATCATCGGAAAATAAATGCAATGGCGTGAGACAAAGGCCATTAGATTTTCGGTTTGAGCGAAGTTATCCTTTTCAAAAGAGAGACCCGATGCGTGTACTTTTCACATTGCTGATATTCGTCATCCTTATCGGCTGCGACCGACAGGAGGCGGTGATCCCCGCGGAAGGGGATGCGGCCAAACCGGTCAAGGGCGATACCATCCTGATGGGTTCGATCGGCGAGCCGAGCACCCTGCTGCCGGTGCTGGCCTCCGACTCCGCGTCCAGCGACATCAACGGCCTGGTCTACAGCGGCCTGGTCCGCTACGACAAAGACTTGCAGATCGAGGGCGACCTGGCGGAAACCTGGGAGATCTCCGAGGACAACCTGACCATCACCTTCCACCTGCGCCGTGATGTGCGATGGCACGACGGTGAGCCCTTCACCGCCCAGGACGTGATGTTCACCTACCAGCTTTACATCGATCCCGAAACCCCCACCGCCTACGCCGAGCGCTACAAGCAGGTCGCCAGCGCCGAGGTGATCGACCCCTACACTTTCCGGGTGCGCTACGACCAGCCGCTGGCGCCGGCGCTGATCAGCTGGAGTCTGCCGATTCATCCGCTGCACCTGCTGCAGGGCAAGGACGTCACCCAGAGCCCGCTGGGGCGCGCACCGGTCGGCACCGGTCCCTATCGCTTCGAAACCTGGGATTCGGGCGAGCGGGTGGTGCTGGCGGCCAACCCCGATTACTGGAACGGCGAACCCTACATCCAGCGGGTGGTCTACCGCATTATCCCCGACCAG
>DATFJP010000147.1:0-3407 GCA_035269105.1 Desulfuromonadales bacterium
AGAAACTAGCGTATTTCGCTCCGGAATGCAAGAACCACTGCCACCGGAAAGGTGCCGTCAACCGCCTTCCGCGTCCCGCGTCCCGCGTCCCGCGTTCCTGCTTCTAACAAGTGCCCACGCCTCTTCGACCAGTTGATCCGCCAGTTCCTGCTGAGGGACTTTGCGCAGAATCTCTCCCTTGCGGAAGAGAAGGCCCTGGCCGCGGCCGCCGGCAATGCCGAGGTCGGCTTCGCGGGCTTCACCGGGACCATTGACTACGCAGCCCATAACGGCGATGGTCAGCTTGTGCGGCAGGTCGTGCAGGCGGCGCTCCACATCTTCGGCGATCTCGATCAGATCGATTTCGCAACGGCCGCAGGTCGGGCAACTGATGAACACCGGCCCGCGCTCGCGCAGTTCCAGACTCTTCAGGATCTCCCAACCGACCCGCACCTCCTCCACCGGGTCACCGGTCAGGGAAACGCGCAGCGTATCGCCGATGCCGTCGAGCAGCAGGCTGCCCAGCCCGATGGCACTCTTGACGGTGCCGCTCCAGGTGGTGCCGGCTTCGGTAATGCCGACATGCAGCGGATAATCGACCTGCTGCGCCAGCAGCCGATAGGCGGCCACGGTGCGCCGCACATCGGAGGCCTTGAGGCTGAGCTTGATTTCGCGGTAATCCAGGTCCTCGAGGAGGCGAATGTGGCCGAGGGCGCTCTCGACCATCGCCTCGGCACTCGGCCGGCCGTATTTTTCCAAGAGGGACTTCTCCAGCGAACCGGCATTGACGCCGATGCGGATCGGCACCCGTCGATCGGCGCAGGCCCGCACCACTTCGGCAACTTTCCAGCGTGCACCGATATTGCCGGGGTTGAGCCGCAGGCCATCGACTCCGGCTGCCAGCGCCGCCAGGGCCAGGCGATAGTCGAAATGGATGTCAGCAATCAACGGGATGTCGATTTGGGCCCGGATCTGCGCCAGGACCTCGGCGGCCGCCCGGTCGGGAACGGCGCAGCGCACGATTTCGCAGCCCGCCGCCTGCAGCGCCCGGATCTGCGCCGTGGTGGCGCCGACGTCGCGGGTGTCGGTACTGCACATGGACTGTACGGTAATCGGCGCCGAACCGCCGACCGGCACTTTCCCGATCTGAATCTGCCTGGTTGTTCTGCGCATTGTCGCCTGCCTGCCAGGGTTAAGGGATCGACACCAGGCAATTTAAACGCAAAGTCGCGAAGATCGCAAAGCAAAAGAAAGGATCATCCCGGGATTCCGGGAGGTTTTTCCCGGGAGCGGCTTGGCGGCAGAGAAGACGCAGAACCGAAATTACGCCTCATGGCTTCCTCGAAATTCCCGGATGAACCAAAAGCCAGTGCCCCGCAGCATGCAAAAACCTTGATCAAACTCTGCATTCTGCCCTTGCCACCCGCAGCGGGGCTCCGTATAATGCGCGGGCGATACACAAAAAAATGCAAGGATAAGGTTCATGGAAACTTTGGATTGCCGCGGCCAGCAGTGTCCGCAACCGGTGGTGCAGGCCCGGCGCTTCATGCTCGCTCAGCCCGGCTCCGCCTTTCAAATTCTGGTTGACGATGCCGCCTCGCGCGACAACCTTCGCCGGCTGGGCGAGAATCAGGGCTATACCACCGAAGTCACTGCCCAGGAAAACGATTTCCTGATCGCGCTGACACCCGGTGATGCTCAGCCGGTCCCCTCGGCCAAGGAACCGGCCGCCGGTCCGACCGTAATTCTGGTCGGCTCCGACCAGATGGGCAACGGCGATCCGAAACTCGGCCAGATCCTGATGAAGAATTTCATCTTCACTCTGGTCGAAGGCGACTCACTCCCCGACCTCATGCTGTTCGTCAACACAGGAATCAAACTGACGGTCGGCGGCTCGGACGTGCTCGAGCCCCTGGAACAGCTCGCCGAGCAAGGCGTGGAAATCGCGTCCTGCGGGCTTTGCCTGGAGTATTTCGAACTGAAGGAATCCCTGGCAGTCGGCCGGATCTCCAACATGCTGGAGACCGTCAACGCCCTGAATACTGCCGGCCGTCTGATCCGGCCCTGACTTTACAGAGAACCGGCTGCTTCTGCTATACTGAAGGCCGGTCAGAACATACATAAGGGAGTAGTTCGTAGTCTGGTGACGCGCTCGGTCTTCAAAACCGATGGGGGGCGTATCCCGTCCCCGGTGGGTTCGATTCCCATCTGCTCCCGCCAAACCTTCTCAAGCACCTGAATTTCAGGTGCTTTTTTTAGGTACATCCGGGAACTTCGGAGAAAGAAAATTCTAGGAGCCTGTCAGATATACGGACTGAAGCGAAAATTCGAGGATTCGAAAACAGATTTCAGCTCGTTTGCAACCGCATAGCCGTGGCTATGGGTAAAAAAGGAGCTGAAATAGGGACCGCAGAATCGGATTTGCAGCCAGTTCATGGATAATCCGACAGGTTCCCAGGCGTGAAGCAGTCAAAATTTTCCTGAAATAATGAGGGACACTCCCTGGGAGGTGTCCCTCATTATGTAAACTTTTTGCCAGATAGAGCGCGAGCAGATACTGGCAATTGCTTGGTTCTGCCTGGATTTTTCCTGGTCACCTATTCCACTCGGAACGAACGCACCGCACTCTCCGTTTTGGCGCCCCACGCATCCCGCACGACCAGTTTCCAGTAATAGGTTGTCCCGGGCACCAGGCCCTCGACGATGGACGATTGGGCATCGGCCGGCAGGTCTGGGCCATCGTCGCTATCATCATCACCGCCTCCGCCGCAGGCCACCATGGTCAGCAGCAGCCCGGCCAGCAGGCAGTATCCAGCCAGTCGGTGCCGACGCCGGCTCAAGCCGATGCCCAAGCCCGCCAGCAAAAGCCCCCCTGCTCCCAGCAGGGCCGCCGCCGGTGGCAGGGGCAGGGTGTCCGGTGCGGTAAATTCGGCATCCGTTGCATAGACCAACTCCTGGCTCAGCGCATCACCGTCGGCGTCACTGGCCGGCAGCCAGGAAAAGGTCACAGCCGTGCCGACTTTGGCCCCATCGGCCGGCAGCAGCGGTTCCGGCGCCACCGGCGGGGTATTGCCGACGCCGCGCAAATCGATGGCGGCAACGGGCTGGTCGGGAATGTCAGTCGCAATCTCCAGCCCGGCCGCAAAATTCCCGGCCTCGAAAGGTGCAAACCGGACCACCAGGGTGCAGGCCTGGCCCACGGTCAGCGTCTGGCGGCTGCAATCGTCGCTGTCCAGGGCAAAGGGGCCACCGGCAAAATTGGCGACCACCTCACCGAGGCTGACCGCCAGACTGCCGGTATTCAGAACCCGGATACTGGTGGCAGCGCTTTCACCCGGGGGGACCTGACCGAAATCGAGGAAGCCATCGGTAGCCGGCGGTACGGAATCGGTGACCGTGATCATCTGCACGCCCACGGCGATGGCTGT
>DATFJP010000148.1:0-5392 GCA_035269105.1 Desulfuromonadales bacterium
GGAATAATGAAATACCAATTGCGGAGGTGGAATGTTGGAGTATGACCGGGAATCAGGAACCACGAGTCCACCCAGTCGGTCATCCAACCGATTGGGAAGCCAAATGGAAATAAGGCAGGCAGCGCTACAAGGTCGCAGACCCAGCCCGAGCAAGTGAAAGCCAGGTAAAACAAAAGACCCGCCATCGCAACATAGCTGACAGAAAACAGCAAGCCGCACGTCGATGTCCCCCAGGTTTTCACATCTAGATCCCCTTATCCAGGCCTATATGCACAACTTCGAACGAAGAGCGTTCAATGTCCAACGCTTGCGTTCAGGCGCGCTGTCAAGCGTCGCCTGGAACGCTTGGTTGGGGCTCCTTGTCTTCTCCGTCCAAATCGAAATCGCTATCGGGATCGGGATCGGCCCCGTAGTCTTCTTGTTCTTCTCGTACCTGGTATCCTCTTCCGCCTAAGCGGCTGAGCATGGCCGCCATGCGGTCGAGTTCTTCCTTGCGCTGTCGGCTTTCCTCCCGATCCAGCGCTTTACCGACAACCAAGACATCTTGAATGGCGGCACACTCCAGTGCGGAGCCCCGGGCGATCTCGAAGTACCGTCGCCGATCCGCGTCGGCCGTCTTGCCGTTGCCCTCGGCAATGTTCAACGGAATCGATTGACTGGCGCGCAACCATTGGTCGCGCGCGGGTCGATGCACCCCGGCAAGACCCTTGGCCCTTTCGTACACCCATGCGACGCAGCTGCTCGACAATCGGTAAACATCCAGCTTCTCATGTCCCAGCGTCATGATGTTTCGATCCCGATAGCGATCCCGATTTCGATTTCGATGGTCCCAACAAGAATTAGACAGTCTGTATAAAAAGTTAAACCACCTAAAATAAACGTATAATTTTATAATTATTTCAACAACATACAATCTTTTCGCTTTTTCTTTTCCGGGTTTAGGCAGACTGTGTAAACCCGCTCAAGGGCCACCGACCGGGCGAGAGCTAATCCAGAAGGTCGATGATACCGCGAATCTTCTGTGCGCTGGCCGCAAGTTTTTGTCGCTCGTCCGGGACGAGGGGCAGCGGCAGGGTTGAGATGATGCCCGGCCCGCCGAACAGGTGAGGCAGAGAGAGCGTGACGTCGTTCACTCCGGCCACGTCCTGCTTGGCCGTGCAGACGGTCATGATCGCCCGCTCGTCGTGCAGGACGATCCGGGCGATACGGGTCAGGGCGCTGGCAATACCGTAGTAGGTCGCGCCCTTGCCCTCCAGTATCCGGTAGGCAACCTGCCGGACCTGGCCCTCGATCCGGTCGCGGACCAACTCGTCCATGCGCACCTGCTGCTGGTGACAGAAATGTTTGAGCGGCATGCCGGCGACCGTCACCCGGGACCAGGCCAGGACCTCGCTGTCGCCATGCTCGCCGATCACATAGCCGTGGACATGGTGGGCATCGACACCGATATGGCGACCGAGCAGCGCGCGAAAACGGGCCGAATCAAGGCTGGTGCCGGAGCCGATCACTCTTTGGCTCGGCACCCCGCAGCTTGCGGCATACTGAACCGTCAGGTGCGTCATGACATCGACCGGGTTGGTCGCCACCAGCAGCACCGCGTCAGGCGCGTATTGAAGTGCCCGGGGAACAATCTCGGCAAAGATCTCGGCATTCCGTCTGAGCGGCGCAATGCGATCTTCACCGGGGGTTTGGCCGGCCCCGGCCGCCAGGATCACCAGCCGGGCGCCGGTCAGGTCCTGGTAATCGCCGGCCATAACCTCGAGCGGGTTGGTGAAGGGGACGGCGTGGCGGATATCTTCGGCTTCGGCATTGGCCCGCTCGCGGTTCACGTCGATCAAAACGACCTGCCGGCCCACCCCTTCGGTGACCAGGGAGTAGGCAGTGGTCGCCCCGACAAGCCCGCTGCCGATGATGGCGATTTTCATACTCTTCACCTCGGATCTTCAAAGCAGGGGCGCCGACCGCGTCTCGATGCCAAGCCTGAATCGTAGCGGATATCCCGCCGATAAGTTTCGCGCTGGATAAACCAGAGAAGTTTATCCTGCTCGATATTTGCCTTCAAGATGATGGACGCCGGCGGTTGACCGAGAAAAAATCCTCACTCCTCAAGCTTCCTCCGCCGCCTCTTCTTCTCCGCCTGCTGGCGCTTTTTGTCCAGACGGCGCTCCACGGCCGCCCGGCTGGGCCGGGTTTTGATGCGCGGCCGCTTTTTCTGCCGGCGGGCGGCAAGCTTCTCCTCCAGCCGGGCGAGGGCCCGCTGCAGGTTCTGGTGGCGGGAGCGAGAGTCGGTGGCAAGCGCCACGACACCTGTCGGCAGGTGGGTGATGCGCACGCCGGTCTCGCTGGTGTTGCGGTGCTGGCCGCCGGGGCCGGAGCCGCGAAAATAATCGATGCGGATGTCTTGTTCGCGCCAGCTCATGGTGTTTTGATTTTGAAAAAGGATTGAAAAGTGTGTTAGAACCTACAAGGAAATCCCCTCGCTGTCAAAAACGGAGGCCCCATGCAGCATTTCGCTTTGACCATTATCGGTCGTGACCGGCCGGGCATCGTCTCTCAGGTCACCGAAATCCTCTATGACCTTGGCTGCAATATCGCCGATTCCAGCTGCTCGATCCTCGGCGGCCAGTTCTCCATGATCCTGATTCTCGCCCACCCGGACTACGTCGACCGGGACAGCTTTGGCGAAGCCTTTCAGCCTCTCGAGGAGAGCGGTCTTTCCGTTTTTCTGCGGGTCCTGAAGCCAGGCGGCGAGATTCGCCCGGAAATCGAGGGCGAACTCTGCATGGTTTCGGTTTACGGCGCCGACAAACCCGGCATCGTCTACCGGGTGGCCAAGGTCCTGGGCGACAAGCAGATCAACATCACTGACCTTAACACCAAGCTGGTCGGCAGCAGCGAGCGCCCGGTTTATGTCCTGATGCTCGAGGCCACTCTCCCGGAAGACGTTACCGAGACGGACGTCGATACCTGGATGTCGCCGCTGCGCGAAGAACTTCAGGTCGACATTTCGGTGCGGACCATCCCCACGGCGGAACTCTGACCATGGCCGTTCGCACCATCCGTCAATACCCGGACCCGATCCTGAAACAGGTGGCCAGGCCGGTGGCCGCCATGGATGAAACCGTCGATGAACTGATCCAGGACCTGGTGGACACCATGTATGCCGCCGGCCATTCGGTGGGCGTGGCGGCAACCCAGATCGGTGACTTGCGCCGGGTGGTGGTCGTCGACGTCTCGCACAGCAAGCTGGGCAAAGACGACAATCACGGCCTGCTGGTCATGGTCAACCCGGGAATTCTGGAAAAGTCGGGAAGCAAGACCATGCGGGAAGGCTGCATGAGTGTCCCCGATTATACCGGCAATGTCACCCGCGCCGAATCGATCGTGGTTGAATTCAGGGACCGTGCCGGCCGGGAAAGGGTCCTGGAATGCCAGGGGTTTGAGGCGGTCGCCGTCCAACACGAGATGGACCATCTCGACGGGCACCTCTTCCTCGACCGGGTTTCCAGCCTCAAGACCGATCTTTTCCGCCGCAAGAAGCGTTAGCCGTCATGGACATCCGCGTCATCCGCAGCGCCCGCCGCGTCAAGACCGTGCAGGCCCGGGAAGTTGACGGCGTGCTCGAAGTCCGCGCCCCGGCAGCCATGACCGAGACGGAACTGCAGCCGGTCATCGCCAAGCTGAAAACCCGGCTGGAACGGCGCAAAGCGGGCCGGACCCTGAGTGATGCCGACCTGGAGCAGCGGGCGGCAACCCTCAACCGGCGTTATTTTGCCAACCGGCTCAGCTGGCAGTCAATCCGCTGGTCGTCCCGGCAGACGCGCAGCCACGGCAGCTGCACGCCGCAACGGGGCTCCATCCGCATTTCTCAGGAGTTGGCCACCCTGCCCCGCTTTGTGCTTGACTACGTCATTCTCCACGAACTCGCCCACCTGCTCGAACCGAATCACGGCCCCCGCTTCTGGGCTCTGGTCAACCTTTACCCGCGCACCGAGCGGGCCAGGGGCTATCTGATGGCGGCGGGCAGGCTGGCCAACAATTTCACGCCCTGAGCATCAAGGTTCCCTCCGGAATCTTTTTGGCAACCAATATTTTCGAAAATCTCTCCTCAGGGCCTTTCATTAAAAATCGGCTCCCTTTATAGTTATATTTAAAAGATATTTTGTACGCCGGGCTTAGCCCCACCCGCTCATGGTTTATAATGAAAGCCTGTTGAATCGAGCGGAAACTTTGCAGACGAAGCGGGCCGAAGGCCCCTTGATAAACGCAGGACGTAGCAGGAGCAAAACATGAGCGGCAGAACCCTCTATGACAAACTCTGGGACAGCCATCTGGTCCGGATCGACGCGGACGGTACCGGGCTGCTTTATATCGACCGCCAGCTGGTGCATGAAGTGACCTCGCCGCAGGCTTTCGAAGGACTGCGCCTGGCCGGGCGCAAGCCCCGCCGGCCTGAGGTCAACCTGGCGGTCCCCGACCATAATGTGCCGACCACCGACCGTCTGCTTGGCATCGCCGACCCGCTGTCGCGGCTGCAGGTCGAAACCCTGGCAGACAACTGCCGCGAGTTCGGCATTACCATGTTCAGCATGAACGATGTCCGCCAGGGGATCGTGCATGTCATCGGTCCCGAGCAGGGTGCGACCCTGCCCGGCATGACCATTGTCTGCGGTGATTCTCACACCTCGACCCATGGTGCCTTCGGTACGCTGGCCTTCGGCATCGGCACCTCCGAGGTGGAGCACGTCCTGGCCACGCAGTGCCTGATTCAGAAGAAGGTCCGCAGCATGCTGATCCGCGTCGACGGGCAGCTTGGCCCGGGCGTGACGGCCAAGGACATCGTCCTGGCGATCATCGGCAAGATCGGCACGGCCGGCGGCACCGGCTACGTCATCGAATATGGCGGCGAAGCGATCCGCAGCCTGTCGATGGAGGGGCGGATGACCATCTGCAACATGTCGATCGAAGCCGGCGCCCGGGCCGGCATGATCGCGGTCGACGACAAAACCATCGACTACGTGAGGGGACGGCCGTTTGCGCCGCAGGGCGAACTCTGGGACCAGGCCGTGGCGGCCTGGCAGGAGCTGCACAGCGACCCCGATGCCCGTTTCGACCGGGAAGTGCATCTCGACGCGGCGACCATCAAGCCGCATGTCAGCTGGGGGACCTCGCCGGAAATGGTCGTCACTGTCGACCAGTGCGTGCCGGATCCTGCGGACGAGCCCGACCCGAACAAACGCGAAGGCATGCAATCCGCACTCGCCTACATGGGCCTGACAGCCGGCACGCCGATGACCGCCATCCGCCCGGACAAGGTGTTCATCGGCTCCTGCACCAACGGCCGCATCGAAGATCTGCGGGCGGCCGCGGCCGTGCTCCGCGGGCGCAGGAT
>DATFJP010000149.1:0-16224 GCA_035269105.1 Desulfuromonadales bacterium
GGCTGAACGGAACCAGTACGGCAGCCATCAGAGCAATAATAAGTAAACTCTTGACGATCTTCATCAGCGCCTCCTTAATTGGGATTAATGGATACTTGACATTACCCCATATTTATTTAATGTCAAAGTGATAAATGCCCCGGCGCGCTCAAATACCAAGTGCAACATTTTTAGGAGATAATGTTGCATGGGAAAAATCTACGAGCAGTTGAGTATTGAGGAACGAACGAAGATCCAAATGCAGTTGGAGGCGGGCCTCTCGCCAGCAGCCATTGCCTTGGGGCTGAATCGTTCGCCATCGACGATTTCTCGCGAACTTCACCGAAACGGTTGGTCGCGGCCAAAGGTGCGGCCTGGCCCTGGGCGGCCACTCATGGCCGGCGGTTATCGCTCCGAGGGCGCCCACAAGCGAGCACGCGCCTGCAGGGTCATGCCTCGCATCCAGCGGCGTTTGCAGCCAGGGAACGCGTTGTGGGGACAGGTCATGGAATATTTGCAATCGGGCTACTCGCCTGAGCAGATTTCTGGCACACTGAAACTTGTGCACCCAGAGACGCCCACATTGCAGGTATCCCACGAAACCATTTACACGGCGATCTACGCCATGCCGCGTGGTGAACTGCGCAAGGAAGTGATTGGCTGGCTGCGCTTTGGGCATACCAAGCGCCGACCACGGGCCCGCGGTGAGGACCGGCGTGGGCGAATTCCCGCCATGGTCAGCATTCATGATCGCCCTCCCGAAATTGAGGAGCGGTTGATTCCCGGGCACTGGGAAGGCGACCTGATCAAAGGGGCTGGTAACCGCTCTGCCGTCGGTACGCTGGTAGAACGCACAACCTTGTTCACCGTGCTCTCCAGGATGGAGAATGCCACCGCTGAAGCCGCCCTGAGTGGCTTCAGTCACGTGCTGAATCGGATCGAAGCGCAAACGCGCCTTTCTCTGACCTACGATCAGGGGAAGGAGATGACGGCGCATCAACAGTTGGCGGCGGCCACTGGGGTCAAGGTCTACTTTGCCGATCCGCACAGCCCCTGGCAGCGAGGCATTAACGAGAACACGAACGGACTGCTGAGACAGTACCTTCCCAAGGGCAGGGATTTGAGCCAGTATACGCAAGAGGAGTTGGACGCGATTGCCTGGAAGCTGAACACCAGACCACGCAGGTCGCTGGGCTTCAAATGCCCGGCAGAGCTTTTCACTCCAGACGATTTTGACTTTAAGAAGCATCATGCATCACTTTTTGCACTTGGTGGTTGAAACCGCCCCGTTAAAGATCTTATAAAAACCTTTGGTTTCTAAATAATTGTTCCATGCTTCTATAGTTACCTCTAATAAATTAATAAAATCCCTCACAAAAACCTCCACAAAAAGTTACCTTTAAAAATCTGATTTGCTTCGCTGACTCCGCCCTTTGTGAGCCATAAACATAAAACCGTCAGGCCAACAAACTGGCTCAGACGGCACTCCACCTCTACCTGCTAATGCCTGCAAACCCCATAACACCCCACAAAAAACAAAAAAGGACACCGCGCCTGCACGCAATGCCCTCCACCAAACTCAATACATAAAAAATTCATCCGGCAACCCGGCGGTCCCTGAGGGATCCGTAGCTTTGCGTCACCGGGTCGCCCCGGTTTTGCCTTTTCCAGAAGATAAACTTTTCACCTACAACCGCTGGTAATATCGCATAAAACCAATTTGATCACAAACCCGACATGCCCCACTGTAACAGCCATTGCTCAAAAAATTCTCAAAATTCCTCGTCTGGCATGCCGGATTCTTTTTTGATTTTCAACTCTGCTGACCGGATGGAAAAGGGGACATCCAAAGTTGAGTGTCCCTTTTGAGTGTCCCCCCTTCCCCATCTCGGCAGTTACACTTGCTAAGTTGCGCTACGGAGTTGCCAAAAGCCGCTACCGGGAGAAAAACGCCAAGGCTCTCGACGAGTTCATCCTCCCCCCGGAGGTACTTCCTTTTAACGAGGCGGCAACAAAATCATATGGCGAAATCCGTGCTGCGCTGGAGAAGGCTGGAACACCTATCGGCGCCATGGACCTGATGATTGCCGCCCACGCCGCCTCTCTAAACATGACCTTGGTGACCAACAACCCCAAAGAGTTCAACCGGGTCTCCAAGCTCGAGGTCCTTGACTGGACGGTTTAAACAAATTTTCTGTGGTTTCTGCCGCCCCTGGCGCGGCCAGGAGGATTTCCCTGATTAACGTCAGAGCCTCCGAGCAACCATAAGCTTGGAGGCTCTGTGGCACAACTTTGTCACAAAACACCATTCATCTGGTTCGGCTCTATACTGAAAAACGGACTCTCTTGACAATATCTCTGAAAAAATCCCGAGACCAGACATCTAGAGCGGCTGGCTCCCTGACGAAGGGCAACACATCTGCTTTTGCCTGGTCGACATCAAGCTGCTCAATTGCTTCCGCCATCAGTTTCAGGAAGGAATCAACTTCAAGCGGAGCATCTCCCTCCCAATGCCCACTTTGGCGCATACGTTCCTCCAGGTGTGCCAGGTGCAACTCGGGATGGTTCGCGCAGTACCAGACAAAGTCGTACCAATCCCGCCCCTTGACCCTGTTATTCCATTTCCGACACAGCAGAGCATGCATCTTTCCGGCGAATAGATCTGGCAATACATAGGAACGGACACTGAACGGTATCGGTTGCAGCAGGTACTTGTTTTCAGTGTCAAAGCCACCTGGAGGATCAATATCGACCTCCAGTTTGATTCTGACCAACTGGCCCGGTGGAATCTCACGGACGACCTCTTCGCCTGCTTGTATGACCAAAAGCTGGTTCGCTGTGTTCCCCTTCAAGAAAGTTGATTGAACAGCAGTCTCAACTGATTTGTTTTTCGCCTTGACCTTGACGGAGAATCCGAAGGCAGACAGTTCTTTTTCCAGACTCTTGCTATAGCGGTCGAGGTCAAAATCTTGCAGCGGCTGAAGCAGTGAAAAATCGAGATCCTCGGAAAACCGATCCAGTCCATAAAGTATGCGCAGCGCTGTGCCTCCGTAGAAAGCCGCATGCTCGAAAAACTTGCTGCGCCATAACCCGAGCAGAGCAATCTCCTGCAAGATCTCCCTGAGGGCCTGGACGTAGTCATCGGCACTTTTGCATTCATACTTCGCCAGCATTTGAGCAACTGCTCCCTGCATCTTTATCCAGTGCCTTTCTGTAAATATTTCACTAAATCCACCAGGAGATGAATCCTTTTGGATTCGTACGCGGTAGCAATCTTATCCAATAACGCAACGTCAAGGGTTGCCAGGTCACCCGGTTCAATCCGCAACGAGCTTTCAAGGTAGTTGAGACACGCCTTACGGGTCCGGATGTGCAAACCACGATCATTGCGGAACTTGTCGGCCAAAGCCTTTTCGGGACTAGCCATGAGATAAGCCCGCCCATCATTCAACTCGACGCGCTGAAGTCCAACATGAAAACCGGCCTCCGGAACATTCCGGTATTGGAACAGCCCGACCGGCGTCTGGAATTCTTTCGGACGTTTTGTCGTGACAGACGTTACTGCTTCAACCCGTTCCGGGATCAACCCGTAATGATGCAGTGCATATTCCAGAGAAACGCACGAGGGACCATAGATCAGATTTGCCAGGATTTCTCTTGAATAGGGTTTGTTGCGATAGTCGTCGCCGAAGACGTACAGGCCTTTCTTGACCCTTACGATCACACCCTTGGTGAGCAGATCATTTATCTTCTTTCTTGGCTGAGCATAATTTTGCAAGGCATCCAGCAATACCTGGTAATCGAACTCCTCCCGCGGAATTGTTTTTCTCAGAGACTCTACATTGCCCATAAATTGTCTTTTTCCACGTAGTATGTTACTGTTTTTCACACATACTATGTTCAAAAGAACATTTTTTCAAGTATTTTTTCAAAACAGGTAAATCACCAGTCGTGCATAGGCTTGATGCCGACACAGTAACGACAGACGAGCAGACAAACGCCTCGCAATCGAGTATAATCCCGGGCAAAATGCAACAAGGGGTTAGCCGAAAAACGGCAAACCCCTTGTTTTTACATGGTACCCGGGACGGGAATCGAACCCGTACAGGCTTACGCCCGAGGGATTTTAAGTCCCTTGCGTCTACCAGTTCCGCCACCCGGGCATTTTATGCAATTTTCAGCTAATATGTAGGCAATTTCAGTGAACCTGTCAACCGGAGGTTAAACGATGAAAGAAGCCCTCACCTGCCCCGAATGCGGCGCCGAGGTCGAAGAATATCGCAATCCGTTTCCGACCGTGGACATCATCATCCGCCAGGACGATCAGATCGTGCTGATCGAACGCCGCAACCCGCCCCTCGGCTGGGCCCTGCCCGGCGGCTTCGTCGACTACGGCGAGAGTCTGGAAGCGGCCGCTGTGCGCGAAGCCCGAGAGGAGACCGGGCTCGAACTGGAAGGCCTGCAGCAGTTCGGGGCCTATTCCGACCCGGAACGGGACCCCCGCCAGCACAACATCTCGGTGGTCTTTACCGCCACGGGCAGCGGCACGCTGAAAGCCGGCGACGATGCGGCCGGCGCCGCCCTGTTTCCACTCGACGACCTGCCCGCCCCGCTCTGCTTCGACCACGACCGCATTCTCGCCGACTACCGGGGCGATCAGGCATCCATCTCCGGAAAGAAGTGAAGCCCGGGGGTCGAATCCAGCAGGCCGTATTTGTTGCAGAGGCCAAAAAACAGCTCCAGCCCCTGGATATGCCCCGGCTTCAGGTCGTAGGACATATTCCGCCAGTAGGTTTTCAGCTCTGCGGCTGACAAGCCGGTGCCGGGCGCAAGCTCCGCCGCCATTTCATCAATCCGGTCGAAAGCCATGAAGCGGGCGGCCTGCAACTGGGCGGCCAGCATCTGCATTTCTTCGGGTTGGCTGTGCGCCGCATCCCGCCGCGCAATCCAGAGGGCGAAGACGAAGGGCAAGCCGGTAAACTGGTACCAGATGGTGCCGAGATCGAGGACCTGCAGCAGGTCCCGGTGGTAGTTGCCGGCGGCGGCCCGCAGGGCTCGGTCGCCGATCAGCAGGGCGCTTTTTCCCCGCAGGATCAACTCCTCCACCGGTTGGTCGGGAACCACGTAGCGCACGTCCTCGAAGCGACAGAACTCCTTCATGACGATTTTCAGAAGGTTGACCGAAGTTGCTGATTCTCCCGTTAAATAAACCTCATCGCCTTCCAGCACCGAGCCGTCTCGCGGGGCAAACCAGAGGACGCTCTGCACCGGCCCGATACTGCTGATCGACACATCGGGCAGCAGGCAGTAGTCGTCGCTGTGCAGGGCATATTCGAACGAGGAAGAGGGGCAGACGTCGATCTCACCGGCGGCCAGCCGGCGGTTCAGATCCGCCGGAACTCCCGGTACGATCTCACCCGCAAAGCCCATGTCTCCAAGATAGTGAAAATATGGCGGGCAGTTCAGGTAAATGATGCGACCGACTTTTAGCGACATGTTGGCAACCGTTGCAGAGGATCAAAGCGGGTCACTGTAGCACGCCGGTCGGGCGTGCGCAACGTGAAGCGAGTGGGTTGAAAAAATGGTGCAAGATTCAATCTGCGGCCCAATTTTTCTGCAGGGTCCACTCCGGGCGTCCATATTTTTCGCGACACAGCTGTTCGGCGAGAGCTGCTTCGCGGGCATCGGGTGCCGATATATGCCAATGGATATCAAGACGCCGGCGAAAACTGTCGATCAGTGTTTTCTCAACCTCATCGACAGTAAGGGGCCGTGATGCCCAGCGGTTGAGCCAGCCAATTTTTCTGAATCGCTGCTCGGCGCCGAGTTCCGGATCTCCCGGCAAAATCCGATCCAGCAGCGGCAAATCCATTTCCAGCGGCAGGGAGCCATGCTGCAAAAAGCCTTTCCCCTGCCGTTTCTGGGCGCTGCCGGCCACCTTGCAGTCATCGATCACCAATTCGTACTGAGAGGGTGCCGTGAAGCAGACGGCCCGCTCGCTGCCGACAGGACCGGAAAAGCGGCGACCGGGTTCCAACCGGGCATCCAAGCCGAGGGTCCGCAGAGTCAGCTGCAAAGCCTCGGCGATCACCCGGTAGCAGTCCAGCACGGAGCCTTCGAAGAGTCCCTGTCGAACCGTAGCTATAACCGCGTAAGTCACCTCATGGTCATGGAGGACAGCGCGGCCGCCGGTTGCCCTGCGGATCACATCCAGCCCCGCCGCGCGGCAGGCACTCAGGCTGACATCCTTATCGGCCCTCTGCGCATAGCCCAGCGTGACCGCGGCTGGCCGCCAGCGATAGAGCCGCAAGGCAGGCAGGGAACGCCCCTCCGCCACCGACTGCAGCAGAGCTTCATCCAAGGCCATATTCATGGCTCCCGTCTGGAACCCGGACTGGATCAGTCGCCATTCCATTTTGCAGCCTTTGCCAAGCAGTGAGTGCGCCTTTGCCGCACAAACCTATCTGCCATCGCCTTGCCCCCGCTTCCTGCAGGCAGAACCAATCAGGTCAAACCCCCAATTGCAAAAGCCGGGTTGCCCCGGCCCCTGCAATCAAGTATCCAACAAAGGTCGATCAGACTTTCAGACGCTCGAGGAAGCCGGTGTCGACGTTGCCCTCGATGAAATCCTTGTTGGCCATGATCCGCTTGTGGAAGTCGATCGTGGTGTTGATGCCGCCGATGATGTATTCGTCGAGAGCGCGGGCCATGCGCTTGATCGCTTCCTCGCGGGTATCGGCGTGGACGATCAGTTTGGCGATCAGGGAATCATAATGGGGCAGCACGGTGTACTGGTCGTAAATCGCGCTGTCGATCCGCACGCCGAGACCGCCGGGCGGGTGGTAGCCGTCGATCTTGCCCGGCGAAGGCGCGAATTTCACGGAATCTTCGGCATTGATGCGGCATTCAATGGCATGGCCACTGATCTTGATGTCTTTTTGCTGATAGCGAAGTTTTTCACCCGCGGCCACCCGAATCTGCTCTTTGATGATATCGACGCCGGTGATCATTTCCGTAACCGGGTGCTCCACCTGGATCCGCGTATTCATCTCCATGAAAAAGAAGTCGTTGTGCTTGTCGAGCAGAAACTCCATGGTGCCGGCGCTGGTGTAACCAATCGATCGAGCTGCTTCAATAGCACAGTCGCAGAGTTTCTTGCGGGTGGCTGCATCCAGGGCCGGACAAGGAGCTTCCTCGATCAGCTTCTGATGCCGGCGCTGAATCGAGCAGTCGCGTTCGCCGAGATGCAGCACATTGCCGTGCTGATCGGCGAGGATCTGCACCTCGACGTGGCGCGGCTGCTCGCAGAATTTCTCAATGTACACTTCGGGATTGCCGAAGGAGGCGTTGGCTTCGGCCCGCGCCATGGCGAACAGGTTCGGCAGGGAGGCCGGCGAATGCACCACCTTCATGCCCTTGCCGCCGCCGCCGGCCGTGGCCTTGACGATCACGGGGAAACCGATCTCCGCTGCAATCCGCTGCGCCTCCTCCGCATTGGGCACATTGCCCTTGGTGCCTGGCAGGATCGGCACGCCGGCCTTGGTGACCGACTGGCGGGCGGCGATCTTGTCGCCCATCAGGCGGATGTTGTCCGCCGAGGGTCCGATAAACACCAGCCCGCAATTGTTGCAGATGTCGGCGAACTCGGCATTTTCGGCAAGGAATCCGTAACCGGGATGAATGGCCTCCGCGTCGGTCACTTCCGCCGCGCTGATAATCGCCTTGGTGTTCAGGTAACTCTGGGAACTCGGCGCCCGCCCGATGCAGATGCTTTCGTCGGCCAGTTTGGCGTGCAGAGAATCGCTGTCGGCATCGGAATGGACCGCCACGGTGCGAATCCCCAGCTCCTTGCAGGCACGAATAATGCGCAAGGCAATCTCGCCGCGGTTGGCGATCAAAATTTTATGAAACATCGCTGTACTCCCTGTCGCTGTAAGTGTCTCAACGGATGGCTGCGTGAGCAGCCGGGATTAGAGGCGCTCGACCTTGAACAGCGGCTCGCCGAATTCGACAGGTTCAGCATCTTCTTTCAGGATCTCGATGATCTTGCACTTGAACTCCGCCTCGATCTCGTTGAAGAGCTTCATCGCCTCCACCAGGCAGACAGGCTTGCCGGCTTCGACCACCGAGCCGGCTTCGACGAAAGCATCTGCCTCGGGGCTGGGTCTGCGGTAGAAAGTGCCGACGATCGGTGAATTGATGGTCTCGTAGCGGTCTTCGCCCTGAGTTTCGGCAGCGGCTCCGGTGTCCATCGCAGCGGCCGTCGGGGCGGCAGCGGCGGCCGGGGCAGGCGCCGCCGCGACCGGGGCAGGCGCCGCCACTTGAACGTACTCCTTGTCGGGGCCGCGCTTGATGATGATCTTCTCTTCGGCGTTCTCCATCTCGAACTCGGTAATATCGGTGTCGGTAATCAGTTTGACCAGGGTCTTCAGATTCTTGATATCCATGATGCGCTCCTTTACGGGAAAAACCTGCGGCAACAGCCGCCTGATAAACTTCAGGGGTTCATAAGATTTTGAAACTGCTTGGGCAAAGAGGTCAGACGTCTTGATCCTTCAGCGGTGACCACCACCATGTCCTCGATGCGAACGCCGTATCTGCCGGGCAGATAAATTCCGGGTTCGACGGTGAACACCATGCCTTCTTCGGCGGTCACCGTGCTGCGCGGCGACAGCTGCGGCAGTTCGTGGACGTCGAGGCCAACGCCATGGCCGAGGCCATGGCCGAAAAATTCGCCGTAGCCGGCCTCGGCGATCAACTCTCTGGCCAGCCGGTCGATCTCGACCAGGGCCACCCCGGGGGCGACGGCCGCCAGGGCGCGATCATGCGCGGCCAGCACCAGGTCGAAGATTTCCCGGGCCTGAGGTTGCGGCTCGCCGAGAGCCAGGGTCACCGTTTCATCGGAATGATAGCCAGCCACGCGGCAGCCGAAGTCGATGGTCACCAGTTCCCCGGCTTCCAGCTTCCGGTCTGAAGCGACTCCGTGCGGCAGAGCGCCGCGCGCGCCGGAAGCCACGATGAAATCAAAAGCTTTCTCTTCAGCACCGCGCTTTTTTAAAGCAAATTCAAGTTGCAGGGCGATCTCACGTTCGCTCCGGCCGGGCCGGATCAGCGGCAGGATGTCCTGGAAGGCCTCGACATTCAGCCGGGCAGCCGCCTCGATGGCCGCCACTTCGCCGGCGGATTTTACAGACCGCAGATTTTGCAGCTCTTTGCCGATCATCTCCCAGCACCAATCGGGCTCCCCTTTTTCACGGAACTCCGCGACCTGGGAGTAGGCCAGTTGCCCTTCGAAGCCGACCTTCTTCAAGCCGGCGTCTTTGAGGGCCGCAATCAACCCATCCGACTGCACCTTGTACTCTCTGACTTCATCGGCGACAACCTCGGCCCGGGCCTGGGTCGTATAGCGGGAATCCGTTAAAAACAGGCGATGGTCCGGGCTCAGAACCAGGACCCCGGCGGTTCCGGTGAAACCGCAAAAGTAACGGAGATTTTCCCGGCCGAGGACAATGCAGGCGTCAAATCCTCCGGCATTCAACAGTTCGCCGACTCTGGATTGTCTGGATGAATATTCGGTGGTCACGATTCGCCTGCCGGGACTCCGCTCCATAAGTGGCGGAGCATTGCTGAGGGGGATCAAGAGACCAGTCGGGATGCCATCGCCCGCAACGCCAAGTGGTAGCCTTCGGCTCCCAATCCGACGATCTGGCCGATAACGACCGGGGCAATCAAAGAATGACGCCGGAAATCCTCCCGGGCATGGACATTCGACAGATGGACTTCAAGGGCGGGCAGGCCAACGGCAGCAAGAGCGTCCCGCAGGGCGACACTGGTATGGGTAAACCCGCCGGGATTGATAATAATACCTTGCACGGCCTCCGGAACGGCTGCGTGAATGCGGTCGATCAGCCCACCTTCATGGTTGGACTGAAAACAGTCGACGGCAACCCCCAAGGTTCCGGCCAGTTCAGTCAGGGATGAATTGATATCATCAAGGGTCCGGGTGCCGTAGACCTCAGGCTCACGTCTGCCGAGCAGATTGAGATTGGGGCCGTGCAGAATCAGGATGCGGACGGGCGGCTTCATCAGGCGAGAGCATCCTTGAGGTTTGGGGTTTCCCGCGACAAAAGGTAACGTGCCTTGCCGAAATTGCCGTCGCGCTGCAGAGCCATGGCCACAAAGTATTCCGGTGTCATGAGCCGGATAATGGTAATCAGCTGTTCAGTACGGATGGACACTTCTTCCATGGCGCCCATGTTCAGCATCTCGGCGGTATTGCGGATTTCTTTGAGTACATTGGCATATTCGACGGCGATCATTTGCAGGTCAATGGGGTCCTCATCCTGAAAATACTGTTCGACGGCAATGCCATCGTAGCCCATGAGTACGGCCCCGATGCCACCGCCGGTTTCACCGACAATGCGCTGCAAAATTTCATTGAACATGCTCTCGCCCATGCTTTCTCCTTTGCCGGATAGCAGACAACCAGTTTTCCAGAATTGCCAGCGGGGTCGCCGAAACCTGCTCCGCTTCAGCATAGGCCTCATCCGCAGCCATCGGTTCACCCTGGTCGGAAGTTGCCGCCGGGACGGAAATCTCGGCAGCCGGCTCGCCTTCGTCAGGCTGGTCCGCCAGGACATCGACCTCAGGCATTTCCGCAGGAGCGGCAACCCCGGCATCGATGATTTCCTCCTGAAAGTCTTCTTTCTGCAAGGCATCCAGGCGTTCCCGCGCCGGCTGGTTGGCGGGGTCTCGGCGCAGGATTTCCTGATAAACGCCAATAGCTTTCTCAATCAGACCCTGCTTCACATAGATTTCCGCAAGAGTCCCCGTGAAGATCGCTGCAGACGCTGATTTCTCTTCGGCAGTGGGCTCTTCGGTCGGGGCCGGCTCGCCTTCGGGATCGATGGCTATTTGGTCCCATGGGCGGGGCAGGTCAAGAGCGATCAGCATATCGCGGATATGCTGATCCTTCGGGTGAAAGTCAGCGGCTTGATTCAGAATCCGGCGGGCCTGGTCACGTTCGCCGCGGACCAGGTGCAGCCGTGCCAGTCCGACCAGGGCCGTCTGACTCTGACGGTCAATGCTCAAGGCTTTGGCAAATGCGCTCATGGCCTCGTCAATACGTCCCATCTGACCAAGAACGCGGCCGAGAGTGGAAAACCCGGGGCTGAAGTGAGGCAGGCCCTGGGTACCGAGTTTGGCGGCCTGCAAAGCGTCATCGAGCAGCCCGATCTGGCGGTAGGCTTCGGCCAGCGGCACGAATGCCGTTGAACGACGGTCCCGGGATACAATCTGCAGGTAACTGCCGATCTTGCTGACCAAGCTCCCGCTGCCGTTGTTTTGTAGCATAAACCCTCTCGAACACCTGCTAAGCGAGCCGGATCGAAGATCGATCCGAATCAGGCGATATCCTCCAAAACCCTGGGCAGCAGGCTACCCAGGTCATCGACGACATACAGATCGGCCTCGCCGATGCCATGGTTGAGCACGAATCTGAAGCGGCCTTCCTTGACTTTCTTGTCGCGTTTCATGATTTCCAGGTATTCTTCAGGCTGAAAATCGGGGATTCTGACCGGCAGCTGGCAGCGCAGCAGCAGTTTGCGCAGACGATCGACGTCCGCGTTTTCGCAAAGCCCCTTCCGGCGGGCAATGGCTGCTGCGACCAGCATGCCGATGGCGACTGCTTCGCCATGCTTGATCACGCCATATCCGGCCAGAGTCTCGATGGCATGACCAAAGGTATGGCCAAAATTGAGAATGGCCCGCAAACCGGTTTCTTTTTCGTCATTTTCTACAACATTAGCCTTGATTTGGCAAGATATCATTACCGCACGCATCAAAACCTGGGGGTCCCGACGCAATAGAGGTTCGACATGATCTTCGAGCCAGGTAAAAAAATCGGCGTCGGCAATCATGCCGTATTTGATAACCTCGGCCAGGCCGCTGGCGAATTCCCGTTCTGCCAGGGTCTCGAGAACCGTAACGTCAATATGGACATATTTCGGTTGATAAAAGGCGCCGATCAGATTTTTGCCACGGGGATGATTGATGCCGGTCTTGCCGCCGACCGAACTGTCGACCTGGGCCAGCAGACTGGTCGGCACCTGCACGAAGGGGATTCCCCGCAGAAAAGTGGCGGCCGCAAATCCGGTCAGGTCACCGATGACGCCACCGCCGAGGGCGATCAGGCCGCAGTGTCGATCGAACTTCTGTTCAATCAGGGCGTCGTAGATCGCCTGCAGCGTTTCCTGATTTTTGTAGGCCTCACCGTCAGGCAGTTGCAAAACACTGACGTCCCGCCCCGAGCGGCGCAGCGCATCGACCAGGCGTTGGCCGTAGTGTCCCCCCACCAGAGGGTTGGTGATGATCGCGGTTTTCCGAGAAAAACCGACCCGTTCCAGCGGCTCGGCAATCTGCTCCAGGTTGCCGGCACCAATGCCGATCGGATAGCTCCGATCGTCCAGTCCGACCAGCAGCTGCTTCATGGAGAACCCCCTTTCAGAGCGGCCAGGATCAGTTCGACAATATCCTCGACCGACCGGTTGTCCGTATCGACCACCAGGTCGGCGGTTTCGTAGCTGGGAATTCGGCTCTCAAACAGATCCCGGGCAGCAGCCCGGCCCTCTGCCGAAGCGAGCAGGGGGCGGCCGCTGGCATCGGCAAGCCGTGACGCCAACGTCGCCCAATCGGCACGCAGGTAAACAACCGTGCCGGCCTCAGCCAACAGGGATCGGTTGATATCGGAGGTGACAATCCCGCCGCCGGTCGCATAAATAATGTTTTTTTTTGCCGGCAGGGTCCGCAGAACAGCCGTTTCCATTTGCCGGAAGGCGGCCTCGCCGTCTTCAGCAAAAATCCGGGGAATCGATTTGCCGGCCTGCTCTTCGATGCAGGCATCCGTATCGGCGAATTCACAACCGATACGTTCAGCCAGGCGACGGCCGACAGTGGACTTGCCGGCGCCCATGAAACCGGTCAGAAATATCGGCAAACGGAATTCCATGCTCTTGCATCTGTCGTACACATAGAAAAGGACAGGTCGCCCTGTCCTTTTCCACGTTTCGGATAGAGGTCAGCTTTCATTCGAGAATGCGCGGGGTGATGAAAATCAGCAGTTCCCGCCTGTCCCGGGTTTTGGTGGTCGATTTAAACAGGTGTCCGAGCAGGGGCAGATCCTTCAGGAGGGGGACCCCGGAGTCGGCATCCCGCTCGTCTTCGACGAAGATCCCGCCGATGACCGTGGTTTCGCCATCTCTGACCAGAACCTTGGTCTCCGCTTTTTTCTCGTCGATGGAGACGGCATTGCCGGTGCCAGTGGGCACAATGGTGCCGACCGCACTGTTGGAAGCGTTGATCTCCAGAATGACGCTGCCGTCAGGATTGATTTCCGGAGTCACCTCAAGTTTCAGCTCGGCGTTTTCGAAGCTGGTTTCGGTGCCGGTCTCGCTGACGGTGGTGTAGGGAATTTTAGTGCCCTGGGAGATGGTCGCCGCTTCTCCATTGAGGGTCGTAACACGCGGCGTGGAGACGATCTTGCCCTTGCCGGCGGACTCCAGGGCGGAGAGGCGCAGGTCCATGGTCAGCGTGTCGACGCCGACGGTCCCGAAGGAGAAACCGAGGGCCGCACCGGCCGAACCGACGGAACCTGTTGCCGGCGGTGTGATCAGGAAGGCGCCACCGAGGCCAAGGTTTGATGAAGCAAGACTGGTTGAACCAACTCCGCTTCCCGGGGTACTGTCTGCATCGTTGTCAAAGCCGAGCCCCCATTTGACGCCAAGATCCCGGGAGAAATTGGTGTTGGCCTCAACGATGCGCGCTTCGATCATAACCTGTTTCTCCGGCTGGTCGATCTGACTGATCAGGGTTGCCATTTCATCCAGGACCGGAGGAACATCCTTGACGATCAACTGCTTGTTGCGCGGGTCGGCAATGATGTTGCCGCGCTCGGTCAACAGATCGGTGATGACAGTTTTCATATCGTCCACCGAGGAGTAGCTGATCCGGAATACCCGGCTTTCCAGCGGAGCCTCTTCGATCTCTTGTTTTTGCGACTGCAGTTCAGCCTGGGCCATCTCCCGGATTCGCTCTTTGGGCATGATGCGCAGGACGTTGCCCTGCCGGATCTTGCCGAGATCCGCGGTCTCCAGAATCAGTTCCAGAGCCTGGTCCCAGGGGACATCGATCAGGCGCAGCGTGATAGTGCCCTCAACATCGTCGCTGGCCAGAATATTCAGGTCGCTGACATCACCGATCAGCTGCAGGATGCTGCGGATATCGGCGCTGTCGAAGACCAGGGAAATTTTCTGCCCGGTATAGCGCATTTGTTCGGCAGGAAGAGTCAGAGCGTCTTCATCGATCACGCCGAGTTCGGGTTCGGGACCGGCATCGGGAACCGCGGCCTTATCGACGGCGGGAGCCTCAACTTCAACCACATCGACGTCCGGGGGCTCGGCTTCGGCAAAAGCGCCATCGTCAACCGCCAGCCGCACCACCGGCCCATCCTGTTCCAGGGCATGGGCGGCTTCCCCTTTCAACTCGACGGCAAACCGGACATCGTGACGGTTCTGCTCGGCAACCGTGTAAGGGGTGACTGAAGCGATCGCGGTCGGGAAGGCAAAGGTGTCCAGGGTCCGCCGCAGCGCCCGGCTGATGGTGGCATTCTTGATGCCGAACCGGATCAGGTTGCCTTCCCGGTTCGGGCCGGTAACATCGGCGGCATCCGACAAGGACACCACCAGGTAGCTGCGGCCGTTCTCGTTTTCAAATTCCACGGCCTCGACGGTGACCGGCTCGGAATTTTCAGCTTTCGCCGGTTTGGCCGCCGGTGCCGCAGCCTGCGACTCGACCGGCTGTTTTTTTTCTGGAGCCGTTTCGGCGACAGAGGGTTCGGCCGGCTCGCCTGCTTCGGCCATCTCCGGTTCAGCAACGCCGGCGTCGGCCTGATTCCAGGTCACGATCAGGTCGGAGCGCTCCCGGTCGACACTGTGGTCGGGCAGTTCCGAACCTTCGGCATCGAAAACGAAACGGGTCTTCCCCTGGTAAGTTCCGACCCGCACCAGACTGATTCCCCCCTCAGCCGGGAATTTCCTCTGCTCAAAAGCAGGTTGTACGCCGAAAAGATCGACGACCAGGCGCGGCGGCTTGTTCAGGGTGAAGTATTTGTATTGCCCGAGTTCGCTGTCAGCCGAGAGCACCGCCCGGCCAGGAGCAAGAGAAACCTCGGTGAGAGCCTTGCCTGTCTCCCCGCTGGCGCCGTTTGTCTCGGCCATGATGGTCGCTTCCACGACCTTGGCCGCAGCTTCGGGCGTGCCCTTGTCGGCTGTGGCCGCCATCACCGGACCGGAGAAAATCAACCGGAATTCGGTTTCATCGATCTGCACCTGGTAATCGGCGCTGTCCTGAAGAAGGACTTCGACCCGGGCCAGCTTCCCCGAAGAAAGATCGAAATTGGCCACCCGGACCCCTTCGACGACCCCCTTATCGACCGGCAGAGACTCGGCCACATCGGCCATGTCCATACCGGGAAAATCGACCACGACCCGGACCGGGTCATAGGAGTCATAGACGGTGTAGCGGTAGCCGACCGGTTCTGCCGTACGGATCAAAATGGTCGGCGCCGGAGCCTCTTTATCGACCTGAACGGCCACCAGCTGATTGGATGGCTCCGCCCCGAAACAAGGCGTCGCCAAGAGCAGCAAAACCGCTGCGACCTGCAGCAAACCTGCCCCGATCCATCCTGTCGACCGGCCCCATCCCTGCTTCACTGTTCTGATCACCCCATGCATCGATTAAACTCCTTCCCGCTTGGGAACCATGATATCCAGAATATTCGTTCTGACATTCCCGGAAAAATCGTAGTACTTTTCTTCGACCTGAATCACGTCCCTGGTAATATCGACGACGACCCCATTGTTCTTGCCGATCTTGACCCCTTCCTTGAGAATGTAGGATTTACCGTCCGGAGCGACGACCATGGCCCGGGGTTCGTCCATGCCGACGATAACCCCGATCAAACGGTATTGCTGCAGGTCGAACTGCTGCAGGGGGGTCTGCGGTTCATCCTGAACCGGTCCGACCGGCTTGCGGATCGCGGTCAGCGGCAGGAAGGGGTCGCGGCGGCCCTCTGAAGCATAGGTAAATCCCTCTTCAGGCTTTTCCCCCTCCTCCGCCTCTACCTCCGGAACCGGAACCTGCTTGGCCGGTGCTTTAGACACAGCATTCGGCCGGGCCGGAGCGGGGGTG
>DATFJP010000150.1:0-23638 GCA_035269105.1 Desulfuromonadales bacterium
GGTAAAAGGAGAGCAGCGGGTGGATCTCCGCGGGCGTGTAATAGCGCCGATAGATGGGCACCAGGGCGTCCACCAGCCGTTGGTGCTCGACCCGGGTCACGTCCTGCAGCGCCGCCTCGATCCGGGCTTCCGCCTGGGCCGGCGTCAGCCCGTCCTCGGTCAGCATGGCCGCAACCTGGCCGCGGTAGAAGTTTGCCGTATCACTGACCAGGCGCTCGGTGAGGCTGGCGCGGACCAGCTGCGCTGCCTCGCGTTCGCGGGCCGTCTCGGTGGCCGGCACCGACGGGCCCTTGGCGGTGCAGGCCGACAGGATCAGGACCAAGGTCAGGATAAGCAATGCGCGCATCATAATCTCCCTGCCAACTCAGGCTGCTTTGGTTTGGGTCGTTTTCCGCTTGCCACCCTCGTGGAGCTGAACGATATAGCCCTGTTCCAGGGCATAACGGCGGCCGGCCTTGGTGAGCATGAAACGGCGACCGCCCAGCGGCGAGACCTTCATGCGGACCAGGCCCCGGCGCTGCAGCAGGCGCAGTGTGCGGTGGAGGTTGTCCCTGCCGAACAGCAGCGGGGCATTGACCTGCTTCAGGGACAAGGTCTTGCTGCTGCGGGAAAATCGCTGCAGAACGATGCTCTCAAAATCTGTCAGAGGGCCTTCGGCGGGCCTGGCAAACAGCTCAGCGTGCAGCTCCTCGCGGCGCACAGCGAGGGGCTGCCGGGCTTTTGCGGCCGTGCTCCGCAGCTTGCGGACCTTGTCCGCCGTGCGCTTCAGGGCCGGGTAGATGCCGATCACAACGAAGAGGATCAGGAACAGGATGACCTGGGTCGGCAGAGGCAGTTCGGAAAAGGGCATGGCAACCAGCCTGGCCGGCGGGAAGATCCGGCTGTTGAGAAGTGTCTGCAGCGGTCACCGCATGCTGCGCAGCCGCGCGACCCGGTCGCCGGGCACCAGCAGCCTGAGGATCATCGTGACTTTGTTCATAGCCACCCTTTTACGACACTCACAATGTTCCTTCGATTATATCGGCAGGGCCAGGAGAGGCAAGCTGCTGACTGTTGATCCTCGGGTCTGCAGCGAGGTCTGCAGGAGGACACTCAGTTTTGCGGGTTGCTGGTCGGTATGGCCGGGGCGCGCAGGGCGCCGGCAGCGAGGGTGACGTCGACCAGTTCCATGACGGTTTGCAGGTTGCCGTCTTTGAAGTTTTCGAACCGGACGGGGAGATAGCCGAGTTCGGGAGCGTGGTAGATAAGCTTGAGGCGGCTGGAGCCGGGCCGGGTGCTTGCGTAGAGAATCGTCTGGTAGGTGTCGCCGGCTGCGTCGATTTCTGCCGTCCCCTGTCGCTCATAGCTGTAATGCTTGATGCGGTCCTCGTCGATCATGGTAATTATGACGGGCGGCTCATCGCGCAGCAGCGCCGTCAGGATCGCCACCTGCATCGACAGGCGGTCCTGCAGGCCCGGTTCGGTTGGCAGGGCTACGGCTTTATCCTCGATGGTCCCGGTCACCTGCTGTGCGGTCCAGTCGAAAGTGTAGTTGCCGTCGTCCTCGGTGGCGGCCGTGCCGTCTTCCGAAATCCAGGTCAATGGGCGCACCCCCTCCTCGTCAATCTGCAGCACCGTTCGCTCCACTGCCTTCGGGCTCACTACCAGGCGCGCCAGCAGACCGGGCTTGGGCCGGCTTTCGTAGATGTAGGTGTTTTCCTCGGCCGCCGGCCGCAGTTCGAAAATCAGGGAGCCCACCTTAAAGCCCTTGTATCTGACGTCGTAAGTCGCCGTGTAGAATTCCGGGTAGACGGTCTGTTCGGCGAACGCCGGGGCGGTGATTGCTACAAAAAGCATCAGGAACAGTCGAATCATTGTCTACCTCATAGGTCGTTAATTCCTGAGACGGACAGGGCCCCCGAAAGTTTACAGGGATGATAAATTAGATGCGAATTCCGTAACGTTCTCCACAATCGGCCGGCAGCCGCGGGGCGCTGAAGCAGCTCCAGGGTCCCGGCCGTCGGGGACCGGCTGCCTCGCATTTCTTTCCGGCCAAAGGGTCATGCTGCTGTCCGTATCCGGATTTCAATCATCCTCCGCCAGCAAGGCCAGCGGGATAAAGGTGTCTGCCTGGCAGGTCGGCTCGCCGGTCAGATGTCGGGTGAGGGCACGCAGCAGGTTGTTCTCGCGTTCGAAGCCGGCACGGAAGGGCCAGAGCAGGATGGAGTCGGCAAGGGTGTATGGACTGCCGGCGTGCAGGGTGCAGAAGTCGGTGCTGAACTCCTCGCCGGAGAGATCAATATTGGGCAGCCCGTGCAGTCGGCAGGTCATCGGCCGGAACGCATAGACCAGACAGCGGTTGTCGTCGCCGAGCAGCGGGCAAGGGGTTTCATCCTCTTCCGGCATGCTCATCCAGTCCTCGTCGGGAAGAGTATTCAGCAGGTAGGGCGGCTGCAGCTGCGGCCACTGCGCCTGCAGCTCTGCCAGCCGGACGCGGCACCTGGCCAGGACCTGCGCGCGGACCTCGGCCGGTAGCGACGCAAGGCCCCTGCGCAGCAGGACGGCATCCAGCAGGGTGATGTCGAACAGGCCGCGGCAGCAGGCGCTGCAGCCGGCGCGGCAGGCAAAGGTCTCCGGTGGCGCCGCCTGCAGGCAGGCCGCAAACCAGCTGTCGATCTCACCCAGCAAGTCACAATAGGCATCGAGCAGGGCCGGCAGGTCGGTCCTTTGTCTGTCGATGGTTTTCATGGGCCAGCCCCGCTTCCCAAAGCAAATTCCGGATGGTACATCCTCAGCCCCGATCCGTCCCGGTCAGGCGGACCAGCGGCGCGATGTGCAGCGTCTGCTCCCCGCAATTCAGCCAGCAATCGCCGTCCTGGATGGTCGCCTGCAGCTGCATGCTGCGCTGGGCCAGGGCGGCCAGTTGCCGGCTCGCCGTTGCGGGGATTTCCCACACGTCAAGGTTGGCATGCCGTTGCACCTGCTGACCGTTGCGCTGCCACCAGATGTCGACGGCGCGTCCGCCGTAGAGGTAGAGGGCGACCTGCTCCGCCCGGCCGCAGGCCTTGCGCAGGCGCCGTTCGTCGGGCAGGCCGACGTCGACCCACAGCATGATCTCGCCGCACAGCCCCTTCTTCCAGAGGTCCGGTTCGTTGTCGACGCACAGCCCCTTGGTGAAAACCAGGCTTTCGTCGGCATTCAAGGCGAAGGCCAGCAGGCGCACCATCATCCGCTCGTCGGTTTCGGCGGGGTGGCGGGCCAGCGTCAAATGGAATTCGCCATAGAGGTTGCGATCGAGGTCGGAGACCTCCAGTGCGGCTTTGAAGATGGTGGCGGTCAGCGCCATGCATGGTTCCTTGTCGGTCTGGTGGCATTAAAAGAGGCGCTGGACACTCCCCCCGCAGGCAAGGGCGAGTGAAAGATGACCTTTTGAAGTTGAGGCAATCTTAGCCAAGACTGGCGTTCAATACAAACAGCAAATTGATCGATGCTCCGAGTTATTGAGACTGTTAAAACCATAAAGCAACAAGGTCACGATATGCCCGGTTCGCAAAGCAAAAAAAGTATCGGCAAAATGGGAGCCTCCATCCGGAACATTTACCGAGAGGCTCCCAGCCGCTTCGTCGTTTGCACCGGGGGAGGGGTATGCTATATGTTGAGTGGTATTTTTCGCCGCCAGGGTCAAATTGAAACACGTCCCATGTCAAGGGCAGACCCCTTTCTTCTTTCTTGACCCTTTCTTCTGACCCCTTTTTCTAGCTTCCCATGCCTCTGAGCGCGCCTTTTCTGCTGACCTTCCTGGTAACCCTGGCCGCCCTGGCGGGTGTTGCCTTTGCCCGGCGAGGGCAGGTCCGCAGCGCTGCTGATTTCGCCGTCGCCGGGCGCAGTGCCGGCTCGTGGCGCGTATCCGGAGCGATCATGGGGACTTTGGTCGGCGGCGCTTCGACCATCGGCACGGCGCAGATGGCCTACCTCTACGGCCTGTCCGGCTGGTGGTTCACCCTTGGCGCCGGGCTGGCCTGCCTGTTCCTGGCCCTGACCCTGGCCGGGCCCTTGCGGACCGGCGAAGTGGAGACGGCGGCCGGCTATATCGCCGGTTTCTACGGCAACCGCGCCCGTTCGGCGGCCAGCCTGTTTACCTCGCTGGGCATGTTCATTCATATCGTCGCCCAGCTGCTCGCCTGCGGGGCACTGCTGGCCAGCCTGTTCGACCTGCCCCGCTGGCTGGCCTCGCCGGCGGCGGCACTGCTGATCGCCCTGGTGGCCGTCGGCGGCGGCATGCGCACTGCCGGCGCGGTCGGCCTGGCGAAGATGCTGCTGCTCTATGCCGCCATGCTCGGCGCCGGTTGGCTGGCGTTGCGCGGGGTCGGTGGCTGGACCGGCCTGCGGGCCGGCCTGCCGGAGACTCCCTGGTTCAGCCTGTTCGGCTACGGCGTGGCGGAGGGTCTGTCCGACCTGCTCTCGATGCTGGTCGGTGTGGTGACCACGCAGATCTACCTGCAGGCCGTCTTTTCAGCGCGGGATGTCAGGGCGGCCCGCAGCGGCGCCCTGCTCAGCGCCCTGCTGATTCCGCCCCTCGGTCTCTGCGGCATCGCCGTCGGTCTGAACATGCGTCTGACCCGGCCCGGCCTCGACAGTGCCCAGGTCCTGCCGGCCTTCATCCTCGAACAGTTCTCGCCGCTCTGGGCGGGGGCTGCTTTCGCCGCCCTGCTGTTCGCGGCCGTCGCCACGGCCGCGGGCCTGGCGCTCGGCGTCGGCACCACCCTGCAGGCCGATCTTCTTCCGGGCCGGCCGGCGACTTCGGACCGGCGGCTGCGGCGGCTGCGCCTGGCGACCCTCGGCGCGGTCCTGGCCGCTCTGCTGATCGTCATCGTCCAGCTCGATTCGCTGATCCTGCGCTGGAGTTTCCTCTCCATGGGCCTGCGCGGTGCGACTTTGTTCGTCCCCCTGCTGGGTGCCGTGTTCCTGGGGGTGAGGGCGCCGCGGCGGGCCGGGGCTCTGGCGATCGGCCTGGGTCCTGCCGCAGTCGTTGCCGGCGGTCTGTTCGGCTGGCCGTCCTGGCCGCCGCTTTACCTCGGCCTGGGGGTCGCCCTGCTGGTCTGGAGCCGGGGTTTTCTCTGGGAAAGACGTTAGAGTGAAGAAAACCGGATGAACCTTCCGGGGCGGGAGTTTTTTCGAGATTACTTCAGTAGGCCCGGGTGAAGGTGACGAATCCCTGCAGTCCGGTCAGGCCACTGTCATTGACGGTCCGGTCGAACTCCAGGTTGGTGCTGATACCGCGCACCGCCAGGCCGACGAAGGCGCTGCGGGTCATGCGGTATTCCAGGCCGACCCGGGCATAGCCGCCGAGCCCGAACTCCGACTGGCTGTTGGAGGACCGGGTCACCTGCTGGGGTTCCACGCTCAGGTCCCGCTCCGCCGCATCGTCCGAATATTCGCCGAACAAAAGCAGCGGACCGGCGGCGCCGTACAGGCGCCAGCGGTCGCCGAGCATGGCCTGGGCGTACAGGCCGACCGCCACATCGACCAGCCAGAACTCGGAGTCGATCTCGACCCGGGCCTGGTTGTTGCCGGCGGTGATCGAGGTGCTGGCAGAGCGCCAGCCGAACAGCAGCGAGGTGTCGAGGCCGACCTGGTTGCCGGTGCCGGTGAGCGCAAACTGGCCGGCAATTCCCACGCAGGGCATGGACGAGAGATCGTTGCCGGCCGGAACGGTCGGATCGTCAAGTCCCGTTGCCACGAACGTCAGGTTGTCGTTCTCGAAGGCGGCGGCGCCGACCAGCCCCTGCAGGTAGGAGAGCTGCGGCTCGTCACGTTCGGCGGCCGAAGCAAGGTTCAACTGGCAGGTCAGCAGGCTGAGGGCGAGTAGACCCGCGCAGCGTGAAATCCGCTGGAAGATTTCTTGAGCAGGCATAGACCGGCTCCCCGGGATAACGGCAAAAGGGTGGCGGCAATTGTCGCCGCAAGGATCTATTTATCGCAAGGTCGGCTCGATGTCAAAGTCATCCGGAAACCAATAGGGGCAGCGTGGGGAGGCCCCTCATGGCCGCTGAGTGCGCCGGAGTGCCCAGACCACAGCGATCAGGGACCAGGCGCCGAGGACGGCGAAGGCGAAGCCCCAGGCCGTTACCGATCGATTGCCGCCGGCCAGGTCGAGAACCCCGCCGAAGGCCAACGGCGCAAGGAAGCCGGCACCGAAGCCGAGCAGGGAATGCAGAGCCATGGCCGCCCCCTTGCGACCGGGCTCGGCGGCCGCCACCATGCCTGCGGTGAGGGCCGCGGAATCGCCCATCACCAGCAGAAAATAAACGGCCATCAGCAGGAAGACCACCAGGATCGGCAGCGCGGCGCTGAAACCGACCAGGCAGGCCAGGATTCCGGAAGCCGCCATCACCGCCAGAACCACCGTCCGCCGGCTGCGGCGGACCGCGGCCTCGTTGCCGAAGATGCTGGCCACCGGGCCGATCAGATTGATCCAGGCGGCCAGGGTCGCGCCGCTGAGCCAGAAACCGCCCCCGCTGGCGGTCAGTCCGAGGCTGAAGGCAAAAAAGGCCGGCATCCAGGAGCGCAGGCCGAAGAGCTCCCAGCAGTGCGCGGCATAACCGAGGATGTAGCCCATCGCCGGACGGTTGCGCAGCACCGGCCGGAAATCGAACAGGAAACCGGTTGAGCCGCCGCTTGCTGCGACCGGCTGCGGAGCCAAGCTGAAAAAAACCAGGGGGCCGGCCAGCAGGGGACCTAGGGCCGCAGCGACGAAGGCCCAGGTCCAGCCGAAGGGTTCGAGCAGACCGGCCAGCAGCAGAGAGCCGGTCGTTCCCAGGCCGAAGGTCGCGGTGTAGAAGGCCACGGCCCGGCTCGGCGTCGCGCCCCGGAAACGATCGGTCAGCAGGCGCAGTCCCGGCATGTAGGTGCCGGCCAGCCCGGCGCCGACCATGGCCTGAAAGGCCATCGCGGTCCAGAGGTTGCGGGCCAGCAGGGCGAAGCCGAGGCTGCCGGCGAAAGCCAGCAGGGTCGCCACCAGGTAGATGCGGCGGGTGTCGGCGCGGTCGGTCAGCCCGACCAGCACCGGCGTCGCGGCCATGTAGCCGGCAAAGAAGATGCCGCTGATCAGGCCCGCCTGCGCGTTGCTCATGCCCCATTCGGCCCGCAGCCCCGGCAGCAATGCCGGGTAGGTGGCGAAGCCAGTCATGCTGAGGATCTCCGCGGCGCACAACAGCAGAACCAGGTTGCGCGGCGAGAGCTGGCGAGCGGAGGTTGTCATGACGCAATCTTAGTCGAGAGCGGAAGCCAGGACAATCAATGATTCCCTGGCCGCCGAATCCCTGGGAAATAGGGTGTGTGTTCCAACACGAGAAGCCAAAGATCAAGGCATGCCTGAAGGTTTACATAATGAGGGACACTCCCCGGGAAGTGTCCCTCATCGCTCCGGCAACGCCTCTTCTCCCAGGCACTGGAAAGGTCTTTTGTTATGCTTATATAAAATCATGGGAAACCATTTTTCCGCCAATCCTGATATCTGCTCAAGAGGAGCCTTTCAATGCGCATTGTCTTTGCTTACAACCAACAGCAGGAAGCCACGGAGGAACAAGCGGAACTGTTCACTCCGGAAGATATTGAAATCTTGTTGGATGCTTTCGGCAAATTGCCTTACGAGATCATCCCGGTCGAGGTTTCCGGGCCGGTCGACGAAACCGTCAAGCAGTTGCTTGAAGCCCGACCGGACCTGATCTTCAACGTCGCCGAAGGGAGCGGGGGTGGCATGCGCGAAGCCCTTTTCCCGGCGATTTACAAACTGCTGGGGCTGCCCTATACAGGCGGCGGGAGTTCCTTGCTGCTGGTCGATCTGAACAAGCGGCTGTCAGAGAAACTGCTGGCGATCCAGGGTATCCGGGTGCCGGGGGGAGCGCTGCTGACCCAAGCCAGCCCGGAATTGCCGGACGATCTGAAATACCCTCTCTTCATCAAGCCGAATTTCGAGGGGTCGGGCATCGGCATTCACCAGGATTCGGTCGTCAGGACCCCGGCAGAGGCCAGGGACCTTATTGACCGGATGCTGGAAAAATTCCCTGAAGGGCTGAATGCCGAGGAATTCATCGAAGGGCGGGAACTGACCGTTCCCATGCTCGAAGCCTGGCCGGGACATCTGCTGGAAATTGTCGAATATACTTTTCCCGAAGAAGGGAAATACAACGTCTTCGACTACGAGCGCAAAAAAGTTCACGAAGACGGCAAGCCCTCTTTCGAGGTTCATTGTCCGCCCGAATTGACCCCTGAGCAAAGACAGGCGGTTTTCAGCGCTGCCAACGCCGTTTTCAAGGTGATGCCCTGCCCGGACCTCGGTCGCGCCGATTTCCGTCTGCATGAGGACGGCACTCCCTACTTTCTGGAACTCAACCCGCTGCCGCGCCTGCTCCCCGATGCGGCCATGGCGATCGCCGCCAAAAGCAAGGGGATGGACCTTCCGGAGATGCTCGACCTGGTCATACGCTCCGCGGCCAGCCGCTACCAAATCCCTCTGAGCCGTTCGCTGTATGTCGATGTTGAGCGCGACGCGCAGCGCGTCACCTGTCGCGAAGCCGGCATCAGCGTTGGCCGGTTTGCCACCGGCACTCACAATGCCATTACCGACGTGGCCGGAGTCCAGGTGGGACACGTCACCCGCATCGAGGACGACGTGCCGGTCCCCGACAGCGATGAAAAAAGCACACTGCGCACCGGCATCACCGCGGTCGTGCCGGGCAGCGGCGAACTGTTCAATAATCACATGGTCGCCGGCGGTTTCGTACTCAACGGCATCGGCGAAATGTCGGGGCTGACCCAGGCCATGGAATGGGGCTGGCTCGAGACGCCCATTCTTCTGACCAACACCATGTCGGTCGGCCGGGTCCATTCCGGCGTCATCGCCCATATGCTCAAAAAGCACCCGGAACTCGGCCGCGATGTCGACGTGATCATCCCCCTGATCGGGGAGACCAATGACGCCTTCCTCAACGAAGTCCGCATCCCCGCCAACGACTCGGAAAGCGCGATGGAGGCGATCGCCCGGGCGGCGGGCGGTCCGGTCGAGCAGGGTTCGGTCGGCGGCGGAACCGGCATGATCTCCTTCGACTTTGCCGGCGGCATCGGCACCTCGTCGCGCCTTCTGCCCGGGGAAGCCGGCGGCTATACCGTGGGTGTGCTGGTCCAGGCCAATTTCGGCAAGCTGCACAACCTGACGGTCGACGGGACCGTGGTCGGTCGCCAGCTCGATCCTCTCTATCCTTATGACACAAGGCGCGGACGCTCCTACGGCTCGGTGATCACCGTGGTCGCGACCGATGCTCCCCTCTTGTCGACTCAACTCAACCAGTTGAGCAAACGCGCCGCCCTCGGTCTGGGGCGGGTCGGTTCCTACGCCGCGACGACCAGCGGTGAAATTGTCTTCGCTTTCAGCACCGCCAACCGGGTCGCCCGGCAGGCCAAGGAGATGGAAGGCCTGCTGGAGGTCAATTTCATCAGCGGAACCAAAGTCGATATGATGTATGAAGCCGTGGTCGAAGCGACCGAAGAAGCGGTCCTCAACAGCATGTTCTGTTCGGGCGGCATGAGCGGCAGGAAAGGACGCTACGCCCCGCCGCTGCCGATTACCGCCGTGCAGGAGATCCTGGCGCGCTGCGGCCGGGACCTTGCCAGTAAATCCTGAGGCGGCCTCAAGGTTTACATAATGAGGGACACTCCCCGGGGAGTGTCCCTCATCTCCTCACTTCTCGATCGCCGCCTCTTTGGCTGGCTTCGGCTGCCGGTCACTGCAGGCCTTCCCGAATGTGCCGGGCCATGCTGGCGATCACCGGCGAAGTACTGCCGGTCGCCTGCTGCAGCGCGATGGTCGTCTCGGGCAGGGGCGGAAAGCCTTCCGCCGGGCCGAGGACCCTGGCATCGGGTGGCACGATGCTGGTGGCCAGGATGGTCACTGCCAGTCCGGCCGAGACCGCGGCCAGGATGCCCGCCACGCTCGGGCTCTGGTAGGCGATGCGGTAGTTTTTTCCCTGGTCGTCGAGGGCCTTCAGCGCCCATTCGCGGAAGATGCAGTCGACCTGGAACACGGCCAGGGGCAGCGGCTCTTCTTCGTGGGCCAGGTGATTGGTCGATGTCACCCAGACCGTCGGGTCCCGACGAATTATTTTTCCCCTGGCTGCGCCCGGACCGCAGGTCACCAGCGCCAGATCGAGGTCGCCCTGGTCGAGCGCTACGCTCAGCCTGGAACTCGGTTCACAGCGGACCGCCACCTGGACCCGGGGGTAAGCCTGCGCGAAGCGGGCGAGGATGCTGGGCAGGAACCGCTGGGCATAGTCGTCCGGCGTGCCGATGCGCACTACGCCGACCATCTCGGGCTGCAGCATTGCGGCCACCGTCTCCTCATGCAGCTTGAGCAGCCGCCTGGCGTAGGGAACCAGCGTTTCGCCGGCGGCGGTCAATTCGGCACGACGACCGCTCCGTTCGAAGAGGGGCTGATCGACCAGTTCCTCAAGACGCTTGATCTGCATGCTGGTCGCCGACTGGGTGCGGTGAACGGCGCGGGAAGCGGCGGTGAAACTGCCCAGGTCGATAATGGCGAGAAAGGTTTTCAGCAGATCGATGGGAATATCCATGGGGGCCCTCACATCAAAAAAATTGAACATAACTATAAAATATATTCGTTTGATAAATCAATGGCAAAGTGACATAGTGGACTCAAATGCACCGCAAACAGAACCGCCTGGCCGGTTTCCGACTCCTGGTCGCTGATACAACCGGGTTCGGACCTCCACCAGGCAGGAAGGAGCAACCATCATGTTATCAACGTCATTGCTGGCCAGAACCTGGAACAGACTGAAAATCTGGAACGAAGTGAGCAGGCAACGTCGGGAACTCATCAAACTGAGCGATTACATGCTGAAAGACCTCGGCCTCAGTCGTGCGGACGTCGAGCGGGAGAGCCACAGGCCTTTCTGGGAGACCGGCCCGAGCCGGGACCGGACCCTGCGCAGGCACTTGCGGACCGAGGAGCCTGGCGAGGGAAAAGAGTTGATTAGAGAGCTGTGCTGCAGAGGCTGCTGAAGATCCGATCAGCGAAGCGGGGCACTCAATTTCGGGTGGCCCGCCTTGGTAAATTGCCGGCTCAATTTCTCCAGAGTCGCTGGTCCGCAAAACGGCTGCCCGCTGCGCGTGGCCTTGCCGATAATCTCAGCTGTACGTCCGTCCTCTTCGGTAATAAATGAGCGGTAGTCGCCTCGCTCATTTTCCTGCAGCCAACCGGGTTGCGGTAAAAGGTCATCCGGGCGACCTTCAAGGTGATGACGAGCACTCGACCAGCGGTATTCTTGTGCCGCCTCGGCAAGGCCCGCCTTGACCGGGTTGTTTTCCACATAGCGGGCGACGGCCCAAAGATGTTCATCGGTATCGACGATGCTGGAGAAAAACCGGTTTTGCCAAATACGTCCTGAACGATAGTATTTTCGATTGATATGCTGCGTGTAGACCTGGTTGGTATAGCCGATTCCCCGGGACAGGGCATTTGAAGTTTTTGGTATGGCAACAAGGTGGACGTGGTTCGGCATCAGGCAGTAAGCCCAGATCTCCGCCTGGTATTGCCGGGTGTAATATTCGAGAAGCTCCAGGTAGGTCAACCGGTCATGGTCATCGAAAAAAACCGGTTCGCGGTTGTTGCCGCGATTGGTGACATGATGCGGATAGCCGACAGCCACCATGCGCGCCTGACGAGGCATAGGTCCCTCCAGAAGATGTCATAACAAAAGAAAATCCAAAGTGTGGGGAAATTCTAACGGAGAAGAGGGCAAAGATCAAATTCCGATCAAGGTTTACATAATGAGGGACACTTCCCGGGGAGTGTCCCTCTTTTCCCTAGCGAGGGTGTCCTCAACAGGAACCGGAGTTTTTCATCAGGCCATGCTCCAGCAGCAGGACGGTGACGGTCCCCACCACGAAGCCGTTGCCCAGGACTGGCTGCAGTGCGGCGGGGAAGCCGGCTACCACCGCTGGCGGCAGGAAGGCGACCAGCGTGCCGAGCAACAGCGGCAGGCCGATCACCAGACCATGTTCGAAGCGGAACGGCTCCTCCCCGGCCATCAGCGTCAGAAGTCCCGCCGCCACCTGCGAGCAGAGAATGAACAGCAAAGTGGCGCCGACCACGACCGGGGGCACGGCGCCGAGAATGCCCAGCGCCAGGGGTGAAAAGGACAGCAGGACCAGGGCCAGCGCGGCCGGCAGCAGAACGAAGCGCGAGGCGCAGCCGGTGGCGGCGATCACCCCGGGGCTGAGGGAGAAATCGACGGGGCCCAGCACGCCGCAGGCCCCGGCCAGCATATTGCCGAGTCCCGCCACCGTCACCCCGCGGCTGATCCGTCCCGGCATGTCGGCAGGGTTCAGCAGGGCGGCCATGGACTGGATCGAACCCATCTCGTTGACGGCCAGGGCCAGGAAGCAGAACAGGAAGGCCACCAGCACGCCGGGATCGACAGCGAAGCTGGCAATGGCCCAGTCGCCGGCAGGCAGTGCCAGGGGGGCGGCGGCGGAGATCGGCAGGGAGGTCGGAAAGAGCAGCAGCCAGACCCCGCTTCCGGCCAAAAGACCCCAGACGATGAGAGTCGCCTTCCATATCCCCGCGAGCCGCTGCTGGGCGATGAACAGCAGCAGCACCAGAACCGCCGCGAAACACAGTCCGGCCGTGGGCGGCGCCGCGCCGCCGGCGAGGATCAGGCCACGGATGGTCGGCAGCAGGGTAAAGGCGATCAGCAGCAGGACGGCGGCCACCACCCGCGGGGTGAACAAGCGGACCAGGCGGCCGAACAGGCCGGTCACGGCGAGCAGGGTCAAAACCAGCCCGCCGGTCAGGATCGAGCCGTAGACCACCCCCGCGGGGTAGCCGCGGCTGGCCGCCACCCCGATCAGCAGCACCGCAGCCGGGCCGACCACCAGCGGCAGACGGTGGCCGAAAAGGACCTGAACGCCCATGGTCAGGCCGGTCACCAGGGCAAGCTTCTGCAGGTAGAGGATCTCCGCCGCCGGCTCCGCCCCGCCCGGGCCGGCCACCGCCCGGCCAATGATGACCAGGGACGGCACCGAAATGGCCAGCCACTGCAGGCCGAACAGGAACAGGTCGCGCAGCGGCGGCCGTTCATCGAGCTGATAGCGGAACTTCATGGGCACTCCCGGGAGGCTGGGTCCCACCCTGGGGGCAGGGGTTAAGGATTTATGGGCCCGTTATTGACCATGGAAATGATGCTATAGGCGTAAAAGTGAAGTGGTTTTGAGGTCGTTCGCTGCCGGAACCTGCCGTGTCCTTTCCTGGCGATATCCGCCCGAACCTGCTGAACACTGCGTTCATAGACGATCTCTCGCCCCGTCACACTGCCGGCATAAGCCAGGCTGTTGCGCGTGGGGATCAGCTTGCACTTCATATTATGGATGCCTTTACCGAGGATAATTCAGATCGCGTCCGATTTTTTTCTGGAGACAACCACCTCGATAATCTGAATTCCTTCGACGAGCACCTTGACCTATCGATTGTCGATTTCCGTTTAAACCCTCCAGGAGTTTGCAGCATCCACAGTCAGTCAGGGCGGTCCGACCCGGCAAGCCCCCAATTTATCCCAAAGGCCAGATCCAGAGTAACATGGGGAGGCTTACAACGACGACCAGGACTTCCATGGGCAGGCCAAGCCGCCAGTAGTCACCGAAGCGAAAACCGCCGGGGCCGAGAATCAGGGTGTTGTTCTGATGGCCGATGGGGGTGAGAAAGGCACAGGACGCGCCAATGGCCACGGCCATAAGAAAGGTGTCGGCATTGAGGCTGAGTTGCGTGGCGGTGCTGATGGCGATGGGACACATCACGGCGGCAGTCGCGGCATTATTCATGAAATCGGAGAGGGTCATGGTCACGATCAGGATCAGTGCCAGCGCGACCACAGGATAGCCCTGGGCGATATTGTCCAGCAGGTTGCGCGCCAGGAGGTCCGCCGCACCGGTGGAATCCATGGCACCGGCCACGGGGATCAACGCACCGAGCAGGACGATGATGGACCAGTCGACGGATTCATAAACCTTACGCGGCGGCACAATGCGCAGCATCATGAATACCAGGACCCCGGCGGCAAACGAAACCGCGGCAGGGACCAACCCCAGGGCGGCGCCGCCGATCGCCATGCTCATTACCGCGACGGCGATGGAAGCTCGACTCTTGTTCGGGATACTGATGGAACGCTCCGCCAGGGGCACGCATTGAAAAACCGTGGTAAAGCCGGAGAGCGCCTCCTCTGCGCCCTGCATCAGCAGAACATCGCCGGCCTGCAGCACCGCCGTCCGCAGGCGCTTGATGGAACGCCGCCCCTGGCGTGAGATGGCGAGCAGGTTCAGGCCGAAACGAGTGCGCAGCTGGATGTCGCTGGCCGAGCGGCCGACCAGGTTCGAATGCGGCATGACCACCAGTTCAAGCAGCTCAACCTCTTCGGGATGACGCTGCTCTTTCTCGTCAGCCTCCCTCTCATCGTCAGTCGCTTCTGCGGGCGCAGGCGCCTCGCCTGTCTCCTCGTTCTCCTTCTCAGCCACCGGCACATCCTCGGCCAGCTGCAAATCGAGACCCGACAGCACTCCGGACAGCGCTTCGGGCTCTGCCTCGATGACGAGAATATCGCCTGCCTGAAGTATCCGTGCGGGATTGGGGGCCGAGACGTGAAACTCCTTGCGCACCATACCCACGACCTGGGCATCCGCCTCCTCCAGGTCCTGCTCGACCTCACGCAGCGTCTTGCCGACGGCCTTGGCCTTGGGGGGGATGCGGACTTCGGTGAAATAGGTGCCGGTATCAAAACTGACCTCGCCGGACTCCTTGCGCACCGGGACCAGGCGCCAACCCAGCAGCACGATAAAGGTCACGCCGACGGCCACAACGGCAAGGCCCACCGGCGAAAAATCAAACATGCCGAAGCTGCCCGCGCCGATCTCGGCGCGAAAACCCGCAACGATGAGGTTGGGCGGGGTGCCGATCAAAGTCGTCATGCCGCCGAGGATGGTGCCGAACGCCAGCGGCATCAGGATCCGGCCCGGCGGGACCTCATGCTTGGACGCCATCTGAATGGCCACCGGCATCAACAACGCCATCGCCCCGACATTGTTCATAAATGCCGAGAGCAGCGCTCCCAGGGCGATCAAGGCGGCCATGCTCGGCAGCAGTCGCGCTGATTGGGGCAACAGGTGCTGGGCGAAGGCATCGACGGCTCCGGTCGCCTGCAACCCTGAACTCAGCACCAGCACGCAGGCCACGGTGATGACCGCCGGGTGGCCCAGGCCGTAGAACGCGCTTTCGATCGGCACCAGGCCGGCGAACACGCAGGCCAGCAGAGACGCCAGAGCGACGACGTCGTGACGCCAGTATCCCCAGAGGAAAAGCACGATGGTTGCTGCCAGAATGACGAAGATGATGATTTGATCCTGAGACATCAAAGGGACAGCCTTTCTGAACCATGGGTCCGATCTGGCCCGGAAGGACGATACATGTGGATATTTACATAATGAGGGAACACTCCCCGGGAGTTTTCCCAACTCCGGCGAGCCCCGCTCAATCATTTACTGCTTTTTGCCAACGCGCAAAAAGATATAGGCAACGATCAGGAGAGGATAGACCAAAAGGGCTTCGACGAATTTCCCCTGGAAAAGAGCGAATGTGCTGAACAGCAGGCCAACGATTATGAGGGCCAGCAGCAGTATGGCGAGCGGGCGTTTCATGACTTCTCCGGTTCTGATAATCTCGGTTTGACCATTTCAGGAGATCTGTGATTAGGCAAAATTGACCACCAGCCGGCCATGTCCGGCCTTATCGCCGGGGGTATTCCAGCCATGCAAGTGACAAGGGCTGAACCCCTAAGTCGTTTTCGTCCGGAAACGGTTCTTTTCCGTCATGGCGGCGTCAATCTGCGGGCTTGCTTGTGCGGCGTACCGATGTACGCCTCCGGCCAAAGCCCTTGATTTCCTTGCCATGACGAAAAACTCCTCGTTTCCAGCTCGAAAACTGCACTGTGTCCATCCGGAGTTTCCGGATGGACACTAAGTCGGCGCAAGCAGAGGTCAAGTTTTCCGGGTTACTTTTCTTTATACAGCCTGCGGAGCTGTTCGACGCGCCGCCGGTTGACCCCGAAATCGTAGTAGCCAGTCCGGGACGCAGAACGAACCTCAACGCGGCCTTCCTTTTCGTTGGCAAGAAACGCCACATCATCAACAAAACCGAACAGCCGGCTTTTAAACTCCGCATGCAGAAAAAGATCGTCCGCCTCGATGATGGTTGTCCCGGGCAGGGCGGAGATGATCGTCTGGAGCTTCTTGATGGCAGCAGGGCCGGAACCGTCCAGTCTGAAGGGTTCTGTCCGGTGACGCTCCGAAGTGCTTTGCGAAGAGACGCAGTTCGGTTTTGTGCCGCAAGGGGGCAGGGTTTGGCCTGTGCTGTCGTTTTGGCCCATTGCTTTTGCACTGCATCCCATCAGAACAATCCAGCTGCTGATGAATAGAAGAAGAAAGCGCTTTTTCATGGTCTGTTTGCAATGATAGCAGATTTTGTCTGGGGCACTTTCAGCGGCAGTTTCACGGCACCGTCCCCGGTTCCCAACTCCGCCCAGGCATGCAGCGGTTTTTTCATTTTATCGGCTTCTGACCGAAGCGGGCCAGCAGCTTATTGACCGTCCGGCGGGCCTCCCAGCGCGGAATTGAAGCGGTTATCCCTCCCGACTCGAGCGCTGTTTCCGATTTCCTGCCCGAAAACAACCTGAGGATCAGGAGCAGATCCGCCTTGACCCAGGCCTCCAGCGTCACCATCTTACCCGCCTGGCGGATCTCCACACTGGCCGGCGACATCAGCAGCCAATGGCCCTTGCTATAGACCCGATGTCGCTCCTCCTGGCAGTCGAGGGTAAATCGGTTTTCCTCCGCCCAGGTCTCAACCTGGGACCAGAGATCGGGTGGCGAGGGAAATTGAACAACGGTGCGGCCTTTCATAGCAAACTTCCTTGATTGTGTTGTCCAGCCGAGTCTTCGCTACGCATCCTCGGGGCCGGGCTTGATTCGCCTCCTGGAAACGCCGGTGGGTCCTGGAGGGTTGTCTGAATTTTACCAGCTCGCGAAAAGGGATCCTTGTATTTAAGTGCCCCCGGAAAGCAGAAAGTTTCGGCGAACTCTCGTCTGAGGGGGCAGGGCGCAGGGTAACCGCCCATTCCGCAAGCACCCCCGGCTCATGATACAATAGATTCAATTCGAAACAATCGTCGATTGCGTCTTTGATTCGGGATTATGAGCATGAGCGAGCAAACCAACTCCGGCGTCAAGGCTGCCGGCTGGAATTTCGACAACAGCTACTCCCGGTTGCCGTCCTCATTCTTCGTGCGAGTCAAGCCGGTGCCGGTAACAGCCCCCCGGCTGGTCATCCTCAACCGGAGCCTGGCCGGGACGCTGGGATTGAATGACGACGCCCTGCGCTCACCCGAGGGAGTGGAAGTGCTCGCGGGCAATCGTCTTCCGCCCGGGTCCGACCCGCTGGCCCAGGCCTATGCCGGTCATCAGTTCGGCCATTTCACCATGCTCGGCGACGGTCGCGCGATCCTTTTGGGCGAACAGCTCACCCCGCACGGAGAACGCTACGACATCCAGTTGAAAGGGTCGGGCCAGACACCTTTTTCCCGCGCCGGTGACGGCCGCGCCCCGCTCGGAGCGATGCTGCGGGAGTACATTATCAGTGAAGCGATGTACGCCCTCGGCATCCCCACCAACCGCAGCCTTGCGGTGGTCGCGACCGGCGAACCGGTCTACCGGGAGACTGTCCTGCCGGGTGCGATTCTGACCCGTGTCGCGGCCAGCCATCTGCGCGTCGGCACCTTTGAATACGCTGCCGCCCGGGGCGGCAGAGAGGAATTGCAGCGGCTCGCCGATTACTGCATTTCCCGCCATTACCCGGCGCTGGAGTCCGTCGCCAATCCCTATCCGGCCTTATTGGAGGAGATCATCATGCGCCAGGCCGCGCTGTTGGTGCAATGGCAGCTGGTCGGCTTCATTCACGGCGTTATGAACACCGACAACACCGCCCTCAGCGGCGAAACCATCGATTACGGACCCTGTGCCTTCATGGACGCCTATGATCCGGCGACGGTTTTCAGTTCGATCGATCTTCAAGGCCGCTACGCCTATGCCAATCAACCGTCCATCGTCCAGTGGAATCTGGCCCGACTGGCGGAAAGCCTGCTGCCGCTGCTCGACCCCGACCCGGACCGGGCGCTGGCTGTCGCCCGGGAGAAAATTGCGGCTTTCACCACACGATTCCGGCAGCTTCAGTTGACGGGATGGCGGGAAAAACTGGGCCTGTTCAATGAAGAAGCCGAGGATGAGATCCTGGTCGAGGAACTGCTGGCCGGCATGCACAGGCTGCGGGCCGATTTCACCAACACCTTCCGCGTGTTAGCCGACGGTGCCAGCCGCCCGGAGCCGCTGTTTAAAGATGATGACATGATCCGTTGGCAGTCACGCTGGCAGGCACGCCTGGGACGACAGCCGCAATCCCTGACGGAAGCCGGCACATTGATGCGCTCCCGCAATCCGGCGGTGATCCCGCGCAACCACCGGGTCGAGGAAGCCCTGGCCGCGGCCGGACAGGAGGATTACCAGCCGCTGCAACGGCTGCTGGCGGTGCTGGCCAGCCCCTACGACGACACCCCGGAGCAGACCCTTTACCGCTCGCCGGCGTCGCCTTCGGACCAACCCTACCGCACCTTCTGTGGTACCTGAGCAGGTCGCTTGATTTCTACTGACAGGCATTATGTCTGAAGGTTGCAGGGCCCTGCTGTCTTTAGTAGAACGGGGTCAGCCCTTAGAACGGGGTCAGCCCTTGACTTGGGACATTTATTGGCTTGGTACTGTCCAATGTCAAGGGCTGACCCCATCGTGACCCCATCGTACCATCGTTTATTCAATGCAACATTTGGAGATGTTGCATCATGGTTTCGCGGGCCGATTCCAGAAGATCCGGACTGGCCTGCGGGAAAATATTGCCAAGTTGATCCAGCAGAGCCGTCACTTTTACGAAATAGACGTCCTTCTGTTCCCCGGGGTCTTCCCAAACCTTGCCGAGCAGTTCCCGCCCCGCAACGGGCAGCATGACCGTGTCATCAGGCAGTCTTTCGAGGATCTTCTGGATGTAGGGGTTTTCGCCGCACAGGTAAGTAGTCTCAGTGAGCACTTTGACCACCGACTTGGCAATCACATACTGCTGACCGTCCAGTCTGCAGTAGACAATCGTCTGGCCATGCAACGACCGGCACGTGACCATCGCTTCGGTAATGATCATTTCAGACATGATATTCTCCCTCTCCGGGACGCTTCCGTGAAACTGTCCCCCGGACGTGTCCCCGACTTCGATCCTGAACTTCCCCGCGCAGCACTCAATATTGGGGGCACCAATCTTCGACTAGCCGGCAAGCAGCCTCAAGAATCTTTCGTTGATGTAATAGATTTCCCGGCCTTTCCGAACGGCCTTCAATAGGCCGATCCTTGCCAATTCCTTCAAATATACGGAGGCTGTCTGGCGCTGGGCGATGCCGGCTTCTTCCAGAAACCGGATCTTGCAGTACGGCTGCCGGTAAAAAAGCTCCACCAGGCCTTTGGAATAGATTTTCGGCAGTTCTGATTTGACCCGCTCCAGGTCTTCTGCCATCAGGTCCCTGATCTGTAAGATCCGATCGCAGGTTTCCCGTGCCGTCTCCTCAATGGCCTTGAGCATATATAGGTTCCAGGTTTCCCAGTCGTTTTTTTCGGTGACCCCGCGCAGCCCAGCATAATAGTCCGATTTACGCTCGGTGATATAGCGGCTGAGATAGAGAACCGGTATATCGAGCAGTCGCTGTTCCACCAGGAAAAGGATGTTGATGATCCGGCCGGTTCTGCCGTTGCCGTCTGTAAACGGGTGAATCGCCTCGAACTGGTAGTGTATCACTGCCAGCTTGATCAGCGGGTCGATGTCATCTTTTGCGTAGAGGAAACGTTCCAGGTTGGCGAGTTTGTCGCGCAGCAGGGCTTCCCCCTGTGGTGGCGTGTACACGATTTCGCCGGCACTATTGGCCAATTTCGTGCCAGGGGTTTTCCGCACGCCCGCTCGACTTTGCTTGATCTGGCCGAACAACTCCTCGAACAGACCGGTCGACAGGGGACGCTGCTGATGCCGGATGGCTTCGAAGCCATACCAAAGAGCGTCATTGTAGCGCAGCACCTCTTTGGTGTGCGGATCGGTTTTCTCTCCCCGGTTGGCAAAGGCCCGGTAGAGTTCGTCGTTGGTGGTGACGATGTTTTCAATTTCGGAAGAAAGCTTGGCTTCCTGCAGCCCAATCGACTGGATCACAACCGCCTGGTTGGGAACCAGCTCCCCGATCCCCTTCAATTCGGCCAAGGCGCGATTGGCGGCGATGGCCTGTTTCAACACGGGTTTGGTCTCCAACTCGGTCTGCGGGGGGAGATCAGGCAGATTATTGTAAGGTTTTTGCGGGTCGAAGGGCATGATGATCTCCCTGAGGGCGTATATGTCGAAAAAAGTGGATTTTATCGACACGTATTCAGCATATGTCGGTCGCATCGCTTTTTCAAGAAAAATCTACGCAGGGTGTCAGGGCTGGAAAATGAGCGGATAATCCATAAGTAGGTCAGGATGTTTTTGCGGAAATGGATGGATGGGTCGGAACCGTGGACACGATCAAAAGGACACGTGTTTTCAAATGTCCCCATCGCCGGACTTGGCCTCAGAATAAATGCCGATCAAGGTTTACATAATGAGGGACACTTCCCGGGGAGTGTCCCTCATCCAGGTGTTTAGCTTGGTCCGACCCCAGTGACCGTCAGTGACCGACCGATTGACGGTTCAGGCGGCGAGCTCGCCGGTTTTGGTCACGGTCTGCTCCAGTTGCTCACGAAGTGCATTGACGGGGTCATCCTTCAGGTAGTCATCGTAGCTCATGACCCGGTCGATGACGCCACCGGGGTGCAGTTCGATGACCCGGTTGGCAAGGGTGGTGACGAACTTGTGGTCGTGGGAGGTGAACAAAATGACCTCCGTGAAATTGATCAGGCTGTTGTTCAGGGCGGTGATCGATTCCAAGTCGAGATGGTTGGTTGGTTCGTCGAACAGCAGCACGTTGGCGTTGGTCAGCATCATCCGCGCCAGCATGCAGCGCACCTTCTCACCGCCGCTCAGCACGCCGGTCTGTTTGGTCGCCTCGTCGCCGGAGAAGAGCATGCGGCCCAGAAAACCGCGCGCGAAGCTCTCTCCTTCGGTGGGAGCGAACTGGCACAGCCAGTCGATCAGGCTCAGATCGTTGTTGAAATAGGCACTGTTCTCCTTGGGGAAATAGGTGCTGGTAATGGTGACACCCCAGCGGAAGCTGCCGCTGTCGGGCTGCAGTTCACCGGCCAGGATCTGCATCAGGGTGGTCCTGGCGAGGCCGTTGTTGCCGACAAAGGCGATCTTGTCCCCCTTGTTGACGATCAGATCGAGGTTGTCCAGCACCTTGACACCGTCGATGCTTTTGCTCAGGCCCTTCACCTCAAGGATGATATCACCGCAGGGGCGCTCCGGCTTGAAGACGACGAACGGGTATTTGCGTGACGACACCGGCATCTCCTCGATGTCGAGCTTATCCAGCAGCTTCTTGCGCGCCGTCGCCTGTTTCGCCTTGGAGGCGTTGGAACTGAAGCGGGCGATGAAGGATTTGAGCTCCTCTGCCTTGTCGGAGGCCTTCTTGTTGGCGTCCTGCTTCTGCTTCAGCACCAGCTGGCTCGCTTCGTACCAGAAGTCGTAGTTGCCGACATAGGTGCGGATGGTACCGAAATCGATATCGGCGATGTGGGTACAAACCTGGTTGAGGAAGTGACGGTCATGAGAGACCACGATTACCGTATTCTGAAAACGGCCGAGGAACTCTTCGAGCCACTGGATCGATTTAAGGTCGAGGTTATTGGTCGGCTCATCGAGCAGCAGCACGTCGGGGTTGCCGAACAGCGCCTGGGCCAGCAGTACGCGCACCTTTTCTCCACCTTCCAGCTCCTTCATCTTATTGTGACGCAGTGTTTCGGGGATGCCCAGCCCGTTGAGCAGGACCGCGGCCTCTGATTCCGCCTCGTAGCCGTCCATTTCAGCGAATTCCGCCTCGAGTTCGCCGGAGCGAACGCCGTCCTCTTCGGTGAGCTCACTCTTGGCGTAAATCGCTTCCCGCTCGATCATCACCTGGTAGAGGCGTTCATGACCCATGATGACCGTGTTGAACACGGTCTGCTCATCGAAGGCGAACTGGTCCTGGCGCAGAACCGCCATGCGCAAGCCCTTGCCAATGGAGACCTCGCCCTTGTCCGGATCGACATCGCCGGACAGGATTTTCAGGAAGGTGGATTTGCCGGCGCCGTTGGCACCGATCAGGCCGTAGCAGTTGCCCGGGGTGAACTTGATATTGACGTTCTTGAAAATCGTCCGTTTGCCATAGGCCAGACAGATATCGGATGCACTGATCATGGGTGATACGTTCCTTGAAGGCTTGTGTTTAAAAAAAGAAAAAACCACAGGGCAATCCCCGTGGTCTTTGTGCTGCGCCTGTATAGCACTGTTCCGATGGCCAGGCAATGCTTTTTCTTTGGACGCTGCGCTTTGCCGCCCGGGCCCCAACCACCGGCCATCGGCCCAATGTTTACATAATAAGGGACACTTCCTGGGAAGTGTCCCCATCGCCCGACTCGGAAGACGTGAAAAAGGGCGGTTTCCGGACAGAAACGAATTAGCTGATACCCGCTTCCTCCTGCAGCAGAGACACCCAGACGGCCAGGCGCTGCTCGGTAAGCTGGTCCTGATTTTCGACATCAAGGGGCAGACCAAGGAAATAATCCCCTTCAACCGCGGCGGAGGCAGAGTAATCGTAGCCTTTATCCGGCCATTTGCCGATGATGGTCGCTCCGGCCGCCACCGCCAGATCATGCAGTGCCTTCATCCCGTCGACAAAGGCATCAGGGTAACCTACCTGATCTCCGACCCCGTACAAAGCGACCTTTGCCCCCTCCAGCCGTGCCTCGCGCAGGCAGTCATAGGCGTCGTTCCAGTCGTGTTGCAGGCGATCCTTTTCATTGTGCCAGCTTGAAGTGCCGAGAATCAGAAGGTCACAGCCTTCCAGATCCGCCCGGGTTGCGTTGGCAATGGGATAAAGGCGTGCGGTGGTGATTCGCTCCGCAAGACGTTGAGCGATTAAGGCGGTATTGCCAGTGCTGCCACCGTAAAATATTCCGATTTTCATGATGACTCCTTTATCGACGAAGATAAAATCGATTTAAAACGGTAACCAAGTTGACATGTTAGCATATCAGCGCGGCCAGAGTGGAGCGGGTCTTGCAATTTGAATTTACTCGAGATTAAGGACCTGACACCGTTCAGCAGAATACCCATTAGTCAAGCTTGATACCTAAACAGTCAGTTGTGCGGGTCCGACCCGGAAGATCTGGATTTGTTTGCTGGTGGCAGGATTAAAAGCTTATGGGGCTGTTTTTGACGCCGAAAATCGGCCCATAGTGCGAATATGGGGTGGTTATTGAGGGTGAATGGATGTGATTTCAATTGGTTGGCTTGGTC
>DATFJP010000151.1:0-4793 GCA_035269105.1 Desulfuromonadales bacterium
GCACATAGATACAAAATCCTTCTTAGAGGCTGGTTTTTGTCGCCCATATGAGGGCTTTAAGGATTATAGCTGGCCCCTTCTTCCTTGAGAATAAAATCTCCATCACAGCAGCGAACCTTAGGACCATGCGGGCCGACTTCCAAGTCGGCTTTGACCTTTGTGACGAAACTTTCACGACCAACGGCGACACCTTCAGACCAGCGGCTATCTCTGTTCATGGAACTCGTTCTTAGTGCATCTTCAACCCACAATAAGCGCTCCGCTCTGAGCTGCTCCAAGTTGTCGATGCCGAGAGTTTTTTGCAGAGACTTCCGATCTATGAGGTTATATCTTTGTCGACTGCTGAACAGTTCGGCGTAGCCGCTTGCATCCCAATCCATGGGATGTTCAACAACACCCGCACGGACCATGTTCAGATCGATATAGGTCAGACAACGAGATAAATGCTCATCCGCGGCGATCACTGTTGCGTGGTAGCGATCCTCCCAAAAGGCTCCCTTACGTTTTTTCCTCTGGTTATACTCCTGTGCCACTCGACCTTCTACCAATTGCATACTCCGGACAATCGCATTATTGCCACTATCCTTGACGAGCAAATGAATATGATTGGAAGTCACCACATAATTCAAGATACATAATCCGTAACGCTTCTTGGCCTCGAATAACCAGAAAAGCCAGCGGTTTCTGTCTTTGGCAAACTTGAGGAGAAACTCCTTCTGGTGGCAGCGGTGTGTAATGTGCCAGACGTGGCCCGGTAAGAAATAACGATTCGCTCGTGGCATACCCCCTCCCCTGATGGACAACATCCTTAGACACGTTATTTTGCCCCTTAAAATGAGGCTCTAAGGATAACAATGCATCAAAATTAAAAAATTATGTATTGAATATCAGGCAGTTAAGATCTTTTTCCTCGGTCTGACCCCACTCCCTACACTTCCTCGGTCTGACCCCACTCCCCATGCTGGTTATCGCATTGCTCTTTACCAAAGACGCGGGGTCATGGGGGCACCTCGTTCGCCGCCTACCCTTCGCGATCATCGCAGCTATAGAAATATGTAAGATGTCCCTGGAATCCGCGAAGCGGCGGCCAATGCAGCGCCTTGTCCGCCCTTCTATTCCAGTCTTCTTGCGACATAAACCCCGTAGCTGACGTGCGTTTTGTATGTTTGGTACAGCTTAATTTCCTTTTGCTCCGCCGCCACAATCTCGCGTGCTTCTTCACTGTTTCCGTTGCGGGTCAGGAAGTCCTCGAACCTCGCCTGCATGGGCCTGTAGTACTGACCCAGCCAGCAGTGTTCCGGTAACACGAAATACCCGACCGGCGAATAGCCGTTCTCCTCCAGAATTCTTATCTTGGCAGAGGCGACATTGATTTCTGGATATTCGCGATCCCAATGATTCTGGAGTTCCTGCGGCCGGGAGTCCGTGATCCATGTGATCTCGGAAACAACCAGGACACCACCTACCTTCAAATAACGTCGCCAGTCCTTTACGCCCTCCTCAAATCCGATGTTATAGATTGCTCCCTCCGACCAGATAATATCCAACTCCTCGTCGGTGAAAGGCAGGTCGTCCATTGTCCCGCAAAGAGGCGATATCCTGTCCGCCACCCCCGCGCGTTCGGCCCTTTGTTCCAGGATATCCAGAAACTCCTGGAGGAAATCTATTGCCGTGATCCGGCCATTCGCCAAGAGACGCGCAAGCAAAAGGGTGGATGCTCCCGTACCGCAGCCGATATCCGCAATCTGCAGCGGTGTCTCCCGGTCAATCATGGCGAGATGGAGTGCAAGCTCCGTCTCGCCATCCCCGCCGGGCCCCTGTCGATGGCCCTCCTTGTGCAGGTCGATCAAGAGCTTGTAATCATCCATAATTTCTTCCTATTTCATTGAGAGGCAACCGGCGTGACCGAACGTCACGAAAAGATTACAGCTCGGTATTCCCATCCTCCCGCGGCAGCAGCAGCCAGAGCCGCACCTCCTGCTTGGTGCGCCCGGCAAAAGATCCGGCCTGCTCGCCCATGCCCCAGAAGAAGTCCGACCGCACCCGACCCTTGATCGCGCCGCCTGTGTCCTGGGCCGACATCAGCCGCTGCAGCGGCCGGTCGGTGCCGGGCCAGGTGGTGGCCAGAAAGACCGGCGCGCCGAGGGGAATGTAGCGCGGGTCCACGGCCAGGCTGCGGCCGGGGGTAAGCGGCACGCCGAGCGCGCCCGGGGGACTGTAGATGTCCTCGCCCAGGTCGCGGAAGAAGACATAGCTGGGGTTCTGGCCGAGCAGTTCGTCGACCCGGTCGGGGTTATCGCGCGCCCAGGCGCGGATGTTCTGCATCGACATCTGGTCACGGGTCATGATGCCGCGCTCGATCATCCACGCACCGATAGAGCGATAGGGATGACCATTCTGGTCGGCGTAGTTGACCATCGCCGAACTGCCATCTTCGAACAGAATGCGACCAGAGCCCTGGATGTGCAGAAAGAACAACTCCACCGGGTCGGCCACCCAGAACAGCTCCTCTCCCTGCAACGGCTTTTCCGGGCTTTCGATCTCATCACGATCCCAGTACGGAATCACCCGATTACCCTCCAGGCGGCCGCGCAGGCGGTAGCCGGACAGGCTGGGATAGACATCGGTCAAATCGATGGCCAGCAGGTCGTCGGGCCGCTCGTAAAGCGGATAGGGGTAGTCGGCCGAGGGGGTGCGGCTGCCGCGCAGATCGGGCACGTAATAGCCGGTCAACAGGCCCACCGGACTACCATCGGCCTGCTGGAGCCGGAAAGGCACGAATGCTTCCTCGAGAGCCTGCCGGATTTCGTCGCCGGTCCGTCCCACCATGCTGGTGAGGCGAGCGCAGGGCTGTTGCCATTCCGAGCGAAACCGCAGGGCCCGGCAGCTTTTCAGCAAAGCGTCCATGGCCAGCGCCGGATCATCCCGCAGCCAACCGTCCACCTCGGACCAAGCGACTTCCTGCAGCGGTTCAGCTTCGACCGCCGGTTCCGGTTCGGGCTCTGCCGGCGTCACCGGTTCGACGACCGACGGCGGCCCGGTGATTTCCGGCGGTTTAGCACAGCCGCCGAAACTCATGAGAAGTGAGCCGGCCAAGGCGGCCCAGCAGAAAGGACGGGTCATGATTTTTCTAGAAAGAACATTCACTTTAAGCCTCTAACTGTTTGATGTATTTTTATTACTACTAAGGTCCTTATCCAAACCAATTGGTTCGAAACGATGTTTGCCCACGAACCACCAACCCCGCACCACGGTCCCGTCTTTTTTCATCAAACCATATCCAGGGGATCGACATCAATCGTCAGAGTGATGCCTGCGGCCAACTGCTTGCGGAGTTCGGGCAGATGATCCAAGAGCGCGCGCAGCGGCTGCCGCTGCGTTGATTTGAGCAGGATCTGGAAGCGGTTCTTGCCGCGCAGCTTGGCCAGCAGGCAGGGTGCCGGGCCGAGCACCTCGACGCTGCCGTTTTTTGCCATCAGGCGTTCGGCCAGAAGGTCGGCCGCCGCCCCGGTTCGCTGCAGATCGTTGCCGGCCAGGACCAGGTTGACCAGGTAGCCGAAGGGCGGGTAGCCAAGCAGCTCACGCTGGTCCAGTTCGACTTCGGCGAATTCAAAATAAGCATGGCGGGCGACCTGCTGCAAAGTGGTGTTTTCGGGATCGTAGGTCTGGATCAGGACCCGTCCGGGCAGCACCCCGCGGCCGGCGCGGCCGGCCATCTGGGTGAGCAGCGAGAACACCCTCTCGGCGCTGCGGAAATCGGGCAGATTGAGGGCGCCGTCCGCATTCAGGACCCCGACCAGAGTCACCCGCGGGAAGTCATGGCCTTTGGCGATCATCTGGGTGCCGGTCAGGATATCGATGTCGCCGGTCGCAACCCGGTCGAGCAGACGGGCGTGGGCGCCCTTGCGGGTGGTGGTGTCGCGGTCCATGCGGGCGATTCTGGCCTCGGGAAATACGCTGCGCAGCTCTTCTTCCAGGCGCTCGGTACCGGCTCCTTCCGGCATCATCCGAGCACCGCCGCAGCCTGCGCAGACCTCCGGCGGCGGCAGGCGGAAATCGCAGTAATGGCAGCGCAGGCTGTTCTGGGTGCGGGAGAAGGTCAGGGTGATGGCACAGTTCGGGCAGCGGCAGGTGGCCCCGCAGTCGTGGCAGAGCAGAAACGGCGCGTAGCCCCGGCGATTCAACAGCAGCAGGGCTTGCTCGCCGGCAGCCAGCGTCTCGGTTATCGCCGCCTGCAGAGGTTTGCTCAGCAGGGTTTCGAGACCGGTCTTGCTCAGGTCGACCAACTCCACCGCCGGCAGCGGCCGGTCCGCAATCCGTTCCGGCAAATCAAGGGCATGGATCTGCCCAGCTCTCGACCGCTGATAGCTGGTCAGGGCAGGCGTCGCACTGCCCAGCAGGACAGTCGCGCCCTCCATCTGGCCACGCAGTTGGGCGAGGTCGCGGGCATTGTAGCGGAAGCCTTCCGACTGCTTGTAGCTGGCGTCGTGTTCTTCGTCGACGATAATCAGCCCCGGTTCGGGCAGGGGCGCAAAGACCGCAGACCGGGCGCCGATGACCACCTCGACGTCGCCCCGGGCGATACTGCGCCAGGCGTCAAACCGTTCCCCGTCGGAGAGGCCGGAATGCAGCACGGCCAGGCGGACCGCGCGCTCCTGGAACCAGCTGCGGAAACGCCCGACCAGCTGCGGGGTCAGGGCGATTTCCGGCACCAGGACCAGTACCTGGCGGCCGCGGTCGAGGCAGGCGGCGGCAGCCCGCAGGTAGACCTCGGTTTTGCCGCTGCCGGTCAC
>DATFJP010000152.1:0-6804 GCA_035269105.1 Desulfuromonadales bacterium
GGCTGAACGGAACCAGTACGGCAGCCATCAGAGCAATAATAAGTAAACTCTTGACGATCTTCATCAGCGCCTCCTTAATTGGGATTAATGGATACTTGACATTACCCCATATTTATTTAATGTCAAAGTGATAAATGCCCCTAAAAATCTAGCAATAGGCTCAAAAAACAGTTATTTTCAGGGCAAACTTATCTGATTCCAAATATTTAACTTGGTCCTGTCCTCTTTCCATCACTTCTAGCGGACGAGTGGCGTAATTTCCTGCTCTGCCAAAGGGGGCTTTGAATTTTTACTCTTTGTCCGGGAGGCGGATCGGTCATCAAGACCTTGGTGCTTCCCTGGCACCAGGCCCTGTTCAAGCCCAGAAGCGAAGGGGGTTTCCGATGGCGACAAAAATTCAGGTGGTTTTTTACAGCATGTACGGTCACGTCTACCAGATGGCCGAGGCGGTAGCCGCCGGGGCGAAAGAGGTCGACGGCACCCAGGTCACCCTGCTGCAGGTCCCGGAACTGGTGCCGGATAAAGCCCTTGAGCGGAGCGGCGCCAAAGCCGCCCGCGAAGCTTTCGGTCATGTCCCCTACGCCAAGCCGGAACAACTGGCCGAGGCCGACGCGATCATCTTTGGAACCCCGACACGGTTCGGCAACATGACCGCGCAGATGCGCAACTTTCTCGATCAAACCGGGCAGTTGTGGATGCAGGGCGGCCTGGTCGGCAAGGTCGGCAGCGTGTTTACCTCCACCGCCACCCAGCACGGCGGCCAGGAAACGACCATCACCAGCTTTCACTCCACCCTGCTGCACCATGGCATGGTGATCGTCGGCGTCCCCTATGCCGAACAACGCCTGATGAATATGGATGAGATTACCGGCGGCACTCCCTATGGCGCATCGACGCTGGCCGGTACCGACGGCAGCCGGCAGCCCAGTGAAAATGAATTGGCCATTGCCCGTTTCCAGGGACGCCATGTCGCGCAGATCGCCGCCAGGCTGAAAACCTGAGCAGGGGCGCGATGAATCGCGGCCAGGTTTATCGCAGGTCGATGGATTGCAACCGGATCCGCCGATTCCGGCACACTAGCAGGTGGGGCGGGCGATTCATGGATTGCCCATATGACACCAAAGTCACCAACAGGCCCCCTGCGCCGGTCCGCCGTGCTGAAAAAATCGGCCGCAACGACCCTTGTCCCTGCGGCAGCGGCAGGAAGTACAAGAAGTGCTGCGGCCTGCATTGAGAGCTGGCCGATCGTGGCTTTTCTTCCGAGCATCGAGCCCTGCGGATTGGGCAAAAACTCCCCTGGTATCGGATCTTTTTGCAAGCGCGAAAACCTGAAAACGCATCTCATAAATCCTGGGTTCTGTAAGTACGAGTCCCAGGACATAATGTGGGAAGCCCCAACCTGGGTATTTCGGGTTGGGCTGTTTTGTTCCAGGAAATAGTGATTTCTAGGAGTTGCTTGGACTTCCGAACCGCGATCACTCCTGCCGCATCTGCTATATCTGAAAACTTCTCTAATCTACCCTTAAAATCTTCCAGGCCAATTTTAACCAGCACCTTTTTCTCTATATACTCCGGAGAAACATCTCGTACTGATCGATCAGAAAAACGCAATAGATGACTTACCCGGTCAGGCATATTGTGTTAGCCTGATTTTGTATAGTTGCGCACCACTATCAACGAATCAAAAGCTATCGGACAACGAAAGGAATCAATGATGACAACAGCGATCATTTTTCACGAAGTTCAGGATGGTTCAGTCTGGGCCAAAGCTTGGAAGGAAGGGCCGGGAGGCAGGCACAAGATGTTCGGAAAGCTTGGGGTCAAGTGTCGGACTTTTTGCGACCCTGAGAACATCAACATGACTGGCATTATAGCAGAGATACCCGATATGGCGAAGTTTCGTGAACTTCTACAGTCTGATGAGGGTAAGAGAGCAATGCAGGAGGATGGTTTGAAGGCTGATACAATGCGGATGTTGGTCGAGTTTACCCCCTAGCCATAGAGTAAATATCTCACTTTCTAAACTTAGTTACATTTGAAAAAAGCCGTCTGAGCATTTCCGGCGGCTTTTTTTAGATTTTATTTTACATTGTTTTTAGGCTCGGAAATCCGATCTGATGAGCCTTCCTACTATTCCTATGTTTTAATCAGAAGTGACTTTCAGGTGGGCCCAAAAATCCCAAATCTTGCCATCTGGCCCCAACCGATCATCAGCCTCTCTGCCATGAACCGATTTGAAAATTTTCCTGATACATTGCTCCAGATATGGACCATGGCAATAATGGCGACTTAACATCTCAAATCCTTTATCCTCTGATAACTTATGCATCTGGTAGAAGCGGCAGGTGTTTAACCAGGTACATGTGGCAGACATATCAAACTCCCGGAAGCTCAGTAAATCGGCCAATCGCCTTGAAGCTGCTCTCTCCGGCGTGATTCTTGACAATAAATTCCTGGCGCAAATACATTTTTAAATGTACTTGAGAGAAATATTTACGGCGTTTCATTTAAGTATCTTCCGCAAGGTTCGTCGTTTGGCTTCTCCCTGTTTTTGCTTTCCTTGACGCCCCTCAAAAGCAAAGCAGCGTTTAAGACCACCAGCACGGAGCTGACATTGTGCATCAGTGCGCCACTTGCCGGGCCGAGGATGCCGAGTGCGGCCAGACCGATTGCGCCAAAATTCATGCTCAGCGAAAGGATGATATTCTGCCTGATCTTTTGCGAAACCGCGGTGGCCAGGGCCATGATGTAAGGGAGCTTGGCAAGCTCATCTTTGACCAGAATGATATCCGCCGAATCGGCGGCGATGTCGCTGCCGATGCCGGCCATGGCAATACCGATGCTGGCCGTTTTCAAAGCGGGCGCATCATTAATGCCGTCGCCCACCATGCAGACTCTTTCACCTGAACGCTCATACGTTTCGACAGTCTTCATCTTGCCCTCAGGCATGAGATTGGCGCGGTAGTCACCGACGCCCACCTGCCAGGCTATTTTTCCGGCGACCACTTGGGCGTCGCCGGTCAACAGGGTGAGCTTTTTGCCGAACCCTGCCAGACGCTCGATGACTTCCCGGGAGTCGGGGCGCAAAGTGTCCGCCAGGGCCAATGCCCCGACGACCTGCTGGTTCATCGCCACCAGCACCACGCTGCGGCCATTTTCGTTTTCTCGGTCGACCAGCCCCTCAAAGGATGAATCAAGGGTTATGCCACGGTCCCGCAGAATCGACCGGTTACCGATAACGATTTCCCTGCCCTCCACCACGGCATCGACGCCTTTGCCGGGAAGCACCGTAAACTTCTCCGGTTCGGAGATATTTATATCCCGCAGTCTTGCGGCGCTGACGATGGCCATTCCGAGTGGATGCTCCGAATGCATTTCGACCGAAGCACACAACTGAAGGAACTCATCTTCTGTAAGGGATATGCCCGCGGCCAGAAACATCTCTTCGACCTTCGGCTCGCCGTGAGTCAGGGTGCCGGTTTTGTCGAAAACGATCCGTTTGACATGCGTCAACTGTTCCAGCGCCGCCCCCGATTTGATAATCACCCCATGCTTGGTTGCATTGCCGATGCCGGCCGCAATGGCCGTAGGCGTGGCCAGAACGAGCGCGCAGGGACAAAAAACCACCAGCACGGTGATGGCGCGGATAATATCGCCCGTGGCGAAGCCGACGATGACCGAAAGCAGCAGCGCCACAACGACCAGGTAGCTGGCCCACCTGTCCATGGTGCGGACTATGGGGGCCTTGTTGTTTTCGGCGTCCTTGATCATGGCGATCATGCGGGCAATCGAGGAATCTTCTCCCACCTTGGTTGCCCTCACCAGGATGCTGCCATGAATGTTGGTCGTGGCGCTGTAAACCTCGTCGCCTGAGGTTTTATCGACGGGGACGGATTCTCCGGTCATGAGTGCCTGGTCGACGTTGGTGGCCCCTTCAATCACCACCCCGTCGACCGGAATGATTTCACCGGCATTGATCCGAACGATGTCGCCGGCCACCACCTCCTTGGCATCGACAACGACATATGCGCCACCGCGCTTCACGCGGGCGGTTGCAGGCTTCATGTTCAACAGGGATTTCAGCCCGGCTTTTGACCGCTTCACGGTGTAATCTTCCAGAAGCTCCCCAATGGCCATGATAAAGACCACTTCACCGGCCGCAAAGAACTCCCCCACCGCTATACAGGCGATCACAGCAATGGAAATGAGCAGGCCTGCTCGGACATTGCCATGAAAAATAAGTTTGTAAAAACTGTTGACGATCACAGGAGCGCCGGAGATGAGAATGGCACCCCAGGCCGGATCTTGACCCAGAAAGCGGATATCGGTGGCGAAACTCAACAGCAGAAAGACACCGGAAATGGCGGTCAGGACGATGGTTCGTCGCTCTTCACCCGCCATCATTCCCTTGAAAAAATGCATCGGATGCTCCTGTTCAGCCCGGCCTCTTATGTTTGCTGCCGGGAAAAGAAATTGGTTGTCGTTTTCAACAAGGGCGAATAAAAAAAGGGCGATTCATTTGTGCTGGCCAGAACAGAATGAACCTCCCATGCTTTTGGCTGCTCAGAACTTTTCGACCAGGCGTTCCAGATAATCCTTCAGCCTGTCCATCTCATCATCGTCAAAGGATGCCGTAATCTCAGCCGTGAGCAGGCAGTGCATCTGATGGTGCTCTTCGAAATGCGCGCGCCCATGCTCGGTAAGAGTGATCACATAAGAGCGGCGGTCAGTCGGGTGTGGCTGCCGGGCGACCAGACCGTTTCTTTCCAGCCGGTCTACCATCACCGTCAGGGTGCCGGTGGTAATCCCCATTTTTTCTGCCAATTCCTTCATGCGCAGTTTTTCGTGATGTCCAATGATTTCCACGGCATGCATCTGGGCGGGCGACATGCCGCTTTTCCGAACTACTTCATGCTCCCAGGAGGAGATTTTGTCATACAGTTCAATGAGGAGCTGTGAAAGTTCGATCTGTTTCTGATCTGCCATGGGAGCCTTTGCCTCGCTTAGTTTGAAAGTCAAGCAATACAAGCATGGAATACTTTGGCTGTCAAACTATTTTTAAAGAGGAATCCAGGCTCGGTTTTCAGTTGAAGCGTTGCCAACAAAACAAACGCGACCATACCGAAGGTCAGGCCCGCCAGCAGTCACGTATTCACCGTAAGGCCAGGGGTGAAAAAGTCAGTCAAGCGATCCTGTCGATCCTTTTTCGCCTGATCTCCTCTCATTTTCTCACCGCGCAAAACCTCGTAATATATACCCCACCTTTTTGATAGTGATTTTCAATTTCTTCTTGACACGGCAGGGTGGTTTCGCTAGTTTCTGAAATCGATTTTCATTTTCCGTGCCTTCGGGCCTCTGATTTATTCTCATCGCCGCGGGATTTTCCCGGCAAAACTTAACGTCTTCGGTCCTGCCATCCGAAGGTCTCTCTCAAGGAGTATCGGTCTATGGAGAATTCATTGCGAATGCTTGGTGTCAATGAAAGAGCAAAAATCACCTCAATTTGTGCTCAAGGGGAAATGAGCCGCCGTCTTAGGGATATGGGATTGATTCCCGGAACCGAGGTCAAGGTGATCGGGCGGGCGCCCCTCAAGGACCCTGTCGCCCTGCGCCTGCGGGATTTTACCTTGACGCTGCGCAACAACGAGGCCGACTGCATTATGGTGGAAAAAATGGAGGGAAATGATGAGTAGCACAGCAACGATCGCCCTGGCCGGCAACCCCAATTCTGGCAAAACCACGCTTTTCAACGCGATTACCGGCGCCCGCCAGCGGGTTGGCAACTATCCCGGCATCACCGTAGAGCGCAAAGAAGGCACCCTCAACCTGGATGACATCAAAGTCAATGTCGTCGACCTGCCCGGCTGCTATTCACTCTCCGCCTACTCCCAGGAAGAGCTGGTGGCCCGCCAGGTCCTGGTCGATGAACGCCCTGACATTGTGGTCGATATTGTCGATGCCACCAAACTGGAACGCCACCTTTATCTCGCCGTGCAGTTTTTTGAATTAGGCATTCCAGTGGTGCTGGCGCTGAATATGATGGATGAAGCGAATAAGCAGGGTGTGCGGATTGACGCCGATCGTCTGTCATCGCTTCTCAAATGCCCCGTGGTGGAAACGGTGGCGCGCTCCGGTCAGGGCAAGCAGGCATTGATGAAACAAGCGCTGGCTCATGCCAAAGACCGAGGCGGGGTCTGGGAGCCACTCGAGATTTCCTATGGGCCGGACCTGGACCCGGCTCTGGACACCATGGCCGGCCTGATCGAAGACGCCAAATTCATGACCAGCCGCTATCCTGCCCGCTGGATCGCTCTTAAGTACATGGAAGCAGACGAGGAGATCCTTGCCAGCGGACGTAAGCTCGGGGGCCCCTGTGAAAAACTTGAGGAGATTGTCCAGCAGACCAAAGATCATTGCCTGAAGACCCTCAACACCGTCCCGGAAGCCATTATTGCCGATTATCGCTACGGCTTGATTAATGCCATTTTGCGGCAAAATGTCCTCACCCACGAAACCACGACCCGTGAGCGCATCGACACCTCCGCCAAGCTGGATACCATTTTGACCAATCGCTTGCTGGGTCCGGCCATCATGTTGGGTGTGCTGTATGGCATGTTCCAGATCACATTCACTGTCGGCGAAATCCCGATGGGCTGGCTGGAAGCCCTGTTTGGCTGGTTGGGCGAAACAGCCACCGCCTTGCTTCCGGAGGGCTTGGTCCAATCACTGGTTGTTTCGGGGATTATCGACGGTGTCGGCGGTGTGATGGGTTTTGTCCCGCTGATCGCCGTCATGTTTCTCATG
>DATFJP010000153.1:0-7934 GCA_035269105.1 Desulfuromonadales bacterium
AACATTGCTGGCGCAGTCAGATCAGCGTCTCCTTTCCACGCATGCGCCCGGCCGCCGGCTGCTTCCAGCCGCCCAACCCGGTTTCGGACCGGCAGCTCACCCAGCTGATCTGCACCATGCGCCTGCTGCTGCACGATGCCGGGCTGGTCCTGTCCACCCGCGAGAGCGCTGGTTTGCGCGACAACCTCCTGCCGCTGGGCATCACCCAGGTCAGCGCCGGCTCCTGCACCTCCCCCGGCGGCTACGCCGGAGGCGGGAAGAGCACCGAGCAGTTCGCCATCGATGATGACCGGAGCCCGGCGGAAGTGGCAAACATGCTCCGTGCCAAGGGCTACGATCCGGTCTGGAAAGACTGGGACGAGGCTTTCCTCCGCAAAGAAACCGGGTAACCCTCAACCTGCCGCGAATAGAGATCGTCATGGCCAGCCGGGTCCCATTTTCCGTCTACCTGATTACCGACCGCCACCTGGTTCCTCCCGGCCACACCTTGCTCTCCGCCATCGAGGCCGCTCTGCGCGGAGGGGTCTGCGCCGTGCAACTCCGCGAAAAAGACTTGACCGCCGGCGACCTTTTGCCACTTGCCATGGAAATGAGGGCCCTGACCCGTGACTATCAGGCCCGGCTGCTGATCAATGATCGGGTCGATGTCGCCCTGGCCTGCGGTGCGGACGGCGTCCACCTGGGTGAAAGATCCCTGCCTGCAGACATCGTGCGTCAAATTCTTGGTCCCCGGCCATTGATTGGCGTGTCGACCCACAGTCTGCAAGGCGCGCTGGCCGCAGCAGCCCGGAGCGCCGATTTCATGACCTACGGCCCGGTTTTCGCCACGCCCTCGAAATTGGCTTATGGTCCTCCCAAAGGCCTCGCCGCGCTGAAGGCCGTCTGCGGCAGAGTGCCATTGCCCGTCTATGCTCTCGGCGGCATTCAGTCTGCCCATCAAGAATCCATCCGGGCTGCAGGCGCTGCCGGCGTCGCTCTGATTTCCGCGATCCTGGCCGCCCCCGATCCGCAGGCCGCAGCACGCGGATTCAACTTGTCCTCCCATCAATCTTCGATAGAATAGAGGGTAACCGCAGAAGATTGCTGGATTCACGGCTTTCCCGTCCGGCAGGGCCCGCCCCGCCGGCGGTTTTTCTTACGGAGGACGTCCGCTCTCGCATGGACATCGCCCTGACCCTCATCATCCTGCTGGGTGCCATCATTCTGTTCGCGACCGAATGGCTGCGCATGGACCTGGTCAGTATGCTGGTTCTGCTGACCCTGGCGCTCACCGGCCTGGTCACCGTCGAAGACGCTTTTGCCGGCTTCAGCAATCCCGCCGTGATTACCGTTGCCGCCGTTTTTGTCCTGAGCGCGGGAATTTCCAGTACCGGCGCCATAAGCAAGGTCGGCGAGCGGCTGATTGAATGGACCGGTCACAGCCCCATGCTTCTGACCGCATCCATCATGGCGACGGTTGCGGTCTTTTCGGCATTCATTAACAATATCGGGGCTACTGCCATCCTGATGCCGGTGGTCGTCATGGTCGCCCGGAAGCTCAAGGTGGCCCCCAGCAAGCTGCTGATTCCTCTGGCGTTCGGGTCCCTGCTCGGCGGTGTCTGCACCCTGATCGGCACCCCACCGAACATCCTCATGAACATCCTGATGCAGGAATATGCCGGCCGCTCCTTTTCCATGTTTTCCTTTACGCCGGTCGGCGTCGTCCTGCTTTTGTTCGGCATCGGCTATATGACCTTTCTGGGCCGTCATCTGCTGCCCAGCCGAAAATCCGGGACACTGACCGAGGCCTATCAGGTCAAGAGCTATGTGACCGAGGTGGAAATCCAGCCGGATTCGTCTTATGCGGGCCAGACCATTGCCCAAAGCGACCTGGAACGGGAGCTGAATCTGAAGATCCGGGCCCTGATGCGTAACCAGCAGAAGATCCCCCAGCCGCGCCGCAATCGCAAGCTGGCCGCCGGCGACATCCTGTTCATCGAGGGCGATACCGCCGATGTCCTCAAGCTGAAAAACAAAAAAGGGCTGTCGGTGGTCCAGGAGCGCGACCACCCGGTGCCGAACAGCACCAGCCGGGACCTGGTGGTGGTCGAGGCCTCCCTGACCCCGACCAGTGAAATGGTGGGCAAAACTCTACGCCAGGTGCGCTTCGCCAATACCTACGGCCTGACGGTTCTCGCCATCTGGCGCAGCGGGGCTCCGGTGGTGCGCAAGGTTGACCGTGTCGTTCTCCGCTTCGGCGACGTCCTGCTGTTGCAGGGCTCCGAGGAAAACGTCCACCACCTCGGCCGCGAACACGGCTTCCTGCTGCTTGGTGGAGTGGAGCCGATTCCCTATCGTCCGCGCCTGGCCCCCATCGCGATCGGCATCCTGGCCGCGGTGATACTGCTCAGTACCCTGGGCGTTCTGCCGATCATGCTGGCGGCGACTTCCGGGGCCATGATCATGGTTCTGACGCGCTGCTTGACCCCCAAGGAAGCCTACGAGAGCATCGACTGGCCAATCCTCATGCTGATTGCCGGCACCTTGCCGCTCGGCCATGCCCTGGAGAACAGCGGTGCGGCCCGCCTGCTGGCCGACCTGATCATCGGCGGGGTCGGCGCCTACGGCCCCTGGGTTGTCCTGGGCGCCGTCTTTCTGATTACCTTCAGCTTGACGGAAGTGATGAGTCACGCCGCCGCGGCCGTTCTGGTCGCGCCGATCGCCTATAACGCCGCCGTCGACATGGCCGTCTCGCCTGAACCCTTTTTCATGGCCGTGGCCGTCGCTGCCTCGATGTGCTTCATGACGCCCATCAGCCACCAGAGCAATGCCCTGGTTATGGGCCCTGGCGGCTATAAATTCTACGACTACCTCAAGGTCGGGGCGCCTCTCAACCTGTCGATCTGGCTGCTGGCCACCCTCCTCATCCCCCTGGTTTTTCCCTTTTGAGAAGTGCTCAAGCGACCTTCGGCCCGTCAGCGAGGTTTTTTCCCCAAGACCCGGCACCGATCGAACACATCCATTGCAAGGCGGAGTTTCATCGGAATTTTCCATTTGACCTCTCGGCTTCTTCCGCCTACTCTATCCCGGATTTGACCAGCTGCCGTTCCAGCCAAGCGAAAACCCCGGATTTGAAACGATCATCCCATGCGCTTCGACATTCATGTCCACACCGATATTTCCGCCTGCAGTGCGCTGAGCATCGAAGAGATCCTGCAAAACGCCAGAGGACTCGGGCTCGACGGCGTCTGTATTACGGATCATGAAAGCATTGGCGTCAGGGACCGGGTTGCTGAAGGGTTGCAGGCCGACGGCCTCTGTCTGATCTTCGGTATGGAATACTCGACCGCCGACGGCGATTTTCTCTTGTTCGGGCCGGTCGAGGATCTGCCGCTCGGTCTCGAGGCCCGAGAACTGCTGCTCCAATTTTCCTCCCTGGGCGGCGTCGCAATTGCCGCGCATCCCTTCCGGACCGACCGCCCCACCAGCGAGTTCGTGGTCAGGGACGGCCTCTGCACGATCATCGAGGGCATCAACGGCCGCAACCGCGAGATCGAGAACCTCCGCTGCCAGGCCTGGCAGAGCCGCTACGGGGTCAAGCTGGCTGGCGGCAGCGACGCACACTCCCTGGCGGAACTGGGCCGGATCGTGATCCGGATGCCCGGTCCGGTGGGCAACCGGGACGAGTTCGTCGAGGCCCTGCGCAGGGGTCGCTTCAGTCTCGAAGGCTGCACCGACAGAGTCCGATCAATTGCCGCGGACTCCTGAAAAGACCGGACCTGAGATCCTGGTTCAGCCAGGGCCCGTTGAACCTGCCTGCCCCGCCCGCCGTCCGAGGCTCCGATTTTGTGCTATAAAGAAGATGACAAACCGGTAATGACCCGATGGGGAGTTGTTCATGGCGCAAAAATGCATTCTGCTTCTGCTTGACGGTCTCGGCGACCGGGCCTTCCCTGAATTCGAACACCGTACGCCGCTGCAGGCGGCCCATACCCCCACTCTGGATGCCATAGCGCGGCGCGGCGCCAATGGTCTCTACCATGCGGCCCGGCCGGGACAGGCCCTGCCCAGCGAGAACGCCCATTTCGCCATCTTCGGCTACGACCGGCAGGAATTTCCCGGCCGGGGCGCCCTGGAAGCACTTGGTGCAGAAATCGCCCTCGCCCCCACGGACGTCGCCCTGCTCGCCCACCTGGTCGAAGTGCGCGAAGAGAAGGGTCATCTGGTCTTGCAGCGGGACCTGCCGGAGATCGACCCTTCTGAAATTGAGGAACTGACCCAGGCGATCGCCCAATACCAGACGGCAGACATCTCCATCGAATTTTGCCGCACCGGGGGGCTGTTCGGCATCCTGATCCTGCGCGGGGCCGTCGCGGTCCATGTCACCGATACCAACCACATGTGGGAAGGCCGCCCCCTGCCGGAGGTCGAACCCTGGGCGGCATGCCCCGACCCGGAAAAAGCAGGCAATACGGCCAGGGCCTTGAAAGAGTATCTGCTCCAGGCGCATGATCGGCTGCAGTCGCACCCGGTCAACCAGCGCCGCATGGATCAGGACCGAGGGCCGGTCAATTTTCTGGTCACCCAGCGTCCCGGTCAACTGAAGAGTGTCCCCTCCATGCAGGAACGTTATGGACTGCGGGGACTTTCGATCGCCTCGGGGATGGTCTATTGGGGTTTAAGCCGCTTCCTCGGCCTGGAAGTCTGCAAGGTCAAAGACACCGATGACCCTGGGGCCGACCTGGCCGCACGCCTGGCTTTGGCCCGCCAGGCTCTCGATGACTTCGACTTCATTCATGTCCACACCAAGACGCCGGATCAGGCTGCCCATACCAAAAGCCCCTGGCGGAAACTGGAGGTGATCGAGGCCTTGGACCGCGGCATCGCTGATGAAATCGACGCTTTGCTCGAAGACCCGGCTGTCCTGCTGATTGTCACGGCCGACCACTCCACGCCCAGCGGCGGCCCCCTGATCCATTCCGGCGAACCGGTCCCCTTGACCTTCTGCGGTGAAGGGGTCAGACGCGACGAAGTCAGACGGTTTAATGAAATTGCCGTCGCGGCCGGTGCCCTGGGACAGGTACGCGACAAGGAACTGATTTACCTGGTTCTGAATTATCTCGACCGGGCCAAGCTGGCGGGAATCATGGATACGCCTGTCGATCAGCCTTATTGGCCGGGAAACTACCGGCCCTTCCGGCTGAAACCCGCAGGGGATTTTTGATGGCCTTCAGGTTCTCGCTGGGGGTCATCCATGGCCGTTTTCAGGTCCTGCACAACGATCACCTGCAATATCTGCTGGCTGGCAAGCAACTGTGCCGGCACCTGGTCATCGGCATCACCAACCCCGATCCGACCCTCTCGCGCGAAGACCAAACCGATCTGCACAGGAGCAGTCCGCTGGCCAATCCGCTGACTTATTACGAACGCTACCACCTGGTGCGGACCGCCATGGTTGATGCCGGGGTCGGTGAAGCCGACTTTTCCGTGGTGCCCCTGCCAATCAACCTGCCGGAGCTGTTCCGGTATTACGTGCCGATGGATGCCGTCTTTCTGCTTTCCATCTACGATGATTGGGGCCGGCGCAAATTGTCCATGCTGAGGGAGTTGGGCCTGGCGACCCATGTCCTCTGGGAGGTTCCTGCCGATGAGAAAGGGGTCAGTGCCGAAGATGTCCGCTACCGCATGATCGAGCAGCAGACCTGGGAGCATCTGGTTCCCATAGCGACCGTGCGGCTGATGCGGGAATGGGCGGTGCCGGAGAGGTTGCGGAAAATTGCAGGGAGAGAGCAAATCACCTAGCGGGATTTCCCGGCTGCTTGCGTGGGCAATTACGACCGAGGTCGTCTGAGTGGACCCTGGCCCTGTCCCGCATCGCTGAGAAGCAACGGCAACAGGCGACACCCGGCCGACTTATTGTTCGGCCGGGTGTCGTTGCCGGCGGCGCCTGTTCTACGGCTTGTCCGATTGGCTGGCACGCAGGAATTTGAGGGTATCGAACATCTCCTGCAGATTCTTGTTCTGATACCAGCGGCCGTTGGCGAACACACCGTAATCGGCGCCGGCCATGGCCGAAGCGAACCGGATCGAGTTGCCGTAGAACAGCCACTGCTCGACCCATTTCAATTCAATCGCTTCATCAAAGGGATTCGCCTGCTGAGGGATGCCTCGGGCTAAACCTTCCTGCCAGGCCTGGCTCAGAACCCCGGTGGCCTGGAGGGTCATGTGGTTGGTGGTCTCGATCGACCTGTCCAGCCGCGCGAAGTGCCCTTCGATCCACTGGGCGCTGTGACAGCCGGCGCAGACGGCTTCCATCCTTTCCTGGCGTTCTGCCATCTCCTGTTTACCGATCAGAAACTTGCCGACCGGCTCCCCGCTCAACTCCGTGGGCAGATGCAGGCCGGCCTGGTTGACGATCTTCGTCGTATCGGCATCGATGGGATGGGGGTGGGCATAAGGCAGTCCGAAAATCCGCCAGGGCAGGCGGTCGTTCATCCGATGGCTGCGCTCCGCCAGCACCTGGCCATTTTCGTCAACCACCAGGCTGGCATGACAGGTGGCGCAGGTCGGCGCCGTAAAATCCTTGCCGACGGTCCAGGGGACAGCTTCGAAATCCCAGTTTTTTTCCAGCGATTTAAACAGGTTGCCATGCACACTGACGGAATAAACCTTATAGGCCGGGACATCGGGGCCTTTGTGGCACTGTGCGCAGGTGTAGGGTTTGCGGGCCACTTCGATAGAGAACTGATGCCGCATATGGCAGGAGGAGCAGGCCCCGACGGTGCCGTCCGGGTTCAGACGGCCGACGCCGGCATTCGGCCAGTTGGCCAACACGGGGAACGTCATTTCTCCCATGCTCGTAACCCGGGTTTCCGTGCCGGTGACCTGAACGTCGGTGCCGTGGCAGGAAAGGCAGGAGTCGGCGTTGGTGATTTCGTCCGACGCCTTGAAATGAATCGCACCTTCACTGAATTCATGCATGCCGTTGGCACTGTCGACCAGCATCTGGTAGACCGGATTGTCCATCAGGTTGGCATGCGCCTGACTCATCAGATTTTCATCGAATTCGTCGACTTCAACCGGGTGGCAGCTGGCGCAGTCGGCCGGCGAGACAACGGTATGGATGGTGTAGCCGTTGTGGTCGAAACTGTCGGGATGCCGGTCGGCATTCAGCATATGACATTCAGCGCAGCCGACGGTGGTTTCGCCAAGTCCCCCGCCAATTTCGGCCGCGGAAACCCGACGCTCTTTCGCATCCTTTTTCAATCCTTCGGCGGGGGTTATCCGGGAGTGCCGGCTCGCCTTCCAGTCGGCCACAATGCCGGGAGTGACCATGGAATGGCATCCGAGACAGCCCTGAGTCTCCGAACTGACTTCGGCAGCGACAGCCATGGCGGGGAGCAGACATATCCCGGCCATAAGCGGCAAAAGCATCGAGGTCATCCAGCGAACGGGAATCAACATGTGAACCTCCTTGACCGGTGACGGCCAACAAAACAAAGATTGATATAGACGGGACCAAGTGGCAGATCCAGGCGATTTATTGGTCGCCCTTAATTTCTACCCGAACTTCAGGGCAATGTCAAAGTCATTTCTGCTTTTAATCGTGCGGGAATAAGAGGTTCATTCGGGAATTTCGGGGGAAGATCTTGATGTTGTAGGTGCGGTCTTCAGACCGCGAATGGGTCTGCCGGTTTTCCTCCCGGTTGCCGACGCCGGAGCCAGGCGTGCGCCGGCCGAAAAAGACCGCTCAACTGTCTGAGCCGCAGGCGAGTTTTGAGCGGTCCGGCCGGGGCGCGCGGCTGGCGGAGGAAACCCGTTGTCCGGTTACTGGAAGCCAAAGCCCTGCGGACCGAGCTTCACGGCCGCTCGCCGCGGGGCGTTAGAGGATCTGGCTGAGGAAAAGCTTGGTGCGGTCGTGCTGCGGGTTGTCGAAGAAATCGTGGGGATTGTTC
>DATFJP010000154.1:0-3363 GCA_035269105.1 Desulfuromonadales bacterium
TCGACGGTCAGCCGGTGGACTCCTGGTACGAGCTGAAAGATATCATCCAGGGTGTCGGCGACAATCCGGCAACTTTCAGAATCCTGCGCGACGGGGAGGTTCTGTCGCTCGAGATCACGCCGACCCGGGAAACGGCAGACAGCAGCTACCTGATCGGCATCGCTCCCCAGCAGCAGACGATCTTCAAGCGCTTTCCCTTTATAGAAGCCGTTTCGGCGGGCGTGGACCGGACTCTCGAACTGATCGATCTGACTCTGGTTTTTATTCAGAAACTGTTTGCCGGCCATGTTTCCACCAGTAATATCGGCGGTCCGATTACCGTGGTCCAGATTGCCGGTCAGGCGGCCCAGACCGACGTTTCCAGCATCCTGAGCGTGCTGGCTTTCCTCAGCATCCAATTGGGCATCCTGAATCTGCTGCCGATCCCGATCCTGGACGGCGGCCATCTTTTTTTCAACCTGTTCGAACTGATATTCCGCAAGCCGCTGTCCATGCGGGCCAGGGAAATCGCCCAGCAGGTCGGGCTGGTTCTGCTGATCATGCTGATGGTGCTGGCTTTCTACAACGACATCGTTCGCATCCTGGGGAGCTGACATGGTCGACTTTGATACCGGTCCCAGGCTGTTGACGGTGCAGACGGCAACCCCCGGCGGCGGCATCGCCCTGACCGAGGGGGATCGCCTGGTGGGCGAGATCAGTCTCAATATTCTCAAAACCCCGGCGACCTGGCTTCTGGATGCCTTGGATACTCTGCTGACCAGCACCGGATGGTCGTTGGAGAACCTGGACGGTTTTGGCGTGGTGGCCGGACCGGGAGCTTTTACGGGACTGAGGGTCGGCATGGCGACGGTCAAGGGCCTCGCAATGGCTGTCGACCGTCCCGTAGCAACCGTCTCATCTCTCGAATGTCTGGCTTTGCAAGTTCCCTTCGCCGCCATGCCGGTGTGTACGATGCTGGATGCCCGCAAGCAGGAAGTTTATGCCGCTCTTTTTGCCCCTCGGGGGGCAGAGGTCCGGATACTGGAGGATGAGGTGGTGATGTCGCCTGAGGCTTTTCTGGAAAAATGTCAGGGAGAAACCGTTTTTGTCGGTGGTGGAGCGACGGTCTACCGGACGCTGATAACCCGCATCCTCGGACCCCGGGCGCATTTCCTCTGCGGGTTGTTCGATCAGCCTCGCGCCGGGCTGGCCGTACAGCTGGTTCTCAGGGAATGGCAGGCCGGGCGTATGCGGCCAGCAGAACAAGTGCAACCCCGCTATATCAGGCCTTCCGAAGCGGAGCTCAATCATCCTCATGCTGGATGAACAGCCGCAATTGCCGGTTGACAATCCCGCCATCGTTTCGTTATTTTTGGGGTGGGATAATCGGTCGTGAAGTGTTCACTCAAACCTTGGCCCAGGAGGTGCAAATGACGGACTTCGACCAGACTCTGACGCAACGGCTTTGTGAAGAAAATCCGCATTTCAGAAAATTGCACGAACAACACGTTTTGTTTGAAAAGCAGTTGCAGAAATTGGATGAAAGAGTCTTCCTGTCCCCTGAGGATGAACTTGACCGAAAGAAGATTCAGAAGCTGAAACTGGCCGGCAAGGACGAGATGGAAAGAATCATGAAAGAATATCGGTCCTGACTCTTTTCGGTCCACAGTTATAGCTGACGGTTGCCCGAACCGCATTTTATGCTACCACATCGACGGCGGGTGTTCTCACGATGGAGAATGCCCGCTTTTTGATTTTTGGGCTTTACCAAGCCCCCCTGGTGATTGTATATAGAAAGGATAATGTTTTTTCTGCAGGTTTTGCCATCGAAATATCCTCAGGGTCCGCCATGATCAGCAGCGGACTCTTGTCTCTTTTTTCTAAAGGAGCCGCGTTCCATGAGCCCAAAACGCAGTGACGCCATCACCCTTGGTTTTGAAAGAACTCCCCATCGAGCCCTCTTGAAGGGTACCGGCGTGCCCCAGGAACAGATGGACAAGCCGTTCATCGGCATCGCCTCTTCCTTCACCGACCTGATACCGGGCCATACCGGGATGCGGGATCTGGAACGCTTTATCGAAAAAGGCGTTCACAGCGGCGGCGGCTATTCATTTATTTTTGGGATTCCCGGGGTTTGCGATGGGATTGCCATGGGACATCGCGGCATGCATTATTCCCTTCCGACCCGGGAACTGATTGCCGACATGGTGGAATCCGTGGCCGAGGCTCACCGGCTGGACGGTCTGATCCTGCTGACCAACTGCGACAAAATCACGCCCGGCATGTTGATGGCTGCCGCACGGCTGGATATTCCCTGTCTCATCGTCACCGCCGGTCCCATGATGACCGGCTCCGGCCGGGAAGGAAAGCGTTACTCTTTCGTAACCGACACCTTTGAAGCCATGGGGCGGTACAAGGCCGGGGTCATCGATGAACAGGAGCTGATGGTCTGCGAGGACCACGCTTGTCCGACGGCCGGATCCTGCCAGGGCCTGTTTACCGCCAATACCATGGCGATCCTGACCGAAACCCTCGGCATGAGCCTGGTGCGCTGCGGCACCGCCCTGGCTGTTTCTTCCCTGAAAAGGCGCATTGCCTTTGCCAGCGGCCAGCGTATCGTCCAACTGGTCCGGGACCAGATCACCCCCCGGCAAATCCTCACCAAGGCCGCGTTTGCCAATGCCATCCGTGTCGATCTGGCTCTCGGCGGCTCCACCAATACTGTTCTGCACCTGCTCTCGATCGCCAAGGAAGCCGGCATCGAGCTGCCGCTTGAAGAGTTTGACCGCCTCAGCCGGGAGACGCCGCAACTGGCCTCCATGAACCCCGGCGGGCTGCATTTCATGGAAGACCTCGACGCTGCCGGCGGCGTTCCCGCGGTTCTTCACCAATTGGGCAGCCAGGTGGAGGACAATCCGACCCTGACCGGACCGACCATCAAGGAGATCGTCGCCAGCCTGGTGGTCGAAGATGACGAGGTGGTGCATTCGATGGACAACCCGATCCGCAAGGAAGGCGGGCTGGCCGTTCTTTACGGCAACCTCGCGCCCGAAGGGGCGGTGGTCAAGCAATCCGGGGTTTCCGAAGACATGATGACCTTTGAAGGCCGCGCCCGCTGCTTCGATTCCGAAGAGGCGACCATGGAAGCCCTGATGGGCGGCCAGGTGGTGGCCGGCGATGTGGTTGTCATCCGCTACGAAGGGCCCAAAGGCGGCCCCGGCATGAGGGAGATGCTCGCCCCGACCGCGACCCTGATGGGGCTCGGTCTGGGCGACAGTGTCGCCTTGATTACCGACGGCCGCTTCTCGGGCGGGACCCGTGGCCCCTGTATCGGTCACATTTCCCCTGAAGCGGCCCAGGGCGGGCCGATCGCGCTGGTCGAAG
>DATFJP010000155.1:0-16366 GCA_035269105.1 Desulfuromonadales bacterium
ACCGCCGCCGGGGTGGATCGACTGATACCCCACAGTCGATGCGGTGCTTCCCCGGTCCCGTCGACACAGTCGTCGGTAACCTCGCTACGGCCACGCACGCGGTTGATCAAAGCGCGGGCGGCATTGATGCCGGGGAGCTGCAGGGGCGGCAGCAGGGTCGTAGCGGCCAGGGCGGTGAAGGGCTGCACGATGCCGTCCTGCCGATCAGGAAGGTTGGTCAGCAGGCTGCGGAAAAGATTGTCGGCATCAATGACACGAGGCGGATCACTGGTCGACAGATCGCCGGGAAAGGCGCCCGTGCCGGCCGCCGGTACGCGCTCGGCGGCGTCCCAGAGCGGCAGCGGAGTGCTGCCGGTCAGGTCCAGGGCACGCAGGTGGCCGGCGTGTTCCGGCCGGGTGAAACTTGCCGTGTAGAGCACACCGTCGACCATGAGCGGCATGGTAGCCACCCTTTCCATGGCATCACCTTCGTTGGCATGAGCAACGGTCGGGCCGGCCAGGGCGATCCAGAATGCCGGCAACAGGCAAGCGGCGAAGAGACGGCGATGCATGAATTCCTCCTTCAATATGAAGAAAATTCCATGACCGGACCCGGTTCCATGTCAGGGCCGGTGAATAAATGGTTCGGCTGCAATTGGCGGTAGGAGCCGGCAGTCAAGCCGGTCGGAATGCCACATAAGGCTTCGATAACCGTTTCGGCGGTCGTCGGCACTGCGACCCGGGCCAGCAGATAGATCCGTAGGTCGTTGTCGTTGCGCCAGTCATGGTCGCCATCCGCATTGTCGCGGATATACAGTTCGACCGGCAGGCCGTTGACCGTCAGTGAGAAGGCTGGCGCAGCGGGGTATTTATGCGCGCCCGGTGCGGCAGACAGGTAGGTCTGCCAGCCGGCGGAGCCGGCGTAGTCCTCAGCCAGACGGGTGCGCCCCCAGTCGATACCGGCGCTGGCCGCATCCAGGGCCTGTTGGCGCCGGTCGGCAGCGGCGGCGGCGCGGCTGGCCTGAATAACCTTGTCGGTCAGGACCAAGGCCAGGACCATCATCAGGGCCAGCACCAGGATCACCGTGACCAGCGTCATACCCCGCTCACGGCAGGCCATGGTTGATAATCTCCACCATCCGGCTGACCCGGGTTCGCCGGAAATGATCATGGTAGGGGCCATAGGTCCGGTCGCCCAGGCGATAGCTGTTCCGGTCGACAAAGTCCCGGTCGGCGTGGCGGCTGCGGACCAGCAGGCTGATGCGAATCCCCCGCACCTCGGCCGGCCGGTCCGGCTGGTCAACCAGGGTATCGTCCTGCAAAAGGTATTCGAACTGCAGACCATCTACGGCATGGTCGAGGATGTCCCGGCGGGTGAAATCGTCCCGGTAAAGCCGGTTCGTACCGGATGCCGATTGCAGTTCATAGCGTCTGGCGCGCACGCCCATGACTTCGGTCCCGGCCGGAACCGTCTGCAGCAGTCCGGCTGCCAGCGGCAGGCTCTGGTCATCGCCGGTGACCCGGTAGCAGGTCCGGTGGCCGGGCAGCACCACATGATCGATAGCCTCGGGAGAGGGCTGGATCTCCCGGCTTGAACCGGGGGCGCGGTTGGGGCGCCGGTCAAGGGCCAAGGTGGTCCCGCCAGCAGCGGTCGGCTGGGTCAGGAAGATGGGCGGCGCGAAAGAGACAGCCGTGAGAATAGTCAGGGCGTCATGTTCGTCTGCCGCACCGGGTTCGGGGCGCAGCGAAGAACTGAACGATTCTGCGGGATCTCCGGCCAGGCTGTCGTGCACCAGGATGGGGGGCCCTCCTGCGGCGGTTTTGGGTTCAGGGCCGACCTGCAGAGCCGTTTCCTGCAGATCGGCGACCAGATAGCGCAGCAGGCGTGCGGCCCGCTTGTGGAGTTCATCGCGTTGGATTTCCGCCAGGGTGTGCGCCTGGAAGTCCAGCAGGCCCGGCAATACCAGAGCACTGGCGATCGCTGCGATCGCCAGGGAAACGAGCAGTTCGAGCAGGCTAAACCCCTGTTGGGCCGGGCCGATCATGGCGAGGTTCGGATCGACTGCAACTGGTAGCGATGTGCACGGCTGCCCCCTTCCCAGCAGGCTGTGACGGTCAGGCGGCTCAGCCCCGGCGCCGGCTGGTCGGGTTCGACCTCCTGCAGGACTTCTATGGGCCCCACCAGCTGCGGCAGGGTGCTTCCCGGCGTCAGCCGGTCGGCATCGATTATTTGCAGGCGGGCCATATTCTCTACGGCCAGCCAGCGGGCCTGGTCATGCAGCGTGTTGCCCTGGTTGACCTGCAGGTTGGTGATCAGCAGCGGCAGCAGGCCCATGCTGGCAATCAGGAAAATCGTCAGCGAAACCATCAGTTCGACCAGGGTGAATCCCCGGTTCTGGCGATCTTTCGGTCCCATTGTCCCCTCCTTGAATGAAAGAAAGCAAAAAATATTATTAACGCAGAGCCGCAAAGCCGCAGAGGCTAATCTTAAAAACCGAAACATTTGTATAAAGCAAAACGTCCCAACAGTTGTTTTGACTCAGATCAAAAATGAGTTTTGGTTGCATCAAGGGGTCATCCATATTTGTTTGCATCCGGGAAGAGTGAGGTTTTCCCTGCGCCTCTGCGTCTTTGCGTTAAAAATGACTTCTTGTGCCCTCGTCCTCATCCCATCAACCCCTGATCGGCGAAGCTGGTGTAGCGGCCGTTGCCGATGATGATGTGGTCGAGGACGCGCACGCCCATCAAGGTGCCGACCTCCTTGAGACGGGTGGTCAGTTCCAGATCCTCCCGGCTCGGGGTGGGATCGCCTGAGGGGTGGTTGTGAATGAACAATACGGCAGCTGCCGATTCACGCACCACCGGCACGAAGACCTCCCGCGGATGGACGATGCTGGCATTCAGACTGCCTTCGGAAACCTGGACTTCGCGCAGCAGGCGGTTCTTGGCGTCGAGCAGCAATGCCAGGAAGACCTCCTTGCGCCGGTCGCGCAGGCGTTCGTGAAAATGATTGAACACCTCGTCGGAGCGGGTGTAGCGGGCACCGGGCTGCAGGGCCTTGGTGGCGAAGCGCCGGGCCAGTTCGCCGACAGCCATGATTTCGGCCGCCTTGGCCGGACCGATGCCGGCCAGCCGGCAGAGTTCGGCAGCGGAGGCTTCGGTCAGATGGCGCAGGGAGCCGAAATGGCCGAGCAGCACCCTGGCCAGATCGAGAGCGGTCAGACGAGAGCGGCAATCGCCGGTGCGCAGGATCAGCGCGAGGAGTTCTGCGTCGCTGAGCACAGCGGGTCCGCCATGCAGCAGCTTTTCCCGCGGCCGGTCGGCTGCGGGCCAGTCCTTGATGCGGGACATGCACCCCTCCAGAATGTCATTGCAGATTGAATCAAATTAAAAAATACTTAGTGTTTAGGCTTTACCATACAATTGCTGCCGGATGCAAGAATCCTTTTCAACGCGTATCTAATCATTTGCTATTGTTGGAAATGTTGAGATAATTAAAAACTTGGCAGGAGCTTTGCCCCTATGGGCAGCGGAAACGGAATACAATGATGAAACGAGTCGGATGGCGGGAATGGCTGACTCTACCGGACCTCGGTATTCCGGCCATCAAGGCCAAGATAGATACCGGGGCCAGAACCTCGGCACTGCATGCCTTTTTCATCGAATCCTTCGAGCGGGGCGGGCTGCCGCACGTCCGCTTCGGCATGCATCCGCTGCAACGCCGCACCGACGTCGAACTGATCTGCGAAGCGCCGGTGGCCGACCGCCGCATCGTCACCGATTCCGGCGGACACCGGGAATGGCGCTACGTTATCGAAACCAGGGTGGTTTTTCAGGAGGAAACCTGGACGACCGAGATCACCCTGACCAACCGGGAAACCATGCGTTTCCGCATGCTGCTGGGGCGCAGGACAATGGCAGGCCGACTGCTCGTCGACCCGGGGGCCTCGTATCTGGGCGGCAGGACTTTACGCCAGGCCTACCGGCAAAACCGGACCTGAAAGGATATCCATGAAAATCGCGGTTTTATCGAGAAACCCGAGTTTGTATTCGACCAGACGCCTGGTCGAGGCGGCAAGCGAGCGGGATCATGAGGTCATGGTCATCGATCCCCTGCGTTGTTACATGACCATTGCTTCCCAGCGTCCCACCATGCATTACCGGGGGGAGGAACTGACCGGCTTCGAAGCCGCCATCCCCCGCATCGGCGCTTCGATTACCTTCTACGGCACCGCCGTGGTGCGGCAGTTCGAAATGATGGGTGTCTACAGCGTCAACGAATCGGTGGCGATCAGCCGTTCCCGCGACAAGTTGCGCAGCCTGCAGCTGCTGGCGCGGCGAGGTATCGGCCTGCCGGTCACCGGCTTCGCCCATTCCACCCAGTATACCCATGACCTGATTGCCCAGGTTGGCGGCGCTCCCTTGGTGGTCAAGCTGCTCGAGGGCACCCAGGGCATCGGGGTGGTCCTGGCCGACACCGAAAAGACCGGCGAGACACTGATCGAAGCTTTTCGCGGGCTCAAGGCCCATATCCTGGTGCAGGAATTCATCAAGGAGGCCAAGGGAGCGGACATCCGCTGCTTCGTGGTCGGCGACAAGGTCATCGCCGCTATGAAGCGGCAGAGCGCAGAAGGCGAATTTCGCTCTAATATCCACCGTGGCGGCAAAGCCAGCGTGGTCCGGCTCACCCCCGAAGAGCGTTCGACGGCGGTGCGTTCGGCGCGGATCATGGGCCTGAATGTGGCGGGCGTCGACATCCTGCGCTCCAATCACGGCCCGGTGGTGATGGAGGTCAATTCCTCGCCCGGCCTGGAGGGGATCGAGCAGGCGACCGGCAAGGACGTCGCCGGTCAGATTGTGCAGTTTATCGAGAAACAGGCCGTGCCGGGCAAGACCAAGACCCGCGGGAAGGGCTGACATGCAGGCTCCGCTCGAAATCGCCGGGAACAAGGTCAAGCCGGGCCAGCGGGTTACCATCGACCTGCCGATGGCCCAGCTCTATACACACACCGACATGACCCTGACCGCCCATGTGATTCACGGGCGCAAGCCCGGACCGCGGCTGTTCATCTGCTCGACCGTGCATGGCGACGAGATCAACGGTGTGGAGATCATTCGCCGGCTGCTCAAACGGCGCAACCTGAGTAGCCTGCACGGTACCCTGATCGCCATCCCGGTCGTCAACAGCTTCGGTTTCATCCACCGCAGCCGCTACCTGCCCGACCGCCGGGACCTCAACCGCTCATTTCCCGGCTCGCTCAATGGCTCCTTGGCGTCTCGTCTGGCTGCCCTGCTGCTCAATGAAATCCTCGAGTTATGCAGCCACGGCATCGACCTGCACACCGGCTCCAATCATCGCTTCAACCTGCCGCAGATTCGGGCCAGTCTGGACGATGCCGAGACTGAAAAGCTGGCCCGGGCCTTCGGTGCGCCGGTCATGATTCACTCCCGGCTGCGGGACGGGTCGCTGCGGGACGCAGTCGCCGACCAGGGCATTCCGGTGCTGCTCTACGAAGCGGGCGAAGCCTACCGGTTCGATGAACTGTCGATTCGTACCGGCGTCCGGGGTATTGTCGCCGTCATGCGCATGCTGGGCATGCTGCCGAAACGCAGCACAAAAGTCTCGCATCCGGTCTTTCAGGCGAATACTTCGAAATGGGTTCGGGCGCCGATCAGCGGTATTTTGAGCGAAGGAGTGAATGTCGGCCGACAGGTGGCCAAAGGCGATAAATTGGGCATTGTCTGCGATCCTTACGGGGAAAAGGAGGAGGTGGTCCGGGCGCCCTTCGCGGGCCTGGTGATAGGCCGGCTGCAACTGCCGCTGGTTTACCAGGGCGATGCCCTGTTCCATCTGGCAATCTTCGACGAGGGCCAGGAGGTCGAGCCGATTCTGCAGGGGCTGGTATCCGATCTCGGTCAGGAGGACTTCTGGCCGCAGGTCAAATAGACCGGAAAAGGAGGTCGTGTGAAAAAACCGCGTCTTAGCGATCTGGATTTTCTCAATCTGCGTAAGAACTTGAACCCTTTCCGCGTCAAAGCCAAAGAGGTAGGGTTGCCACCCGGATCGCTGGTGCATGTGGGTGAGCGAAAAATGGAGACCCCGGTCATCAGCCTGATCGAGTATGGCCCCGAGAAGTTCGAGGAGCTTAGCGACCTGAACGTCGAGCAGGTCCGCTCCTGCCGCGACTCCCGGCCGGTAAGCTGGGTCAATTTGAGCGGCATTCACGATACGCAGCTGCTCGCCGATCTGGGAGAAGCCTTCGGTCTGCATGCCCTGGCGCTCGAGGATATTCTAAACACCCAGCACCGGCCGAAAATCGAAATCTTCGACGGCCTGGTGCTGATCATCGTCAAAATGCTGCACTTCGAGGAGCAGACCGCCACGATCGGATCGGAGCAGGTCAGCCTGGTGTTGGGACCGAACTTCGTGCTCTCCTTTCAGGAGCGGGAAGGGGACGTGTTCGATGGGCTGCGCGAACGGCTGGAGCGCAGCAGCGGCCGGATCCGGCAGCGGGGCACCGATTATCTGGCCTACGCCCTGCTCGACTCGGTGGTCGACAGCTACTTTCACCTCCTCGAAAACTTTGGCGACTGCCTGGCGGAAGTTGAAGAGGATCTGCTCCGTCGGCCGGATCAGCAGGTACTCGGTCTGGTTCACCATTTCAAGCAGCAGCTGACCCTGCTCCGCAAGGCCGTCTGGCCCTTGCGGGATGTGGTGGGCGAATTCCACAAAGGGGAACTGGAGCAGGTCAACCCCGACACCCAGATGTTTCTGCGCGACCTTTACGACCACACCATCCAGGCCATGGATACCGTGGAGCTGTTCCGGGAGACGGTTTCCGGACTGCAGGATCTTTACCTGTCAGTGGTCAGCAACCGCATGAACGAAATCATGAAGGTGCTGACCATCATGGCTTCGATCTTCATTCCCTTGACCTTCATTGCCGGAATCTACGGTATGAATTTCGAATACATGCCGGAACTGCGGTGGCGCTGGGGGTATTTCGCCGTCTGGGGCCTGATGCTGGTTTGCGGTGTCGCCATGCTGATCTATTTCAAAACCAGAAAATGGCTGTGACGTGGCAGCAGCCTGTCCGGGAAAACTCCTTTCCGGACTCCTGCCCAGCCGCCGCAGAGGTCCCTGTGGCGGCAGATGCGTTAGGTCAGGTGCCCGGCGAACAGGGCCCGCCACTGATCGAAAAAACCGAAGTCGGATCATGAAGACTTGATGACATCGGTTCGAAAAACCGCCCGGGGAGGGGCGTCAGGACAGGCGGCTACTTGTTCTGCTTGAGAGGCGAACCCCAGAAGGTGCCGAGCACACCTTTATCCTTTTCGCTGAGGATAGCACCGCGTTCGATCATGCGCTGCAGCAGGTCCTCAAGCTCTTCCCCTTCGCGCATGGCGGTATCGACCCGTTCCCGCGTATGACAGATGGTGCAGCGGGCCTCGATGGTCTTCTGGAACTCGTCATTGGCGGGCAGTCGGTGCGGATCGTGAATTGCCGAAGAGACGGCAGCCGGCACCGGTGATGCCAGCATCAGGGTGACGGCAAGCATCGCCGGCAGACGGCAGCAACTATTCAGCAAAAAAGCAAAAGGTCTTGGCATGGATTCCTCTTTGGTTTGACGGCGGACTCAAGAGAGCGTCGCCAGCTGATGTTTCACCCAGGTGTCGATGGTTTCCGCGGTTTCCTTCGGCAGATCGATGAATTTCAGACCCATCCCCGGTTCGTAGGGGGATTTTTTATGAAAGTGCCTTTTCCAGACCACCTCGCAAAGGCATCGAAAAGAAGGTTTGCCAGGCATAGGCAGAGTGATTTCGATAGTGACTTGTTCGCCTGGCTCCCGCGGTTTGACGGTACTGATGAACAGGCCGCCACTGCTGATGTTCTTGGCGTAGCCGAAGAAGGTTTTCTGCCCATCCTGGCATGGAACCTTTTCTACGATCAGCGGAGCGCGCAGGCTGCTGCGCTGGCTTTCCTGTTCGACAGTATATCCCGGTGGAAATTTCTCATCCATATTCAACCATCTCTAGTAGGCTGCAGGACTATGCGGACTGAGGCGAAAATTCGAGCCTTCGGCAACAGATTTCAGCTCGTATGCAGCCAGTTCATGGATAGACCGGCAGCCTCCTAACGGGCAGTATGCATTTTAATGTGCGATTCTAGCACATTTCATCAACGGACCCTACCGAAAACAGCTTCGGTTGCTCCTGTCTGGACCGAAGGAGGGCGAAACCGGCGCCGGGGTCAGCAGCTGGCAGGCCGCACCACTGGAACAGCTCCGGAAGGACCTCCTCGAGGGGGCGCCGAGACAGTCCACGGGCGCAGAGCCGATGCAGCAGGCGTAAAGTTTGCAGACCGTCGAACCAGACGTGAAAAGCCTGCAGCCGGGCCAGGCCACCAGCATGGGTTCGCCGAATCCGCTGCCAGGCCTCGGGGAATCGGGCCTCTTCCAGGAAAGCGTCCAGAATCGGTGATACCTCGGCCGCCCGGGCTGACAGGTCGGTTTCCGGCTCATCAGCCAGCTGTCGGGCTGTCTGCAGCCAGTGCTCGATGATCCGGTAAGCGGCGGCCGGATAGAACAGCAATGGCCGGGACCCCTTTCCCAGCTGGGTTACCATGCTTTGTCCCGTACCGAAGGGGGTTCGTCCGGAAAGCCGGGCGGAGGGGTGGACCCGGGTACCGCACAAGCGGGCGATCCCGTCGGTCTTGACGGCCTGCTGCAGGAAGTAAAAATCCTCACCCGCCTGACGGCGTGGCATGCCCCCGCAGCGCACATAGGTCACGGCCCTGGCCGCCATGGCGCTGCCGACTGCGGTATAGGCATAGGGCGAGCCGGCCCGGGCCAGGCCGAGGGCATGGCAGCGGATGAAAAGTTCGTAGCGATCGATCGCGGTTTGCTGTGCCGGGCCGCCAGCAGGCTGGTGCCGGAAGGGGAGGACGGCGGCGCCGGCTTTTGCGGCGGCGAAGTGAGCGGTGACGACCGCCAGGTAGTTCGGTTCAACCAGGGTGTCGGCGTCGAGGGAGACCAGCAGCGGCCGGCCCGACCAGTCGAGATGCTCCAGGGCCAGGTCGCAGCCGATCCGCCGCGCCAGGCCCACGCCGCCCTGACGCGACGGCAGTTCCAGCCCCGCTGAGGCGGCATCGACCCAGGCCAGGTGCAGACCAGAGCGGCTGGCCAGCCGGCTCAGTTCCTGCAGGTCCCTGAGGTTGTCTCGGCGCAGAGCCGGGGCGGCATCCTGGCGGTGGTTGACCACGACGATGATCAGATATCTGGCCCGCTGTTCGGCCGGGTTGTCGGCAAGGCAGTCAAGGGTCCGGAACAGGGAGGGGCCTTCGGCCAGCGAGGGGATGACCACCGCGCCATGGTACGCCCTCGCCGGGTCGCCGGACAGGCGCCACGGCTCCCGTACGGCGCGCCGGGCCAGATAGCGGCGGACCGTTTCCGGAACAATTTCGCTCATGGCCGGCTCCGCCAGTCCCGCAGCAGATCCGAGAGAGGATCGCCCGCGGCGTCCAGCCAGTAAATCTCTATACCCTGCTTCTGCATGCGGCGGAACCAGGTTTCCTGGCGTTTGGCGAACTGGTGGATGGCGCTGTTGAGCTTCTGGAAAAGGTCGTTGCGGGAAAGCTGCCCCTGGAGATGGGCGGCGACGAAGCGGTACTCCAGGCCGTAGAAATCAAGGGTCTGCCAGGAGACGCCCGCCGCATGCAGGCCGGCGACCTCTTCGATCAAGCCGTTTTCCAGGCGGGCCTGCAGCCGTTTGCTGATTCTCGATCGCAGGGCCGGCCGCGGCCAGCTCAGCCCGTAGACGCGAGCCGTGAAATCCGGCAAGTCGACCGCCTCGGCCGCGCGGTCCCGTTCACCTTCGGCAATCTCGATGGCACGCACCAGGCGATCGCGATCCTGCAGATCGGTGCTGTTGTGCAGGTCAGGTCGCAGTTCCCTTAGTCGGCCACGCAACTGGTCCAGGTCCATGGCGGCGAGCCGTCGTCGCAGGGCCGGGTCTGCGGACACTGCGATCAGTCGGTAGCGGCGCAGGACCGCGTCGAGGTACAAACCGGTGCCGCCCACCAGCACGGGCAGCCGGTTCCGGCGGCGGATTGCCCTGAAAGCCGCGGCGAAGCGGGAAACGAAATCGAACAGGCTGAATTCGTAGCCGGGTTCGACGATGTCGATCAGGTGGTAGGGGATGTCCTGGTATTCTTCGAGATCCTTGCCGCTGCCGACATCGAGACCGCGATACACCTGGCGGGAGTCGGCGGAAATGACCTCGCCGCCAAGAGCTGCGGCCGCGGCGACTCCCAAGCGGGTCTTGCCCGAGGCGGTCGGACCCAGCAGTACCAGCAGGTTTGGCTTCTCGGTCGGCATGGGGGATCCCATTGATCAGAAATTGCCAAAAGGTTGTCAGGGCCCGGCAGAGGGTCGGACAGCAGGGCATTCCCTGGGGACTCTCCCCAGTTTATAGCTCTTTCGGGGTCCTTATGGCAATGCCGGGCTTTCCTGCGGGGGCGATTTCTGGTATAAGAATGCAATCTATAATCTTGCAATTACCGGAATTTCCGGCTCAGCAACCCTATGTCTCCACATCGATTCCCCAGGTTTTCAGCAGACGGCGAGCCCGTGCTTTTGCCGCGCTCGGAACATTCCATCTCGCGCAGGCAGCTCGACCAGAACACCCTCAAGGTACTTTACCGGCTGCACCGCCATGGTTATCTTGCCTATCTGGTGGGCGGCAGCGTACGCGATCTGCTGCTTGGCCGAAAACCCAAGGATTTCGATGTCGGCACCGATGCGACTCCCGCCCAGGTCAAGAAGCTGTTCCGCAACTGCTTTCTGGTCGGTCGGCGTTTCCGGCTGGCCCATATCTGCTTCAGCCGCAGGGAGGTGGTCGAAGTTGCCACCTTCCGCCGCCAGCCGGGTCCGGAAGAACTGCCCGAGGATCCTGCTGAGCATTTCAACATGGTCCAGAACCAGTTCGGCACACCCCGGGAAGATGCCTTCCGCCGTGATTTCACCATCAACGCCCTGTTTTACAACATCGCCGATTTCAGCATCATCGACCATGTGGGCGGACTCGAGGATCTCGCCGCCCGTCGCCTGCGGGTGATCGGCGACCCGGTGGTCCGCTACCGGGAGGACCCCGTTCGCATGCTGCGGGCCCTCGAATTCCAGGCGCGGCTCGATTTCAGCATCGACGAGCCGGCGCTGGCAGCGATTGCCGCCTGTGCGCCGCTGATCGGCGAAGCCGCCCCGGCCAGGGTCCGGGAAGAGATTCTTGAGCTTTACCGGCACAGCGTCGCCGGGCCGGTCATGCGCCAGGCCCAGGCCAACGGCCTGCTGGAGCCGATGCTGGGTGGCTACCGGGCCGGGGAGAATACTTTTGTCCTGCTCGATCTGCTGGATCGCCGGACCGCTGCCGGCCAACCGGTTGACGAAGCCTTCTCTATGGCAGCTCTGTTTCTGGAGCGCTTCCTGCAGAAATGCCCGCCGGCCGCCGACATCAAAATCGGCGATGCCCTGCAGGCCGCCAATCAGCTGCTGGTGCCTTACTGCAATCATTTCCGCATTGCTCACGGCATCCGTCATCAGGCCCGGGAAATCCTGGTGGGCTGTTACCGGCTCGGGCGGGGACGGGGTCGCAAAGGGGAAAGGCGCTTCCTGCAGCATCCGGATGCGCCCCGTGCCCTTGAACTGTTGGAGCTCTGGGTGGAAGTCGCCGGTGGCGATGCCGACCTGGTCCGTTCCTGGCGGCAGGCATTGCAGCGCAGGGAGGAAGCTCCCCTCCCCCAGGCCAACCCCAAACCCCCGCCGCGTCGACGTCCCCGTCGCCGGCGCCGATAGCGGAGTGGTCCGTCTCCTGTTCAGACCTTTCGTAAAAGACCCTTCAATATCCTGATTTCTTCCGTGGTCAGCCGCCGGTCCCGGAAAACCGCAGCCTGGTAAATACGGGCGAATTCCCGACAGGCTTCACTGTCGAACCGATCGGCGAGTTCGTTCAGGCCGATGGTCTCCGGCACGGTTTCAACATTGTAACGGCGCCGTAATTTGCGGCGCAGACCGGCGATCAGCCGGGCTTCCGGAGACCGCCGGGGCCGTTTGCGCAGGAAAACGAGCAGGACAGCGATCAGAATCGTGACCCCCAGGATGCTCCAGGTCAGCGGAGAAATCCGGCCGGGCCGCAGATCGCGGAGATGATCGCCGGTATTGGTGAAAATCCGGATCTGGCGTTCGAAATCGAAGATAACCACGGCCTGGATCCAGTAATAATTAAAGGTGTCGGCCAGCCGCTGCACGCGGGTCAGCAAAGTCGGCTGGCGTTCTCCCAGGGCGGCTGCGGCGTTGCTGGCCCACTGGCTCGGATCGACGCGACGCCAGCGGTTATCGTCGGTCAGGACCTCGACCCAGACATGGGCCGCGTTTTCGGTCACCAGGTAATAGCCGCCGAGCCCGTTGTAATCGCCGCCCAGATAGCCGCCTACCAGCCGGGCCGGGATGCCGAGCAATCGGGCCAGGGTCGCGTAGGATGAGGCAAAGAATTCACAATAGCCCCGCCGCTTCTCGAACAGGAAGCTGTCCACCGGGTCCGGCCCCTCCGGCAGATCGTTCTGAGCATAGACCAGCTGCCGGTTGCGGAAGAATTCGGCCAGCGCCTGGAGGCGGGCGTTGGTCTCCGGATTATTGCTGGCGATCTGCGTTGCCAGATCCCGCACCCGTTGCGACACGGTCGCCGGCGGCACCAGGTAGAAGGCGCGATGGGGGTCGCCGAGCACGGCCAGGTTCGCATCGGGGCGGGCGGTCACCTGCAGGCTGTAGCGATGGTCGAGCGGCCGGCGGGCCATGAAAACCTGGTCGGGGGTCTCCTGATGCCGGGGACCGGAGACCCGAATCGGCCGGTCCAGAGTAATCAGCTGCCGGTTTTTCCGGGGTTCGGGGTAGATGGTCAGGGTCAGCGGCTCTCCCCCCTCGACCCGGACCGGACCCTCCGCCGGCGGTTCGGTACGCACCCAGTGGCTGCCTTGCGGCTGGTTCAGGACCAGCACCCGCCAGTAGAGGTGCTCCGGGGGCAGGGTCTCCGTTTCCGCGCGGAAAGCCAGCTGGCCGGAAGCGGAAAGTTGGGCGAAGGCGCCGGGCTGGACCTCTTCCGAGAGACCGGCCGAGGCCTGGCCGGCCGTATTGAGAAAGTTCCAGAGCGGATGGCGGGTCCGGGGCAGCACGGTGAAAAACATTATCATCAGCAGCAGGGAAACCACCGGCAGGATCAGGGCCACCCGCAGCAGTTTCGCCAGGTCCGGGCGTGACATGATCATCTTCGGATCCGTGACATGGACCGTCAACAAGACCAGGCCGATGGTGACGGCGAAAACCAGCAGAAACAGGGCGAAGACGAAGCCGATGCTCAGGTTGAGCAGGGAGGAGCCGGCCAGCACGAACAGACCGAGCACGAAGATCTGCAGGTAGTCGCGCGGCTGCTTGGGAGAGAGCAGGCGGACCACCAGCAGGACCAGCAGGGCGTGCACGACCGGGGTAGCGACATCAGCGGTCGTGATCCGGGTGGCGTAGAACAGGATGCCGGCTCCGGCAACCAGGGTTGCGGCAAGCCGGTTCAGGGGATAACGCCGCCGGCGGTCGCACCAGAGACCGCCGACGATCGCCGCCAGGGCGACGCCGAGCAGAGCCCGGTCGAGATAGGGAATGACCGGGATAATGGCGATCAACGCCACCATGCCGGCCAGCAGGGACAGTAAAGCTTCAATTCTGACCATAGGTCGCCAGGGCTTCGAGCAGTCGCTGCCGGTGCAGGCGTCCGACCGCCGGGGGAAAGAGAGTTTCTTCAGTCTGCAGGCCGACCGGTCGGCCCGCCTTCAGCAGCCGGGTCGCCAGATAGACGGCGGCGCTGATGCGCTGTTCCAGGTTCTGCCCCGGCATCTGGGCGAGATCGAGGACCACGGGTGGCTGGGTGGCCGCCGAGAATTCCTTGACCTTGAGCGTGTCGTGCCGGGCGCTCAGTTTCCAGTGAATGTGCTTGAGCGGCTCCCCTCCCTGGTAGTTGCCGATGCGGCTGATGTCGCCATCCTGACCTTTCAGCCAGCTCTGCCGCAGACCCTGCCGGCCGCCGGGGTCCGGCAGGTCGGGCAGCATGCAGCGCCTTGGCTTCGGCAGAACGGTCAGCGACTGACCGGTCGCCAGAACCTGATGGCGAATGAAGAAATTGATGGGAAACCGGGAACGCAGGATCACCGGCGGCAAAACCTGGCGGCCGCGCCGCGGGAAGGTGTACACCAGATTCCGCCGCTGGTCCCGACGAGGATCAACGTGCGGAAACAGAACGCTCCGGCCCTCGAAAGCGGCTTCCATAAGGAAGGTCGGCAGCCGGGATTTGCGGTTGATCAGCCGGATACCGAGCAGGGTGGGGTGCTCGGCAAAGATTTCGTCGGCAGGATCAAGCCGCGCCTCGAGGCGGGACAGATTCCACTTGCCGAGCACTCCGGAAACCGCCATGAAGCCCAACAGGGCGGAAACCAGCAGGTAGAGCAGGTTGTTGCCGGTATTGACCGCAGCGAAGCCGAGCAAAAGGGTCATGACGATGTACAGTCCCCCGGCCCGGGTCAGCTTCAGGCCAAAGGCACCGGTAGGTCGTCGAGCAGCGATTGCAGGAGCTCCTTGCGGTCAAGGGTTTCCGCATCAGCGCGCAGAATCAGGCGATGGGCGCAAACCGGTCCGAACAGGGTCTTGATATCTTCCGGGATGACATAATCCCGTTCCTCCAGAAAAGCGTAGGCGCGGGCGGTTTCCGCCAGACTGATCGCCCCGCGCGTCGATATTCCGGCCACCAGCATCGGATGCCGGCGGGTCTCCTTGACCAGCTGATAGATGTAATCGGTAATTTTTTCGGAGAGATGGACGTCGGCATGCACCATGCGTCTGGCTGTCATCAGCTGCTCGGCGGTGATCAGGGGGGTGATATCCCGGATGCTGTCGCGGACGCTGCCCGCCTGGATAATGATTTTTTCCATGCTTTCCGGCGGGTAGCCGATGCCGGTTTTGATCAGGAAGCGGTCAAGCTGGGACTCGGGCAGAGGATAGGTGCCAACCTGCTCGACCGGGTTCTGGGTGGCGATCACCATGAAGGGGCTGGGCAGGTTGTAGGTCGTGCCCTCGACGGTCACCCGGCGCTCTTCCATGGCTTCCAGCAAAGCGCTCTGGGTTTTGGGCATGGCCCGGTTGATTTCGTCGGCCAGCAGCAGGTTGTTGAACACCGGACCCTTGATGAAGTCGAAATGATTGCCATCCCGGTTGAAGACCGACAGGCCGGTGATGTCCGAAGGCAGCAGGTCGCTGGTGCACTGCACGCGACCGAAGGACAGGCCGAGCGACCGGGACAGGGCCAGCGCCAGGGTGGTCTTGCCCAGGCCGGGAATATCTTCGAGCAGCAGGTGGCCGCCCGAGAGCAGGGCGATCAGGGCCAGTTTGATCGCCTTGACCTTGCCCTGCAGGTAGTCTTCGGCGAGAGTGTTGATGACGCGCAGAACGTTTGCGCGCGGATGTTCCGTCATGGAGGCTCCTTCTGATGTTTATCCGGGGTTCATGAACCGGACGGCGTTTGCCGGCTCCGGACCACAGGCAACAGTTTAAACCCTTCCATGACCAGAAGTAAAATCGTGGCCACTCCCAGCAGCTTTATCCAGTCCGCGGACGAGACCGGCGTAACGTGCAGAACCGTTTGCATCAGCGGCAGGTGCATGGCGAAAATATGGATGGCCTGGGCCGCGGCCACGCCGAAGATCAACACGGGATTTCGGCGGAAGGGCATCCGAAAGGCGGAAGTGCGTTCGGAGCGGCAGTTGAAGACATGCACGTTCTGCAGCAGGACCATGAGCAGCAGCAGGTGGTTGCGCGCCGTCTCGACGGGGACGCCGTTGCCGATCTGCCAGGCCCAGGCGACAAACGCCAGGCTGCCCATGGTCAGTCCGGAAACCAGAACCTGCCGGATCATCAGCCGGTTGAACATGCCCTCCGTCGGGGCACGGGGCGGACGGTTCATGGCGCCCGGTTCTCCTCGTTCGAAAGCGAGGGCAATGTCCTGGATGCCGTTGGTGACCAGATTGAGCCAGAGCAGTTGGACCGCCAGCAGGGGCAGGGGCAGCCCGCTGAACAAGGCCAGGCAGAACAGGACGATTTCGGCACCGCCGGTCGAGATCAGCAGGTAAACCACCTTGCGGATGTTGTCGTAGGCGATCCGCCCTTCCTCGATGCCGGCGACGATCGAACTGAAATTGTCGTCGGCGACGATGATCGACGCCGTCTCCTTGGCGACGTCGGTGCCGGTGCCCAACGCCACGCCGATGTTGGCCCGTCGCAGGGCCGGCGCATCGTTGACG
>DATFJP010000156.1:0-3073 GCA_035269105.1 Desulfuromonadales bacterium
CCTGCTCGAGCAGTTCGCCCTGGAACCGGGAATCGGCAACGGCCAGTATGGCGGCAATGACCTCGGCATCGCTTTTGTCCCGCAGGTCGGCGATGCCGTATTCGGTGACGACCAGGTCGCGCAAATGTCGCGGTATGGTGGTGTGCCCGTAATTCAGGCGGATGTTGGAGGCCGTCTGCCCGCTCCGGGACCGGGTCGCCGGCAGGGTGATCACCGACCGGGCGTCGTCCAGGGCGAAGGCCATGGCGACGAAATTGTACTGCCCGCCGACCCCGCTCACCACCCGGCCGTCGGCCAGTCCGTCCGAGACCACCGCGCCGAGCAGGGTCGCCATCATGGCGCTGTTGATAAACCGCGCACCGGGCCGGGCGGCCCGCTTCTCTTCCTCGCCATGGTAAAGCTCATTGATGAAGCGAATCGGCATCATGGCGATCTTGCGGCGAACCGCCGCGTCCAATCCGGCAAGTTTTTCATAGAAAAGCGGACTGCCGACGAAAAACCCGGCATGCAGCAGGATGCCGTCGACCTCACGCTTGAGCACGCCGGCTTCGATCAGGTCCAGGAAGCCCTCGGTGAACATTTCGCTGACACCGTAAAGCCCGGCCCGGAAAGGTTCGGTCCGCCAGGACGGCACAGTGGCATCGGTTCCCAGGGCCTTCAGCAGTCGCTTGAAGATATCGTTGTCACGCTGACGCAGCAGGAGACCGTGGATGACAGCGTCGCCAATGGAACCGATGCCGACCTGCAGCGTGCCGCCGTCGGGCACCAGGCTGGCGGCGCGCAGGCCGATGGCATGGTCGGCAGGCGACAGGGGCTCGTGGGGCGTTTTGAACAGCGGGAAGTCGAAGTCCTCGCTGTCGAGCAGAAGGTCGAACTCGCTGGCCGCCCTTTCCGCGCCCCCTTCAAGGTAGGGAAGCTCGCGGTTGACCTGCCCCACCGCCATAAAATCGATCCGCCCGCGCAGCCGCGCGTCGAACAGGTCGGCGCTGATGTCGGGATTGCTGCTCAGACTGAAGGTATCGGCCGAGCCGTCCGGCCGCGGGGCCACCAGCTGGGCCACAACATTAATGCCGTTGTCCAGCAGAAAATCCAGGACGTGGGTGTAGTTGATGGCATGATAGTTCTGCTGGGCGACCGGATTCCCCAGCCATCGGCCGGGCATCAGGAAGAACTCGTGAACTTCGATATTCGTGGGAAGTTCCCCGGAGCGCAACGCTGCCGCATACTTCAACTCCGGGTAACCGTCGAAAAAACGCCCGGCTATCGGCTCAAGGAAGCGCCGCTCCAGTTCGCTGCGGGGGACGGGCCTCTCGAGGGTCAAGGCCGTGAGGATCTTCAAGGAAAGGCTGCGGTCCGCGGCCACCCGCTCGAAGAGGGCGTTCACCACGTGATTGGCCTTGCCCAGACCGAGCGGCAGTGCAATCACGATGTCGGGGCCGGCTTGGTCGATGACGGCATCGATCACCTGGCCGAGATCTCTGCAGGTTCGGGCCTCCGTCATTTTCAATCCAGGTTGTCCCAACCGGGGTCGGGCGTAAACCGCTCGCCGTGCTTTGCCGCCAGTTCCGCGAGTTTGTCGACAATTTCCTGTCGACCGCGGCGGCGAGCGTAGTGCATGGGCCCGCCACGGAAAGGCGCAAAGCCGGTGCCGAAAATCATCGCCCCGTCGAGAGCCTTCTCATCGGCGACAACACCCTCGCGCAGACAGGTTACGGCGGTATTCAGCATCGGCAGCAGCAACCGGTCGGTCAGGTCGCCGCCGGGCCGGTTGGCCTCGTCCTGCTTTTTCGGTTGGCCATCCTGCCAGGTATAAAATCCCTCTCCCGACTTGCGGCCCAGTTTGCCTTCTGCGACCTGGTCGCGAAACCAGCCGGGCAGATCCGGCATATCATCATCCAGGTGATCCTGCAGCATATCCGCGACATCCAGGCAGATATCCAGACCGACCTGGTCGGCGAGTTCGATCGGCCCTATCGGCATGCCGAATTCCTCGGCAGCCCGGTCGATGGTTTCCGCCGCGACGCCTTCGTCGACCAGTTGGATCGCCTCCAGCAGATAGGGCATCAATACCCGATTGACAAGAAACCCGGGGGCACTGGACACAGCCGCCGGCAGACGATCAATCTGACCAACAAAACCTCTGGCCCGGGCCAGGGCGCCCGCATCGACCTTCGGCTGCGAAACCACTTCGACCAGCTGCATTTTTGCGACCGGGTTAAAAAAGTGCAGGCCCACCAGCCGCCCGGGGTCTTTCAGGGTTTCGGCCAGTTCCTCGAGAGGGATGCTGGAGGTGTTGGTGGCCAGCAACGCGCCGGACTTCAACTGCGGCTCGACCTCCTCGTAGACCTTGCGCTTGATGGCGATCTTCTCCGGAACCGCCTCGATCACCAGATCGGCCTGGCGGATTCCGCGGTTTTTGAAATCTGGCACCAGGCGATCGAGCACGTCGCGGGTGTCGCTTTCTGAGAGATGCCTGCGGCTGCAGAGCCCGGCGGCCTGCCTGATCGCGCGCGCGACCATCTCCGGGTCGGTATCGAACAGCGTAACCCGCAAGCCCTGCAAGGCGCTCCAACCGGCAATGTCGCCGCCCATGGCACCGGCGCCGATCACATGCAGATGCCGAACCGGCTCCGCATCGACCTTGGCCGATTTTTTCATGGCCTCGCGCAGAAAGAACACCCGAATCAGATTCTGTGCCGTCTCGCCGATCATGAGTTCGGCGAAGGAGGGAATTTCCTGCCGACGCATCTCTTCGGCGTCGTGGCCATGTTCCTCCCAGAGGCGAATCAGCGCTTCGGGAGCGGGATAATGGTCCGGACGGGCTTTCTCGGCGCTTTTCGAACGCATCTGGCGAGCCTCCAACCGACGGGCCGGACCGGTGGTCAGCAGCCGGTCTTTCAGGCCGGCTTCGTGTCGCTCGATGCCGCCGGCCACCACAGCACGCACCGCTCGCAGGACATGCCGCTCTTCGATGACCAAGATGCTGACCGGTAAAACCCTCGATGCCCGGCGGGCCAAGGCGGCCGGGCTGGTCGACAAGGTGATCGAAGAGCGGCATGTCCTGCGAGCGGTG
>DATFJP010000157.1:0-4752 GCA_035269105.1 Desulfuromonadales bacterium
CAATGATAAAGATCTCGATGTCGCACTCATGCCGGCAGACAGCCTGGATCTGGCGCGTAAGATTATGCTCGCACAGGTACGTTACATTGCTGCTCCAATGAGTCTAAACAGTAACAGCTGGGGTCAGGCTTCCTTGGTTGACAATTCAGCTGGGGTCAGGCTTCCTTGGTTGACAATTGCTGCTTCTCAACTATTCTTCCGAATGACCAGAAAATTCTTATTCATTCTACCGGCGGCTTTGGTGCCTAATCCCTGGCTTTCTTGATGAATGAATCTGTGAAGGCGACCCGCAAACCATGCAAATTCTACATCATGGCGCAGTCACAGGGGTGACCGGCTCCTGCCACGAGTTGCGGCTGGACGACGGCAGGGCTGTGCTTATCGACTGCGGCCTGCTGCAGGGAGCGGAGGTGGCTGACGGCCGGACCGCCGTCGACGATCTGACCATCGATTTCCCTGCCGAGCATGTGGCCGCGCTGGTAGTCACCCACGTGCATATCGATCATGTCGGACGCATCCCCGCATTGATGGCGGCCGGATTCACTGGTCCTATCTACTGCACGGAGCCTTCCGCCGTGCTGCTGCCGATGGTGCTGGAAGACGCCGTCAAGATCGGTTTTACCCGCAACCGGCAATTGATCGAAAAGTTCATCAGACAGTTGACCAGGCAGATTGTTCCGCTGCCTTATGCGGTCTGGCAGAGCGTAATGGACCGCGAGCTGGTGATCCGCTTCAGCCCCGCCGGACATATTCTGGGTTCTGCCTATGTCACCTGCAAGCTGACGGAGCAGGGCAGAACCCGGCAGGTGATCTTTTCCGGTGATTTGGGTGCCCCTTACGCGCCGCTGCTGCCGGCACCAAAGGCACCCTGGGGTTGCGACCTGCTGGTGCTGGAAAGCACTTACGGCGACCGCCGGCACGAGGGGCGCCGCCAGCGGCGGGAGCGCCTGCGCCAGCTTTTGGAGCGCGCCATGGCCAATGGCGGGGTGGTGCTGATCCCTGCGTTCAGCATCGGCCGCACCCAGGAACTGCTCTACGAGTTCGAGGATATCATCAAGCGCTACCGCAACCGGCCCGCCAGTGGCGACTACTCGTGGGAGGATATCGAGATCATCGTCGATTCGCCGCTGGCGGCCAAATTTACCGCAGCCTACCGAACCCTCAAGCCTTACTGGGACCGGGAAGCCTTGCAGCGCGTCAGGCGCGGCCGCCATCCGCTTTCCTTCGAGAACCTGAACACCATAGAGCACCATGCGGACCATCTGGCGGTGGTCGACTACCTGCGGCGGCATCATCGACCGCGCGTGGTGCTGGCCGCCAGCGGCATGTGCAACGGCGGCCGCATTGTCAACTACCTCAAGGCCCTGCTCGGCGAATCCCGCAACGACGTGGTGTTCGTCGGCTTCCAGGCGCAGGGCACGCCCGGCCGTCAGATCCAGCAATATGGCCCGAAGGGCGGTTATGTCTTTCTGGATGGCGAAAGATACGATATCCGCGCCGGGGTTCATACCCTGTCCGGGTATTCGGCCCATGCCGATCAGCTGAACCTGCTGAATTTCATCAAAAGGATGCGCCGCAAGCCTCAAGAGATCCGCCTGGTGCATGGCGACCCGGAGGCCAAAGCCGCATTGCAGACAATTTTGCAGCAGACATTCCCGGATGTGCAGGTTCTGATTCCTGAGCCGAGGCTGGGGTCAGGCTTCCTGGATTGACAGTTGCGGGTTTTCCGCTATTCTCCTTGCATGGCCCGCAAACCTCGTATTCATTTCCCTGGTGCTGTCTATCATGTCATTTTGCGCGGCAATGCCGGGCAAAATGTCTTTTTGGGAGACATCGATCGTTTCCGATTGTTTTTGTTGCTTCAGGAAGGCACCGAACGCTTCGGCTACCGCGTCCATGCCTTTTGCCTGATGGACAACCACATCCACCTTGTATTGCAGGTAGGGGAGCAGCCTCTCTCCAAAGGGATGCATAACCTGTCCTTCCGGTATACGCGCTGGATGAATTATCGCCAGAATCGGAGCGGACACCTGTTTCAGGGGCGCTATAAGCCTGTTTTGGTCGATGCTGACAATTACCTGCTTGAGTTGACCCGATACGTCCATCTGAATCCGGTCAGGGCTGGCATGGTTTCCTCGCCTGCTGATTACCAGTGGAGCAGTCATAACGCTTATCTCGGTAATGATCAGTTCCCCTGGCTGTGCACCGAATTTGTCTTGTCGCAATTTCAGAAAGATGACCATTCGGCGCGAAAGGCTTATTCGGTCTTCATCCTTGCTGGCATGGAAGGTCATGATTTCGGGGAACGAATATTAAAAGACGGGGGAGGAGGAATACTTGGGGATGACGATTTTGCTAAACAAGTTCTTGGCTCCGGAGCAAGAGGGCCCCGAAAAAAGAGTTCTGTCGAAAAGTTGCAGGAACTGGTTCTTGCTGAATTTGCATGCTCAATGGAAGAACTTGGCAGCAGAAGTCAAAAGAGGTCATTCACCCGGGCGCGTTCCGTCATAGGCTGGCTGGCCATGCAGAGTGAGACTGCTTCCTTGACGGAAGTTGGGAAATGGTTCGGGAGGGATGTTGCGACCATGAGTGCTGCTGTGCGGCGTCTGGATGAGAAGAAAAAGCAGGATATGGAATTGCAGAAAGGTCTCAAAAGATTGTTGGCTGAACTGTCAAGGTGGGAAGCCTGACCCCAGATTTTCTTAAGGGCGATGAAGTATGGCGCGACTGCTGGTCGATGGAAAACATCTGAAGAAGTGTGGGAGGGAACAGTTTGCCCTTGCCGAGTGGATCGAGACTGCCCCTCTTGAGGATCTGCTGGGGATGCAGATCGAAAGGGCCGAACAGGGAGAGGCTGTGCTTTCTCTGCCGTTTACGGTAAACTTGTCAAACGGGGGCGGACTCATGCATGGAGGTGCCCTGGTGGCATTGGCCGATACGGCCGTTGCCATGGCCATCAAGAGTCTGCTGCCGGCAGGCACCAGATTCGCGACCACGCACCTGAATATGGAATTTCTGGCCCCTGTCCATGCCGGCCGTGTCGAGGCCAGAGCCAGAGTTTCCGGTCCCGACGGCCGTCGCTTTGCTGGCAAGGCGGATCTGTTCGACGATGCGGGGCAGTGCGTGGCGCGCTTCGCGTCCGAATTCCGCTTGGCACGCATCACACCCGGTGAATAGCATGCCTCCTGGAGCCGCGAATGGTCGTGCCCCTGGGCAACTCCTGCACGGTCATTGCAGTTGCGCTTGCCGACAGAAGCGTTCGGGGATGACGGCTTATTAACTGCCTGCCGAATCGTTACCCCGCCGGTTGACATTTTTGAGTGGCGGCGGTACAAATGCGCTAATATCTGTTTTTTTGAATATTTCAGACTGCTTCGGACAAGGTTAAAATTTAAATGCTCAAGCCATTGTTTTTAAAATTTTTTCCGGTTTTTTTTCTCGGTTTGTCCCTGGCCCTGACGGCCTGCGATTCGCCGTCGCAGCAAAAGCCGGCGGCGCAGGTCGAACTGGATGCAGAGGCTCCCGACTTTTCGTTAAAAACCGTGGCTGGTGATACGGTTTCCTTGTCCGATTACCGTGGCCAAGTCGTGCTCCTGAATTTCTGGGCGACCTGGTGTCCGCCCTGCAAGGCTGAGATGCCCTCCATGGAAACTGTGCACCGGATGTTGAAAGACCAAGGTCTCGTGTTGCTGGCGGTGAATACCGAACCGAACGGAGCACGGGTCGTTCCGGCCTTTCTGAAGGAAAATCCCTACACGTTTCCGATCCTGCTCGACGATAGGGGAGCTGTCCAGGAGCTTTACGGGGTTTATAAATTCCCCGAAACGTTTATAATCCGTAAAGACGGGACGATTGACGACCGGGTTATCGGTGCAATCGATTGGGCTCATCCGGAAGCGGTCGAATATTTCAAAACGCTCTTGAAAGGACCGATGTAATGCCTGGTGGCGGTGAACTGACTTACTGGATTGCCCTGAGTGCCGGAATCCTTTCTTTTTTCTCGCCCTGCGTTCTGCCGTTGATCCCCTCCTATCTGACCTACATTACCGGCCTGTCTTTCGGCCAGTTGCAGGAGGCGCACCCCACCACCAAGGTGAGAATGACGGTGTTGTTCCACACACTGGTCTTCATTCTGGGCTTTTCGCTGGTTTTCGTCTCGCTGGGCGCCATCGCCGGCCTCGCTTCCTCCAAGTTCCAGATGCATATGCGGGAAGGCTTGATCTGGGTGGAGCGGATCGGCGGTCTGCTGATTATCCTGTTCGGCATCCATATGACCGGGCTCTTTCATTTCGGGGTTCTGCTGGGCGAAAAAAGGGTTCATCTGCAGCGCAAACCCAGCGGGTTCATCGGCACCTTCATCGTCGGTTTGGCGTTTGCAGCCGGCTGGACGCCCTGCATCGGTCCGATTCTGGCCTCGATCCTGATGGTGGCTGCTTCATCCGGTGAGGCTGGCCGGGGCGTCGGTCTGCTGGCGATCTATTCACTTGGACTCGGCGTGCCCTTTCTGATTTCAGGGCTGCTCTTTTCGCAGTTTCTGGTGGCGTTCAAACGGTTCCGCAAACACATCCGCCTGATTGAAATCTTTACCGGCATACTGCTGATCATTGTCGGCCTGATCCTCATGTTCGGTTTCATGGGAACCCTGACGATGTATCTCTATCAGTGGTTTCCGGTGCAGTGAGGCGGTGATCACCCAAAAAAAATCTTGACACTTCAGCCGGAGTTCCCCAACATTGAGACTCATTTTCAATA
>DATFJP010000158.1:0-4778 GCA_035269105.1 Desulfuromonadales bacterium
TGGTCGAGCGTCTGACCGGACGCCGGACCTGCAAGTCTTGCGGCCGCGGCTATCATGTCAAATTCGATCCGCCCGCGGTCGAGGGCCGTTGCGATGCCTGCGGCGGTGAACTCTATCAGCGGGACGACGATCGCGAAGAAACCATCCGCAAGCGGCTGGAAGTCTACGAGCGGCAGACCGCGCCACTGATCGACTACTACCGCAACGCCGGACTGCTGATTGAAGTGGATGGCATGCAGCAGATCGAAGAAGTCCGGGAGACCTTGCTGGCGGCGCTGCGGACGGAATAAGGTGATCATTCTCAAGAGTTCGGCCGAACTGGAGAAAATGCGTAATGCCGGGCGGATGGTCGCCGAGATCCTTGCTCTGCTGAAAAGCCGCATCGTGCCGGGAGTCACGACCGGGGAACTGGATCGGCTGGCCGAAAGAGAATGTCTGAGGCACAAGGCGAAACCGGCGTTCAAGGGTTACGGCGGCTTTCCGTATGCGATCTGTGCCTCGCCGAACGACCGGGTGGTCCACGGTTTTCCTGATGACAAGCCGCTGCTTGAGGGAGACATCCTCAGCATCGACTTCGGCGTCATCTATCAGGGCTTCTACGGCGACTCGGCCATCACCGTGCCGGTGGGTCAGGTCGATGAGGAAACAGACCGGCTGCTGGAAGCAACCCGGGAATCCCTGGCTCAGGCGATTGCCAAATCGACGCCCGGCGGCCGACTGACGGATATTTCGCATGCCGTCCAGGCCTGGGTCGAACCACGGGGCTTCAGCGTGGTCAGGGAGTTTGTCGGCCACGGCATCGGCCGGCAGTTGCACGAGGCACCGCAGATTCCGAATTTCGGCGAGCCCGGCCAGGGCCCCCTCCTCAAGCCGGGGATGGTGCTGGCGATCGAGCCGATGATTAATGCCGGGGTGCCCGGCATCAAGATACTGGATGACGGCTGGACAGCGGTGACCCAGGATGGTCGTCGGTCGGCCCATTTTGAACATACGGTAGCAATCACCGACCATGGCCCCGAGATACTCACCAGGGTATAGACAGGGTCGGGCGCGAGTCGAGCAGGCCCCTTGCGGGCGCAAACAGAGGATTGGATTATGAAAGTCCGTGCTTCAGTCAAAACCATGTGCGACAAATGCAAAATAATCAATCGTAAGGGGATCGTCAGGGTGATCTGTGAGAACCCCAAACATAAACAGAGACAGGGTTGAATATAGGAGGATCGAACATTGGCTCGTATTGCTGGTATCGATTTACCGAGAAACAAGCGGATTGAAGTGGCCCTGACCTACATTTACGGGATCGGCCGCTCCGCCTCCCAGGAGATCCTGGCCAAGGCGGACATCGACCGGGACACCAGGTCCGACAACCTGACCGAAGAAGAAGTCGGCAGGATCCGCAAAATTATCGACAGCGATTTCACGGTCGAAGGTGACCTGCGGCGAGAACTGTCCATGAACGTCAAACGCCTCATGGATCTCGGCTGCTATCGCGGACTGCGGCATCGCCGGGGCCTCCCCGTGCGGGGGCAGAAGACCAAAACCAACGCCCGGACCCGCAAGGGCCCACGTAAAACTGTTGCTGGCAAGAAGAAGTAACGGGAGGAACCATGGCTAAGCCTGGCAAGAGAGCACGCAAAAAGACAGAAAAGAAAAACATCCCGAATGGCATCGCCCATATTCAGGCGACATTCAACAACACGGTCGTTACGATCACCGATGTCAAGGGCAACGTGATTTCCTGGTCGACCTCCGGAGCCAAGGGCTTCAAGGGCAGCCGGAAAAGCACGCCGTTTGCATCGCAGATGGCCGCCGAAACCGCGGCGCAGAAAGCCCAGGAACATGGTCTGCGCAGTGTCGAGGTCTGGGTCAAGGGACCCGGCTCCGGCCGCGAGTCCGCTCTGCGTGCCCTGCAGACAACGGGTTTGAACATTACCATGATTAAAGACGTTACGCCGATTCCCCACAACGGCTGCCGTCCTCCCAAGCGTAGAAGAGTCTAACCCAACAAGGAGATGAACTTTGGCTAGATACACCGGGTCAGTCTGCCGGATGTGCCGGCGGGAGAATATGAAGCTGTTCCTGAAAGGGGACCGCTGCTATACCGACAAGTGCGCCGTGGAGCGCCGCAATTATGCCCCCGGCCAACATGGCCAGGGCCGCATCAAGGTTTCCGATTACGGCACCCAGCTGCGTGAAAAACAGCGCGTCAAGCGGACCTACGGTCTGCTGGAAAAACAGTTCCACTCTTATTTCGTCAAGGCGGACCGGATGAAGGGCGTCACTGGCGAAAACCTGCTCGTCCTGCTGGAGCGGCGCCTTGACAGCATCGTCTATCGTATGGGATTTGCCTCCTCGCGAGCCGAGGCCCGGCAGCTTGTGCGTCACAGCCATTTCCTGGTCAACGGGCGCAAGGTCAACGTGCCGTCCTACTCGGTGCGTCCCGATGACGTGATCGAACTGAGGGAAAAGAGCCGCAAGGTCGTCAGGATCAACGAAGCCCTCGACAGCGTCATGCGGCGCGGCGTGCCGTCCTGGCTCGACCTGGAGCGAGATGCCTTCAAGGGCAGCCTCAAAACCCTGCCTGTCCGCGCGGAGATGACCACGCCGGCGTTCCAGGAACAGCTGATCGTCGAACTTTATTCGAAGTAATCGCGTTCAGGCATTTACGGGCTAAACCTCTCCCGCAACCTCATACGGAGGATTCGCATGTATAAAAACTGGAGGGAACTGATCAAACCCAAGCGTCTCCAGGTAGATACGGATACGCTGACCGATCATTACGGGAAATTTACCGCTGAACCCTTCGAGCGCGGTTTCGGCACCACCCTCGGCAACGCCTTGCGTCGCGTTTTGCTTTCGTCGCTGCAGGGTGCCGCCATTACCTCCGTGCGCATCAAAGGCGTGCTCCATGAATTTTCGACTGTCCCCGGGGTCACGGAAGACGCCACCGATATCATTCTCAACCTGAAGAGCGTGCTGGTGGCTCTGCAGGGCAGCGAGCCACGCAACATCCGCATCGTCAAGAAGGGCGCCGGCGTCATCACCGCCGGCGACATCGTTACCGACCCCAACGTCGAAATCCTCAACCCGGAATTGCACATCGCCACCTGCGGCAAGGAAGCTGATGTCGAAATTGACATGGTTGTTGCCATGGGAAAAGGTTACGTCCCGGCCGAACGCAACCGTGATGAAAAAGCTCCGGTCGGCACCATCCCGATTGATTCCCTGTTTTCGCCGATTACCAGGGTGAACTACACGGTCAGCAATGCCCGTGTCGGGCAGGTGACCGATTACGACAAGCTGGTGCTCGAGGTCTGGACCGACGGCAGTGCCAAACCCGATGATGCCGTGGCTTATGCCGCCAAGATCATCAAGGAGCAGGTTCAGCTCTTTATCAATTTCGATGAAGAACTGGAGCCGGAGGTTGACAGCGATATTGAGGGCGGCAGCAAGTCCATCAACGAGAATCTCTACCGCCGTGTCGATGAGCTGGAGCTTTCAGTGCGCAGCGCCAACTGCCTGAAAAACGCCAATATCCGGCTGATCGGCGAGCTGGTGCAGAAGAGCGAGGCGGAAATGCTCAAAACCCAGAATTTTGGCCGGAAGTCGCTGAATGAAATCAAGGACATTCTCGCCGATATGGGATTGACCCTCGGCATGGAGCTGGAAGGCTTCCCCGACCCTGAATATCTCAAGATGATCGAAAAGAGCGATGAAGAGATCTGATCGGCCTCTTGTGATGACGTAAGCGAAAGAAAGGACGCGAAGATTCATGCGACACAGAAAGTCCGGAAGGAAGTTGGGCCGCAATACCAGCCATCGTAAGGCGATGATGCGCAATATGGTGACGTCTCTGTTTGAACACGAACAGATCAAGACCACCGATGCCAGAGCCAAGGAACTGCGCAAAATGGCAGAAAAACTGATCACCCTGGCCAAGCGGGGCGACCTGCATGCCCGGCGGCAGATCCTGGAAGTCGTTCGCGACAGGAAGACGGCGGCCAAATTGGTCGACCGGATAGCGCCTCGCTACCAGTCCCGTCCCGGCGGCTACACCCGGATTATCAAGCTGGGGCACCGTTCCGGCGACAATGCCGCCCTTTCCCTGATCGAACTGGTCGAGGAAGAGTTCACGGCCAAGCCGAAAAAGAAAAAGCCCGCTGCGCAAAGTGCGCCGGCTTCGGCCCCCGAGGCTGTTGAGGAACCTGTCGCGACGCCGGAAGAACAGGCTGCACCGGCGACGGCCAAAAAGGCTGCGACGGAAGAGGCGCCCGCCGAGCCTGCCACGGAAACGGCCGAAGAACCGGTGCCCGAACCGGCGGTTGAAGAGGCGGCCGAGACCGAAGTCACGCCCGAACCGGAAGAGCCGGAAGCCAAGATACCCGAGTCTGAAGAGACTCAGGACAAGATGGAAGAGGCCCAGGAAGAAACGAAAAAAGAGTAGCTTCCTGAAAAATAAGCACGTGAAAAGCCGCAGAAGGTCGCCCTCTGCGGCTTTTCTGTATTCAGCCGGGAATTCCTGGGAACAACGGAGCTTTTTGGCCCTTATCAGGCACGACCGAACCCATGTTTTCCCCGTAGGGGCGGGGTTTCCCCGCCCTTGATTGTAGGCGAAACCATTGGGTGGGGGCCGGGGAGGACCCGCCCCTACAGCATGCCGGGTCGGGTCTGGGAAGGGGCTCTTTTCTATCGCACCACTCTCTCCATCCCGTCATAGGCGACCATAACCTTCACATCCCGCTCCACCGCGTACTCCTCGAGCTGGTCCCGGATCCCTT
>DATFJP010000159.1:0-6876 GCA_035269105.1 Desulfuromonadales bacterium
GATGCTGGTGCCGTGGCCGCCGATAAACTTGGTCAGGGAATAGCAGACGATGTCCGCGCCGTGTTCGATCGGGCGGAACAGGGCCGGCGTGGTCACCGTATTGTCGACGATGAAAGGCACACCGTGGTCATGGGCGATGCGGGCCAGGGTCTCGAAGTCATCGACGTTGTTTTTCGGGTTGCCGATCGATTCGGTGAACAGGACGCGGGTCTTGTCATCGATGGCCTTGACCACCGCGGCCGGGTCGGCGGTGTCGACGAAGCGCGCCTCGATGCCCATCCGCGCCAGAATGTGCTTGAAGAAATTGTAGGTGCCCCCGTAAAGGAATCGGGAGGTGACGATATTATCGCCGACGCGGGCCAGGTTGAGGATCGCTCCGGAAATCGCCGCGGCCCCGGAGGCGAAGGCCAGGGCGCCGACCCCGCCGTCCATGGCTGCCAACCGCTTCTCCAAAACGTCGGTGGTCGGATTCATCAGGCGGGTGTAGATGTTGCCCATTTCCTCCAGGGAAAACAGCTTGGCCGCATGTTCGCTGGAATCGAAGGCATAGGCCGAGGTCTGGTAAATGGGTACGGCCCGGGAATGGGTGTCTGAATCCGGGGTATGACCGGCGTGCAGCGCCTTGGTTCCCAGTTTGTGGTTTTGTTCCGGCATAAGGTTTCTCCCCTTGAATCTGCTTGAATGGATGCGGCTTCCCGCATTACCTGTAAAATTATATTTGTTACTAAACCTGACTGTTGTTGTCAAGTTAAATTGCCGGGAATACAGAATAATCCGGGTGATCGGTATTGGACTGATCGGTCCGTGATCTTTGGTTCGGACTCAGGTAGAATGCGAGCCAGACCAGGATTGTCATGCGCCGAAACCCGATTTCCCGTAAAGGATCAATGCCCTTGCTTCGAACAGTTCTCTCAGCAGTGACCCGTCACGGCGGCCGGTCATGGACGGCTTGACGACGGCCGCGGTGGTCGCGGAGTGCAACACGCACTTGCGCGGTGCCCGGGTCAATAAAGTGTTTCAGCCCTCGGCCGATGAACTCTATTTTCGTCTCTGGACCGGTTCGCAGGAGCGGCGCCTGTATTTTTCCTGTCGACCCGGGCAGGGGCGATTGCATCTGACCGAAAAATCCTTTTCCCATCCCTTTGCCCCACCGCGCTTCTGTCAGCTGCTGCGGGCCCGTTTACGCCGGCTGATGCGCTTCGAACAAATCGGCGGCGATCGCCTGGTGGTGATTCACTGTGCCGGCCGCGATGAAGCCGTCTTGCAACTGCTGGTTGACCTTCGCCCGCAGCCCAATCTCGTGCTGCTGGACGAAACGGAGCAGGTGGTCGATCTGCTGCATCGACGCGGCGCAGGCGAAAGGCCAGGGGAGGGCTATGTCTGGCCGGCGGAAATCCGGCCCCGCCTGACGCCCGAGCAGCTGCAGGATATTCCGGATGAATGTCGTGACAGTGCGCTTTTCCAGCGCTGGCTGCGCCGGAGCGTGGCCCCCCTGTCCAAACTGGCAGCTGCCGATATGGCGGCTTGCGTCAACGTGGGAGAAGCCCCAGCCAAGGTCCTGGCCCGGTATCTGGGAGATCTTGACACGGAAGCCTGGCGACCGCGCCTGGTGACCTGGCATGAACAGGAGTCTCTGGCGGTTTTGCCTTTGTACTGTGTGCAGCCGGAGGCGTCTTTCGATTATCCAACTGTCGGCGCGGCACTCGATGCCATGGCCACCGACCGGGCGGACACCGGTATCAAGCCTGAGTTGGCCAAGGCTGTCGGCCGCCAGTTGAAGCGTCTGCGCAAGCGGCTGCGCCGCATCGAACAGGATTATGCCGCACTGGAGGATCTCGACAATTTGCAGCACATCGGCAATCTCCTGCTGGCCAACCGGCACCGACTGCGCCGCGGTATGGCCGAACTCGAGGTCGAAGACTACGCCGCCGACCCGCCCGCCACACGGATTATCCTCCTCGATCCGCGGTTGACCCCCCAGGAAAACGTCGACCGCGTGTTTCAGAAAGCCCGCAAGCGACGGCGCGGCGAGGAGCACTTTGCCCGCCGGCTGGATGAGACCCGGGCCGAACTTGCCTGGCTCGAAGCCATGTCCCTGGCAATCGAGGAGACCGAGGAAAACCTGGAGCTGAACCTGTTGCGCAAGGAGTTGGCAGAGGCCGGACTGCTGGCGGTGCGGAATGAACCGGCAAAACGCCAGACCCAGGCGGCCCCCCGCCAATATCTGGAGACCACCAGTCCTTCCGGCTATGCCTTGATCTGGGGCCGCAACCCTCGCGAGAATGACCGGATCCGGCGCGAGCTGGCTGCCGGCGAGGACCTCTGGTTTCATGCCCACAAGCTGCCCGGCAGCCACCTGTTACTGCGCCGCGCCGGCCGTTCCGGCGAGGTTCCCGAAGAGGACATCCTCTATGCCGCGGCCCTGGCGGCCGGCTATTCCCGCGGGCGGCGGGACAACCGGGTGGAAGTCATGGTCGCCCATGCCAGGGATGTCAAGAAGCCGAAAGGCGCGCGGCCCGGACTGGTTACGGTGGATGCCTACCAAACGGTTGTGGTCCCGCCTGTCCGGCTGGATGATCGGGTGGAATCCTGAGTTCCGGGTCATAGGAAGAGGGCGGGTGGGCGGCGTTCGGACGGTCGGTTGGCGGGCTGCTGCAAAGCTGGTTTTCCCGCTCTGCCGGCGATAATTTTTTGTTGCAAAGCGCCGATCCTTTTGTTATAAATTGCGCTCGCTGCAATGCCGAAGTGGTGGAATTGGTAGACACGCTAGGTTCAGGGTCTAGTGTCCGTAGGGACGTGGGAGTTCGAGTCTCCCCTTCGGCACCATGAAAATAAAAAGGTCTGAAATCATTTCCGATTTCAGACCTTTTTTAATTTCCGGGTTGCAGCGGCGAGAATGACGAGGCGAAGCGCATGCGTAGGGGCGGGGTTTCCCCGCCCTGGCCAACCGGTGGCGCCGATAAACCAGGGCGGGGCGACCCAGCCCATGAATCGGGGACGCTTCCATGAAACTGTCCCGCGAAGATAAAATCGACAGCGAAAGCTGGAGAATCAAGACCAGGCAACACCTCAAATTAACGCGCCAGGGTGGGTCAAAATTGGACGCCGATGGTGGGTCACTTTTCAGTGCCGATTGACATTGCAGTTTCTACGCATGCCTGATTGCAATCAGTGCTGACGGAATCAAGGAAACACATCATTTATGGAACTCATTCAATTTGCCGTATTCCTTTCCGCACTGCTTTGTTCGCTGGTCGCCGGACTGGTTTTCACATTCGCGATCGTCGTAATGCCCGGCATTAAAAGCTTGGGTGATCTTGCCTTCCTCAAGGCTTTCAAGGCCATGGATCTCGTGATTCAGAACAACCAGCCGATATTCATGCTTGTCTGGCTCGGCTCTGCGGTGGTATTGCTGGGTTCCACGGTGCTGGGGATTTGGCAATTGGAGGGCCTTGATCGAATTCTCCTGGTTGTCGCATGCATGATCTATCTGATCGGTGTCCATTTGCCAACGGTCACTATCAACATCCCGCTGAATAACCACATTCAGTCTCAGGCTCTCGACTCGATGACCGAGACTGCGCTGCTGGAAGCCACAGTAAAGTTCAAGTCTCGCTGGCTGCGTTGGAACGCCATTCGGACAGTCTTTGCAATACTGACGACTGCTCTGTTGCTTGTTCTACTGATTCGACTTTGATTGACAGATTCTCTAGCAAATTAAGACCGGAAAAGATTCAGCAGATGATGGTTTAGGGATCATTGAAAGACGTGAGAATTTCGAAACTGAAGGACTTAATGTTTCAAAATATGCAGTGTCTAAAACCCTGTTGCGAACACCTGAATCATTTGCCGAAGTTAGGAAAATATAAGTGTGACTGGTATTCCCGAGGGGGGATGCTTTTGAACTGGGGTTATCGGGCGCGAATAGGGATCGCTCTCGATGTGGCCCCATTTAACGCAACAAGAAAGGTAAATATATGAGTGCAAGTATTGAATATTGTGGCATGTGAGGATATGAAGCCAAGGCCGTCAGTTTGGCGGCTCTACTAAAGAAGCACTGCTCGATTAATACTGAGCTGATCAAGTCCAGCGGCGGAGTTTTTGAAGTTGTTGTCGATGGCAATCTGGTTTATTCAAAGAAAGCAACGGGTGAGTTCCCGAACGAGATGAAGTTGATCAAGGAGCTTGTCAGCATTTGAAAGGAGGCCTTAGAAATCCCTCGCCAGGGACAACGCCGACTTCAATTTCCAGCTATAAACCCATTCGACAAAAAAGAACTTAAGCACACATCAAAACAGCCATGGACGATTCAAAATATCGCCGATAATGAACAAAACATAGAAATCCAACCCACAGGCATCTAAACAAATTATCATCATCAATTTATATTTTATTCAGCTTCGCTATTTTTAAAAATTTCGCTATAGTATGAGATAATGAATTCGTTTAGTTCAAAAATTTAGGGACAGGGAGGTGTTTATGCTTATTCGAGTAATGTATCTAAACGGTAAATTCGATATGGTCAGACCACACTTGCTGGACGCTCTTTTACAGCAAGGAAAAGTCTCAGGATTTATGCGCTCTGATGGATGGGCTTCCATTGGAATAGCCCCCCTGAGACAAAGGAAGCATGTGAATACTTACAATGGACCGGAAAGACGCAACTCTCTGAACTCATAGCTACGGCTCAAGGATCAAACGGATCACTGCAAGCCAAATTTCTCAAAATCAACACGTATCCGAAAGGAAAAAAAAGTCCATGGCAACCCTCCTTGAAATGGCAACCGACATTGTTTCCTCTCATGCAACCACGACCCCTATGACCAAAGACGAACTGATTGCTGAAATCAACAGCGTCTATAGTGCCCTCAACTCTCTTGAGAAGGGCGAAGCCGTAGACGTTGAACCGCAAGAAGCTGAAAAATCCGAACCGGCTATCACCAAGCGCAAAGCATTCGGCAGGAACCAGATCTATTGCATGATCTGCGGCAAAGGTTTTACGACCCTCAAGCGGCACCTCACATCAGCACATGAAATGACCCCCAGGGAATATCGTGACCAGTTTGATATCCCGTCCTCCCAACCCCTTGCCGCCAAAAATTATTCAGAGCAGAGGAAGCAGATGGCTATTGACAGAGGTTTAGGTGAAAAGCTGGCTGCCGCACGTAAACAGAAGGCCGCCAATAAAAAGTAGGCTCATCGCAGTGCAGGAAAGGAGTTCAGCGCAGGGTCAATGCCTGTTTCAGAGGGTTGAGTCGTGGAAGTTCGCAAGTGGTCGCTTCTGATCGTCGGCGCGATAATCTCGCTTCCCTTTGCTGTCTCTTGTGACCGGCAAGGGCAAGGGCGGGACGAGTCCGCTTCGTCCGGCAGCGCCGATCTCGCCCATCCGCTCGGGGAACACCTGGACGACACGTTTACCGGCGACCTGCCCAGGATCATCGGCCGCAAGCACCTGCGGGTGCTCACCAATTTCAACCGCACCAATTTCTTTTTGAACAATGGCCGACACTACGGTTTCGAGTACTCTCTGGTGAAAGAGTACGAGAAATACCTCAATGATTCGATCAGCCGGCGCAACCTGCAGCTGACGGTCGAATTCGTTCCGGTCAAGCGCGACCGCCTGCTTCCCGATCTGATCGCCGGCCGCGGCGACATCGCCGCCGCCGGGTTGACCATCACCCCGCAGCGGCAAAAGCGGGTCGACTTCACCCGACCCTACATTGCAGGGATCGACGAGGTGGTGGTGACGCACCGCAAGACGCGAGGTATCGAAACTCTCGAAGATCTCGCCGGCCGCGAGGTTTTCATCCGTCGCAGCAGCAGTTACTATCAGAGTCTCCTCAATTTGAATCGCAAACTCGTGAAACGCCAGTTGGCCCCCGTGGAGATCCTCGAAGCGGCCGAGACCCTAGAGACTGAAGACATCCTTGAACTGGTCAACAGCGGGGCGGTGGCGATCACCATTGCCGACAGCCACCTGGCGCGGATCTGGTCGAAGGCGTTCGACGACATCCGGGTGCACGAAGACCTGGCCGTGCGGAAGGGCGGTGAGATCGCCTGGGCGGTGCGCCGGGACAACCCCGAGCTCAAAGCCAGTCTCAACCGATTCCTCAAGAAGCACCAGAAAGGAACCTTCCTGGGAAACATCCTCTTCAACCGCTACTTCCGGGAAACGGAATGGATCACCAACCCCCTGTCGGCTTTCGAGGACGACGCTCTTTACGTTGAGTATTTCAAGAAGTACGGCGAGAGATACGGCTTCGACTGGCGGCTGCTGCTGGCCCTTGCTTTCCAGGAGTCGAAACTCGACCACAGCAAGAAAAGCCATGCCGGCGCTGTGGGGATCATGCAGGTCCGTCCCTCGACGGCCCGAGATCGGAACGTGGGTATCGACAACGTTTACTCACTGGAAAAGAATATCCACGCCGGGGTGAAATATCTGGCTTTCCTGCGGGACCGGTACTTCGACGCCGCCGATATCGACGAACGCCACCGCGTGCGATTCGCGCTGGCGGCCTACAATGCCGGGCCGCGGCGGATCGTGGAGGCGCGCAAGAGGGCCGGGGAGAAGGGGCGCGATCCCGACAAGTGGTTCCGCAACGTCGAGATGGAGGTCCTGAGGACCGTCGGTCAGGAGCCGGTCAAATACGTCAGCAACATCAACAAGTACTACATTATTTTCAACCGCGCTGCCAGCAACGTCGCAAAGCGCGAGCAGATCAAGGCGGGGCTATGATCGCCGGTTCTCGCCATAAAGTCCATCCCTGCCGCAATCGTCCTGCGGAGAGCTGTCACAATCCCGGTTTATTCCCAAACTTGTCAGATGCCTGCGGGGTGGCATCTCCGGCAAGCAACCCCTGAACGATCTTATGGCCG
>DATFJP010000160.1:0-3121 GCA_035269105.1 Desulfuromonadales bacterium
ACCATGCCGGGGTAGACCCGGCTCATGAATTCCGCCATCTGTTCAACGGCCGCAGCCAGGCGGTCGGCTTCATCGGAGGTGGCGGCCGATTCGGCGAACATACGGTTCATGAATTCGGTGGTCTGGGCGATCTCCTTGCCGATGATCTCGTTGGCGATCGCGACCGGGCCCTGCCCCTGCAGGGCAGCGTAGCCCAGCAGACCGAGCAGGGTTCCCGCGACCACGGCGGCCAGAGCATATGCCACGGCATGGTCCCAGCGTCGCGAATGGCGCAGGAACCAGACGAGGGCAACGGCCATGACGCCGAACTGCAGGAAGTAAAGCAGCGCGCTGCCGGTCCCCGCAACCACAAGGGTCAGGCCGGTGGCCCCCAGCACGGCCATCAGGCAGGCCGTCGGGCCGAAACGCATGCCCACGTAGGCCGGAGCCAGCGGCACGAGCAAATGGTTGACCACTGCAGCCGGGCCGAATTCTCCGGACGCCCTGAACAGCAGAAAGCTGATCAGGCCGCCGGCTATAATAAAAAACATCTGCGGCATGGCCTGGAACTGTCAGGTCAGGCCGCTAATCGAGCGAGTGGCTGGCCGTAAAAGGCAGCAGGGCAATGTTGCGGCCGCGCTTGATGGCTGCAGTCAGCTTGCGCTGATGTTCGGCGCAGCTGCCCGAGATGCGGCGCGGCACGATCTTGCCCCGTTCGGTCAGGAAATTGCGCAGGGTCCGCACATCTTTGTAGTCGATCGTCAGGCTCTTATCGGCACAAAAGCGGCAAACCTTGCGGCGGCTGTAGCGACGGCGCGGGCCGCCGGAACGTCTTGCATCTGCCATTATCGTCACTCCTTGGTCGTCTTTGGTTGGTTGGAATCAGGCTTCTGTCGATTCTTCCGCCGTTTCAGCGGCAGCTTCCTCGGCGACAGCCTCTTCAGCCGGGGCTTCGAAACCGCCTTCGAGCATGACCGTCTGAAACTTGATGACCGCTTCGTCGATACGCATGCGGCGCTCCAGTTCGGCGATCGCCGATGGCGGTGCCTCGAAGATGACCTGGACATAGGTGCCCTGGGATTGCTTCTTCACCAGGTAGGCCAGAGTCCGGGTGCCCCAGTTGTCGACCTTGAGGACAGTGCCGCCTTGATCGGTCAGGATCTGCCTGTACTTATCGATGACCGCGGTCAGCTCGTCCCCTGCGACGTCGGGATGGACGATAAAGATGTTTTCGTAGGTACGCATGCGAAGTCTCCTCGAGAGTTGACCAGCCCCGGCTAACCGGAGCAAGGAGTGGGGGAACCCTTTGTTCCCCCATGGAAAGAACTTAGTTATTTATCACAGGCCCGATTGGGAAGCAAATGTTTTCGGTGAGCGGATCGGTGATCCGTGATCCGTGATGCGTGATGCGTAAAAAGTGATCCGCGAACGGTAAAACGTGATTCATGATGCGACATCGGTTTGCCGATCTCAAATCACAAATCTCTCATCACCGATCACGGATCACAGATCACGCGCCACCGGCGCCTCAGATCAGCAGCGGGGCAATAACCAGAGAAACAACGCTCATCAGCTTGATCAGGATGTTCATGGACGGACCGGACGTATCCTTGAAGGGGTCGCCGACCGTATCACCGATGACTGCCGCGGCATGGGCTTCACCGCCCTTTTCTTCGCCGGCCAGATCGCCTTTTTCAATGTATTTTTTGGCGTTGTCCCAGGCGCCGCCGCCATTGGACATCATCAGGGCCAGCAGCACGCCGGCCAGGGTGGCGCCGGCCAGCATGCCGCCGAGGGCTTCCTTGCCGATCAGGAAACCGATCAGCACCGGAGCAACCACGGCGATGACCCCGGGTGCAACCATTTCCCGGAGGGCCGCCCGTGCCGAGATGTCGACACATTTTTCCGGTTCCGGCTTGACGCCTTCCTTGCCTTCCAGCAGACCCGGAATTTCCCGGAACTGGCGCCGGATTTCATCGACCATCTTGCCGGCGGCGCGGCCGACGCTGGTCATGGTCATGGCGCCGATGAAAAACGGCAGAGCACCGCCGATCAGCAAACCGATGACGACCTTGGGATCGATCAGATTGATGGTTTCCAGTTTGACCGTGGTGGCATAGGCCGAGAACAGGGCCAGGGCCGTGAGGGCCGCCGAGCCGATGGCAAAGCCCTTGCCGATAGCGGCAGTGGTGTTGCCGATGGCGTCCAGGCCGTCGGTAATCTTGCGGACGTCGGGACCGAGGCCGGCCATCTCGGAAATGCCGCCGGCGTTGTCCGCGATCGGGCCGTAGGCGTCGACCGTCATGGTCACGCCGACGGTCGCCAGCATGCCGACCGCGGCGATGCCGATGCCGTACAGGCCGGCGAAAGCATTGGCGATGGCAATCGCCACGCAGATAATCAGGATGGGTCCCGCGGTGCTTTCCAGGCCCACCGCCAGGCCGTGGATGATATTGGTGGCCGGGCCGGTCTTGCTGGCTTCGGCGATGCGGGCGACCGGGCTGGAGGCCGTATAATACTCAGTGATCTGGCCGATGGCGATGCCGGCCAGGCAGCCAACCAGAATCGCCAGGAACACGCCGAACTTGAGTCCCATCCCCCAGACAACCAGAATGGAGACCACGAGGAAACCGCCGGCAGCGACAAACGTCGTATAGTGCAGGGCCTTGGCCGGATCCTGGTTGGAGAGCTTCTTCATCGACCAGATGCCGAGGAAGGAGAAGACCAGACCGGTCAGGGCCAGGGAGATCGGCAGGTACATGGCCGCGGCCCGTACGCCTTCGCCAGTTCCCAGTTTGGCGAGCAGCGCCGGGCTGGCCGCGGCCGCAATAGCGATGGTGGCGATGATCGAACCGACGTAGGATTCGAAAATATCGGCGCCCATGCCGGCCGTGTCGCCGACGCAGTCGCCGACGTTGTCGGCGATGACGCCGGGATTGCGCGGGTCATCCTCGGGGATGCCGGCTTCGACCTTGCCGACCAGGTCGGCACCGACGTCGGCCGCCTTGGTGTAGATACCGCCGCCGACGCGGGCAAACAGCGCGATGGAGGATGCGCCCATGGCAAAGCCGTTGATGTATTTCACTGTGACCGGGTCACCGCCGTAGGCCATGTAAGCAATACCGACCCCGACCAGGCCGAG
>DATFJP010000161.1:0-6282 GCA_035269105.1 Desulfuromonadales bacterium
GATCCGGCGCATGCCCGTTCCACCCTCTATGCCACCGACGTCGCCAAGACGCTGATGGTGCCTATTTTACATCTGAACGGTGAGGACCCGGAGGCTGCCGTCCATGCGGCCCAGCTGGCGCTCGATTATCGGCAGAAATTCGGCAAGGACGTTGTGGTCGAGGTGATCTGCTACCGTCGGCACGGACATAACGAGGGGGATGAGCCGAATTTCACGCAGCCCCTGATGTACGATAAAATCGAGAAACGGCCGCCACTGCATGAAATTTACGCTGCAAAACTGGTCAAGGACGGCATCGCTGAGGATGTGATCGAGAACTCCCTTGCGACGGTCCGCACGCGGCTGGACGAAGCTTTTGAGGCGGGACCGCCAGGACCCAGAGATCTGGGATTCCGTGGTCGCTGGCAAAAAATCCAGCGCAGCTATTCGTCGGTTCAGCCCGACACCCGCTTCGATCGCCAAAGACTGCTCAAGCTCGGCAAGCGTCTGGCGGCTGTGCCGAAAACCTTCGCTATTCACCCGAAAATCGAGAAACTGCTGCAGAAAAGGCTGGAAACGATCGAAAAGGGCGAGGGCATCGATTGGGGAACCGCCGAGTCGCTGGCCTTTGCCTCCCTGCTGGTCCAGGGGCATCCGGTCCGTCTCTCCGGCCAGGATTCCCGGCGCGGGACGTTCAACCAGCGCCATTCGACTCTGGTCGACCAGAAAAACGGCCAATGGTATGTGCCCCTGGCCTTCCTCGAGCCCGGCCAGGCCTTCATGCAGGTCTACGACAGCATGCTCTCGGAGGCGGCCGTCCTCGGCTTCGAATACGGCTATTCACTGGAAAAACCGGACGGGTTGACCCTCTGGGAAGCGCAGTTCGGCGACTTCGCCAACGGCGCCCAGGTCATCATAGACCAGTTCATCGCCAGCAGCGGCACCAAATGGGACCGCTTCAGCGGCCTGACCCTTTGCCTGCCGCACGGCTACGAAGGGCAGGGCCCGGAGCATTCCAGCGCCCGCATCGAACGCTACCTGCAGCTCTGCGCCGATCACAACATGCAGGTCGCCAATCCCAGCACGCCGGCCCAGCTGTTCCATCTGCTGCGGCGGCAGGTGCTGCTGCCCTACCGGCGACCGCTGATTATTTTCACGCCCAAGAGTCTGCTGCGCCACCCCGAATGCACCAGCCGGCTGGAAGATCTTGCCGGCGGCGGTTTCCATCTCTTGCTGGACCGGGATTCCCGCCTCGATCAGGTCCGGACTCTGCTGCTCTGCTCGGGCAAGGTTGCCTACGACCTGCTGGCCCAGATCAAGGAAGAAGAACGCAGCGACGTCGGCATTCTGCGCGTCGAGCAGCTCTATCCCTTCAAGGAGGAGCTGCTCAGCGAACGGTTGAAACATTACAAGAACCTCAGGCAGGTGGCCTGGGTCCAGGAAGAACCTGAGAACATGGGGGCCTGGAGCTTCCTTCGCCCCCGCCTGGCCCGCCTGTTGGGCAAAGAACCGCCTTATATCGGGCGACCGGCATCCGCCGCCACCGCGGTCGGTTCGCACCGGCGGCACAAACAGGAGCAGGAGCAACTGATTCGCTCCGCCCTGAACCTCGATAAGGACTCATAACATGGATATCAAGATCCCTGAAGTCGGCGAATCGATCCACGAAGCCATGATTGCGGACTGGCTCAAAGAGGACGGGGCCAGGGTCGAGCGCGATGAAGTCATCTGCGAACTCGAAACCGACAAGATCAATGTCGAGATTACCGCCGAAGCCGCGGGGACTCTGCATATCGAAAAACCGGCCGGGGAGACCCTGCCGATCGGCACCCTGATCGCCCGAATTGAAGAGAATGGGGGAGCGGCCGAGGACGAATCGGAAGATAAGGAAAAGAAAGAGAAGAAAGGAAAAGAAGAGAAGAAAGGAAAAGAAGAGAAGGAAGGAAAAGAAGAGAAGGAAGAGAAGGAAGAGAAGGAAGAGAAGGACGGGAAGGAGGAAAAGGAAGGGAAAGAGGAGCAGAAAGAGCAGGAAGAGGAAGAAAAGAAGGCCGAAAAAGACAAAGAACAGAAAAAGGAATCCGCGCCGGTCAATCCCGCCGCAGCGCGGCTCGCGCGGGAAAAAGGTGTCGACCTGAAGGATATCACCGGTCAGGGCCGCGGTGGAAGGGTTCGGGTCGAAGATGTCATGGCGGCCAAAACCGCCGGCAAGAGAGATCGGCAAGCCGCGGCGGAAAAGCTCGGTGGCCCGGCGCCGGAGGCGGGCGAGGAACGACCGGTCAAGCGCGAGGCCATGTCGCCGATCCGCCAGAAAATCGCCCAACGCCTGCTCAAGGCCCGGCAGCAGACCGCCATGCTGACCACCTTCAACGAAGCCGACCTCGGTCACCTGCAGGCACTGCGCAGGAAACGCCAGGAACAGTTCCAGAAACGCTACGGGGTCAAGCTCGGCCTGATGTCCTTTTTCGTCAAGGCCTGCATCGAGGCCCTCAAGGAATACCCGGCGGTCAACGGTCGCATCGACGGCCAAGACATCGTCTATCACAATTACTACGACATCGGCATCGCGGTCGGCACCGAGCGCGGCCTGGTGGTGCCGGTCCTGCGCAACGCCGACCAGCTGTCCTTCGCCGAAATTGAAAAAACCATCAACGAACTGGGCGAAAAGGCCCGTAACAAGAAGCTGACGATGGCCGACCTGGAAGGGGGGACCTTCACCATTTCCAACGGCGGCATCTACGGCTCGATGCTCAGCACTCCCCTGCTGAACACGCCCCAGTGCGGGATTCTCGGCATGCATGCCATCCAGGATCGCGCCGTGGTCCGTAATGGCGAAATCGTGGTCCGGCCGATGATGTACCTGGCTCTGAGCTACGACCACCAGCTGATCGACGGCCGCGAGGCGGTCGGCTTTCTGAAGATGATCAAAGACTATATCGAGGATACCGAGGAATTGTTGTTGGATCTCTGACGAGTCGAATAAACCGAGGCGAGAGGTGCGAAAAACCCGATGCTTTTACAGCCGGCTCCTTCCGGAAACTTGTCATGAGGTCCAGACCGAATTCAGCTTTTGATTTTTCCGCGCCTCGCGCCTCGCGCTTCGCGCCCCTGCTTTGGGAGTCTTTATGTCCGAACAATACGACCTGATCATCATCGGCGGCGGCCCGGGCGGTTACGTTGCCGCCCTGCGTGCCGCCCAGCTGGACCAGAAGGTGGCCGTGATCGAAAAACGGGAATCCCTCGGCGGCACCTGTCTGAACGAAGGCTGCATTCCGAGCAAGGCCCTGCTCGATTCCAGCGAATATTTCGCCTTGGCTCGCGACAGCTTCGGCCGCCACGGCATCAAGATCGATGCTCCCGAACTCGACCTGGCGAAAATGCAGAAACGCAAACAGGAGATCGTCAAGAAGCTGACCCGGGGCATCGCCAGCCTGTTCAAGAAGAACGGCATCGATTGGGTCAACGGCACCGGCCGGCTTGGGGAGGACAGCGACAACGGCATGCAGGTCGTCGTCGAGACCAAAGACGGCGAGCAGACCCTGGAGGGGGAGACCGTGCTGCTGGCCACCGGCAGCGTCGCCGTGGAACTGCCGCATCTCGGCTTCGACGAAGCGAAGATCGGCCACGCCCGCGACGCCCTGGAATACCAGGAAGTGCCGGAACACCTGCTGGTGGTCGGCGGCGGCTACATCGGGCTCGAGCTGGGTTCGGTCTGGCTCCGCCTCGGCGCCAAGGTGACGGTCGTCGAAATGCTCGACGAAATTTTGCCGAACACCGACCAGGAACTGGCTGTCGAACTCCGCAAAAGCCTGGAGAAACAGGGCATGACGATCCTGACCGGCACCAAGGTCACCGGCTTTGACAAGCAGAAGTCCGGCTTGTCGGTCAAGGTCGAAGGCGAGCGGGATGAGCCCATTGCCTGCGACCGGGTCCTGGTAGCCGTCGGCCGCAAGCCCTGTGTCGAGGGTCTGAACCTTGATGAGGCCGGCATCGATCGCAACAAGCAGGGGCAGATCGAGGTCGACGAGAATTATGCGACTTCCAAAGCAGGTGTCTACGCCATCGGCGATTTGATCCACGGTCCGATGCTGGCCCACAAGGCGATGGACGAGGGCGTCGTTTTCGTCGAGCGGCTGGCAGGCAGGGAATCGCTGGTCGATTACGGGTTGATCCCCGGCGTCATTTATACCATGCCGGAAGTCGCCTCGGTCGGTGCAACCGAGGAGGAACTGAAGGAGAACGATATTGACTACGAAACCGGCAAATTCCCCTTCATGGCCAACGGCCGCGCCAAGTGCATGGATGAAACCGAGGGCATGGTCAAGATTCTCGCCGACCCCGCCAGCGGACATCTTCTGGGGGTCCATATCCTCGGCCCGAAGGCGTCCGAGCTGATTGCCGAAGCCGCCGCCGTTATGGCCTTCGGCGGCAGCATCGAGGATGTGGAACTGATCATGCACCCGCATCCGACCCTGAACGAGGCGTTCAAGGAAGCCGCCCTGGCGACAATGGGCCGGGCACTGCACGCCTGACCGGAAAACAACCCCGTCGGCTCGAGACGACCTTATGCTGCCAGGCGACGTCCTGTTCACCTTTTCGGCCGCGGCCATCCTGCTTTGCCTGGCGCCCGGCCCGGACAACATCTTTGTCCTTACGCAAGCAGCCCTGTACGGCCGGCAGGCAGGGCTGGCCGTCTTATTCGGCCTGTGTACCGGTCTGATCGGTCACAGCACCGCCGTGGCGCTGGGAGTCGCCGTTATCTTCCAGACCTCTGCCCTGGCCTTTACGGCGCTCAAACTGATCGGCGCTGCTTACCTGCTGTACCTGGCCTGGCAGGCCTTCCGGGCACCGACCGCTGCCATCGGCATGGCCGCTCCGCCCCGCATGCGCCTGGGTCGCCTCTACCGGCGCGGCATTATCATGAACATCAGCAACCCCAAGGTGTCGATTTTCTTCCTCGCCTTTCTGCCGCAGTTCGCCGATCCGGCCCGGGGCCCGGTCGCCATGCAAATTTTCATGCTTGGCGGCATTTTTATCCTGTCGACCATTCTGGTCTTCGGCGGGATTGCCTTGCTCGCCGGGGCCCTCGGCGCCTGGCTGAACCGCTCGAACAGGGTGCAGATGGTCATGAACAAGCTGGCCGGCACGGTGTTTGTCGGCTTGGCGCTCAAGCTGGCCATCGCCAACCGCTAAACCCGAAGCAGGGGGGTACTTATGCTGCAGATTCAGATACCCGGTCAGGGCAATCCGCAGATCGAGCATCTGCTGCTCGACTACAACGGAACCCTGGCCTGCGACGGCAGACTGCTGGAGGGGATCGAACAAAGGTTCCTCGCGCTAACCGAGATGCTGGACATTCACGTGGTGACCGCCGACACCTTCGGCGATGTGCACCGGCAACTGCAAGGCCTCCCCTGCCAATTGACGATTATACCGGGCTTCAGCCAGGATCAGGCCAAGCTCGACTACCTCAATACGCTGGGTGCCAAGGGCACCATTGCCGTCGGCAACGGCCGCAATGATCATCTTATGCTCAAACACGCCGTACTGGGCATTGCCGTGGTTCAGCAGGAAGGTGCCTCGACCCTCTGCCTGGCCGGAGCCAACCTGGTCTGCCCCGGGATTCTATCCGCCCTCGATATGCTTCTCCAGCCGAAACGGTTGACAGCGACCCTGCGCACCTGATCAGGCCGGACTACTCCCGCCGCCAGTCCGGAGGCCGTTTCTCCAGGTAAGCCCGCACCCCCTCTTCGGCATCATGCGTCGCGCACAAGGCGGCGAACAGATCGTCCATACTGTCCAGATTGGGGTGATAAGAGCCATCCAGCAACTTGTTCAACCCTTCCTTGCCGATCCGCAGGGCCAGGGAACTCTTTTTGGCCAGCTTCTTGGCAAGTTCCAGGGTTTCCGCCTCCAACTCGTCCGCCGGCACCACCTTGTTGACAAGTCCCAGCCTTTCCGCCTCCGCCGCCGGATAAAGGTCTCCGGTCAAGATCATTTCCATCATCTTCTTGCGGCCGACCAGTCTGGCCAGGGGGGCGGCCGGCCCCAGGCAAATCAGGCCGACGTTGATCGCCGTCGTGCCGAAAACGGCACTGTCCGCGGCAACAGTCAGGTCACAGGCATAGGAGAGGCCGGCGCCATTGGCGACAGCATAGCCCTGCACCGAAGCAATGGTGGTCTTGGTCATCCGGGCGAGGGTATGGTAGAAAGCATCGATCGTGTAAAGAAAACGTCGATAGTCGGCGGGGCTCTTCTCACGAAACTGGTCGAGGGCGATCCCCGTGGAAAAATGCTTGCCGGCGG
>DATFJP010000162.1:0-4503 GCA_035269105.1 Desulfuromonadales bacterium
GTTCGGCGACGAAGTCGGGCTGCTGGTCGACGGCCTGACCAAGGTCGATGATGACCTGCTCAGCCGGGACACTCTCAAGGAGCGCACTTATCGCAAGCAGGTCCTGCTGGCCGTCAAGGACGTCCGGGTGCTCTGCCTGAAGTTCTGGGACCGGATCGACAACCTGCAGACCATCAGTGCGCTCAATCCGTTGAAGCAATCGCTGATTGCAGAAGAAACCCGGGAGATCTATGTGCCGCTGGCGCGGCATTTAGGCATGGGCTACGTGGCGAGTGAACTGGATGCTCTCTCCCTGACGATTATTTATCCGACCCGGGCCAAGAGCTACAAACGGGTGGTCGAACAGGCCAAAAAAGAGCATGAGGCAACTATCGGCCGCATCCGCTCGGCGATTCGCAATGCCCTCGAGCATTCCAAGGTGGAAGCCAGTACCCGCGATCGCTGGCGGCCTTTCTCGATTGCGGCCGCCCGGCTGGCGAGCAAAGGGCTGCAGAACCTCTACACCCTGGAGATTCTGGTCGATCGCAGTATGGACGCCTACCTGACCCTCGGTCAACTGCACAGCTTGTATCCACCGATTCCCGGCAAGCTCCGGGACCATCTGAACACCCCATCGCCCTTTGGCTACCAGGCCCTGAAGACCACCGTCCAGGCTGGGGAAGCCCGCCTCCGGGTTGAGATCACCACCCGCAAGCTGGCTCGTTTCAACGAAGCCGGCGTGCTCGCCCCGGGGTTCGAGTTCCGGTGGGCGAGTTTCCAGGAGTTGATGCGTTCCCTGGTCGACGGCGAGTCCGCTTTCGACACCGACAGCCTGCGGCTGGCCTCGGCTTCCATTCAGGTCTATACGCCGCACGGTGAAGTGCGGACCCTGCCGGAAGGCAGCAGTGCGCTCGACTTCGCCTTCTATATTCATGAACAGCTTGGTCTGCATGCATTGCGGGCCAGGATCAACGGCAAAAGTCGCTATCTGAAGTCGCGCCTCATGGACGGCGACCAGGTTGTTATCGAAACCGCGGAAACCCCCGAGGTCCTTCCCAAGTGGCTGGAGTGGGCGGTGACCCCCAGGGCCCGCAACACCATCCGCCGTTACCTCCGGACCCGGGTCAAACAGTCCAAAGGTGATGTCAGCGGCTCCAGCGGACGGAAAAAATGATTCTCCTGCGATTTTTTTTGTGCCAAATCCTTTTGGTGTTGCTGCTGGTTTCCGGAGTCGGTGCCGCCGACCATGCAACCGCCTTCCTTTATCATCGTTTCGGCGATGCGCGCTACCCTTCGACCAATATTGGCGTAGAGGATTTCCACGCCCATTTGCAAATCCTGAAAGATGGCGGCTATCAGGTTTTGACTCTGGGCGAACTGATCTCCCGGCTGGACTCCGGCCAGCCGCTGCCGGAGCGGACCGCGGCTTTGTCGGTTGATGATGTTTATCGCTCCTTTCTGGAGGAAGCGCTCCCCCTGCTGAAGGAATACGGTTACCCGGCAACGCTGTTCATCAGCAGTTCCCTGGTCGGCGGCGGGGATTACCTGAGCTGGCAGGAAATCGAGGGGCTGGTAAGGGAAGGCTTCGAAATCGGCAATCATTCAGGCCGTCACGATTATCTTCTGGACCGGGCGGAAGGTGAGAACCGACAGGCGTGGTTGGCGCGGGTGGAGCGTGATCTGGTCACGGCCCAGGAGCAATTTGAGGATCATCTCGGTTTCCGGCCCGAGTTGTTCGCTTACCCCTACGGCGAATACAGCCCGGAACTGGTCGAACTGGTCCGGGAACTCGGCTTCCGGGCGGCATTCGGGCAGCAGTCCGGCGTCATCTCTGCAGATCAGGATCTCTTTACTCTGCCGCGGTTTCCGCTGGCCGGACCCTATGCCGCGCCCGAAAAATTCAAAGCGAAGCTGGAGATGCTGCCGCTGCCGGTCGAGATCATTGCGCCAGGCACGACTCTTTTGGAACCGCCGGTAAGCAATCCACCGCTGCTGAAACTGCAAATCGACCTGTCCGGGTTAAATCCGAATTCGCTGAACTGCTTCGTCGATGGTGGCACCGATTGCAATCTAAGTGCGGTCAAGGGCGAAAAAAACGTCTACCAGGTCCAGGCCGGGCATCCTCTGCAGGGACGGCGCAGCAAATATACCATAACGGCCAGCGATAAAAGCGGCCACCGCTGGTACTGGTTCAGTCAGCTGTGGGTGTCTGCGCAGAGGTGAGGCGGCCGCCGATGATCTGCTGCCTGGAGCTCAGCAAGCCGGCGCCGCTCGGACGGACGGCCTGAGTCGCGGTTGGCGATTCGACCCCCAGAGTTACGCGGTTGACCTCGGCCAGGTCGTTATGGTCGATCATGGCCAGGATTTCCCGGATGTATTCTTCGCCACGGGTCGAATATCGCTGCAAGCCTCTGGCCAGAGCCTTGCCGGTCACCGGACGGCCTTGTTCACGGAGTTTCTGACGGGTCTGGCGTAGTTCCCGATAAGCAGAGTGCGTGTTTATATTCCGGAAGTAGCCCCGGACGGAAGCTTCCAGATCGGCAAACCGCCGCACTTCATAAGTGGCTCCGGGGGGGCGGTGGCGAGGGACGATGCCGGTCCCGGGGGTAAAGGTCCACTGGCCGAACAAATTATTGCCTTCCCGGGCAAAGCGCGACGTTCCCCAGGCGGATTCATTGGCCGCCTGAGCCAGCACCAGGGAAGGCGGCAAAGTGTCCACCCGGCGCAGCAGAATGGTCCGGGTGCGATGATCGGTCAGCGGGTTCCCGCTCAGGCCGTAACTGCGCGCCAGCCTTTTGAGCCATGCCTGTTCTTCAGCTGAGAGCTCATTGTCCTGGCGATAAGTCTCCAACAGGCTGAGCAGCGTGGTGCGTTCTTCGCGAATTTCCTGGTTGGCAAGCAGGACCATCGGCAGCAGACTCATGAAAAAAGTCTCCTTACGCTGCCTGGTATTGAGCGATTTATCGAGATCGTCGGGGAAGCGCTTCAGAACAAAAGGCGGAATTCCCCGATCCAGTTGCTCCCATTTGTAATCCATGGCCTGGAAATACGCCTGAAGCCTCTCCACGGAGGCTGGCCGGATCACCTGAATGTCGGAGTCTGCAGGGAGTTGGTTATTCTGCTCGGGCAGCCTCTCCTGGCAGGCTGCCAGGCAAAGGCCGACGGCAGACAACAAGGCAGGCAGCCGATATTTATGGATTGCGGAAAGAATATTCATAAGGCAATTGGACCTGCAAGTCCGGCCAAACACCACCCCTGGCAGGTGCCGGGCATGGTGTCGTGCGGTCGCACTGCAGGCACAAGGCGTAAAATACCATGAGTTTTTCCTCGGCGACAAGTTTTGTTTGCTGGATCTTCGTGTTCAGGCCGCCGGTGGAAAAGGAAAAGGAGGCACTTCCATGAAAAGCTATCGAAAGGAACTCTGGTTCGAAATTCCTCAGCGACGGGGATTCGTCAACATAACCCGCGACGTTGCCGCCTGCCTGACTGAAAGCGGCATAATGGAAGGGTTATGTCTGGTCAATGCCATGCATATTACGGCTTCGGTTTTTATCAATGATGATGAACGCGGTCTGCATGCCGATTTCGAGCGGTGGCTGGAAGAACTGGCCCCCCATGAACCCCTGTCGCAGTATCGGCATAACAACACCGGGGAGGATAATGGCGATGCGCATCTGAAGCGTTCCGTCATGGGGCGGGAAGTGATGGTCGCGGTCACTCAGGGCAAGCTCGACTTCGGCCCCTGGGAACAGATCTTCTACGGCGAGTTCGACGGCCGGCGGCGCAAGCGGGTGCTGGTCAAAATCATCGGCGAATAAAACAGGGGGATAGGTAGAACGTCGTTATACAATATTGCTTTCCTGCGGATTCCATCTATAATGCAGGCAGATAAGGCTTGTCCGGCTCCTGTCCGCATTCGCTGGAGATCAGGCATGAACGGCTCTCTTGTCCTCGGTTGCTTCGCTTTGTATGTGGTCGGTGTCTCCCTGTTCGGGATTCTTTCCGGGACCAGTGACGACTGCCTGGCCCGCGTGCGCAGGAGTTGCGGCCGGGTTCGCGGTCTTGCCCTTTACTTTTGTCTGCAGGTGGCCATGCCGATGTTGATCGGCATCGTTTTCCTCAGTTGGGGAATAGCCGATTTCAATTTGTCCGCAGCATCTTCGCCGAAGCACTCTACGCCCGGGGCTGCAGTGTTCAAAATCGACTGGCAGGCCATTCAACAGATCCGCGAGGCGGCAGAAGAAGCGGCCCCACCCGAGGTCTACCTCCCCATTCCCCTCTGCGCTTGAACTCTTCGGCCCCGGACCTGCCTCTCAATATCTTACGTAGCTATCTGCAGAACGATCCTCAGGTGCGGACAATTCAGGACGTGGCCTCCGGACGGGTGGCCGGCAAACTGTTGGGGCTGGCCAAGGCGGATTGCGACGACTGAGAATCAGGCATGAAAAAGGTTCGGCCGGGAATTTCGGGGGGAGTCTTTCCCGGAGTTGGGCCTGCCGACCTGCTAAATGTCAGCCTTCGAAC
>DATFJP010000163.1:0-4175 GCA_035269105.1 Desulfuromonadales bacterium
CCGCCGCAGAAAACCATGAGAGTCTGACGGCCCGGTGCCGACCAGCGCGGCTTGAATTCGCCGACAGCGACAGCTGAGCCGAAAGCGCCGAGGATGATCCCGAATATCAGCGGGTACTGGACCAGGGCAACGACATCGAACCGGGCCCCACCGCCGCCGCTCAGGGTTTGGCCGGTTCCCGGCAGGGTCAGATCAAGGGAGCGGGCCGCAAAATATTCGGTTGCGGCGACATATTCAGGGGCAAGAACCGATTCTGCCGCTGCGGCGAACTTGGCATAGGATGTGGTAATGCCCATGGGGATTCCACTGAGCTTTACCGCCAAAAGGCTGACAGTGGCAATCACCAACGCGGTCACCCAGAGGGGGATATGACCGTCGGCTTTAAATTTTTGTTGCCAAAGTCCCTTGCGCCACCAGACAAAACAAGCAGTCAGTCCCACCAGAAACAGCCCTCCGGCCCACCAGGTCGGCGAGATCCCCGCCAATTGCGGCAGGGTCACAACCTGGCCATGCAAACGTGATGTCTCCGCAAACGAACGCCAGTAGGGATGGATCTCGGCATAGAGCGCACTGCCGGCGATCAGACCCAGGATACCGATCCCGGCCAGAAAGCTGCCGCCGCCAAGCTTGTAAAGCACGCCAACGACACAGCCGCCGGTCAGAACCATGCCGAGGCCGAAGATGAAGCCTCCCAGCACATTGACCAGTGCCGGCGGGGCAAACCAGGGAAAAGGATAATAGGGCAGGAAACCGGTCATTCTGGCCAGTTCGAACAGGAGGGCACTGACCGCGACGGCCAGTACCAGCGGACGGATCAGATGCATGGAGCGGAACAGGAAAAGGTCCCGAAAAGCCCCCGCCAGGCAGAAATCGGACCGGTGCATGAAAAAACCGGCAATCAGCCCCAGACCGAACAACCCGCCGAAGATGAACAATGCCCCTGAAGTCATGTCCTGCTCCCCACGTCCCTGCCGAGGGGAGACCGACGGACCCGGCAAGGAACAACTTTCCCTGCAGTCAGCCTGTCTGGCGCATGATCGAAACCAGCAACTCGGCGACATGGGCCATGTCGGCGACAGCGACCTTCTCCTGACAGGAATGCACCTGCTGCATGCCGGTGCCCAGGATGATCATCTCCAAACCTTGTTCATTAAAAATATTGGCATCGCTGCCGCCTCCACCGATTTTCACTGTCAACGGATGGTCGACGGCAGCCGCTGCAGTTCTGGCAAGCTGAACCACCTGCGCCGTTTCGGAAACCGCCATCGCCGGATAATCGGGCTGAACGTCGAAACGGACCCGGGGTCGAACCTCGCCATCGATTTCCTGTCGCAACTCTGCCGCGGCTGCTTCGAAACAGCTGCGCATGTGGTCCGTCTGCTGCCGCAGTTTTGCCGGGTCGTGACTGCGGGCTTCCCCTTCCAGAAAGACGCTGCCGGCAATGATATTGCAGGCCACGCCACCTTCGACCTTCCCGAAATTGGCAGTGGTCTCGTGATCAATCCGACCCAGACGCATCCTGGCCAGAGCCAGCGCAGCCGTATGGATCGCCGAGACCCCAGCTTCGGGGGCGACGCCGGCATGGGACTCGCGGCCGAGCAATTCCACTTTGATACGATTGGCGGCTGGGGCCTGGAGCACCATGACGTCCACACCGGGTGTATCGAGGGCGAAGCCATAGCGGGATCGGATCAGGCTGAAATCGAAATTTTTGGCGCCGACCAGGCCGACTTCTTCAGCAACGGTGACCACCACTTCGATCGACCCGCGCGGAATCTGTTGCTCACGCATGACTTCAAGCGCCTCGATCAATTCGGCGATACCGGCCTTGTCATCAGCACCGAGCACCGTATCGCCGGCACTCTCGAAAATCCCCTCTTTGAGAATCGGCATGACACCGGCACAGGGTTCCACAGTATCCATATGCACGGAAAACAGCAGAGGGGTCGTATCCCTTCCCGTCGCAGGGAAACGGGCAACCAGATTACCGACCTCCCCCCCGGTTGCCGCCTCCGATTGATCGAAACAGACCTCGCCGCCCAATCTTTGCAAGCGTTCGGCCAGATACCGGGCGATGGCCGCTTCTTTGCGCGGCGGACTGGCGATGGCGGCAAGTTCGGCAAATTCGCCGGCCAGGCGGTCATGGTTGATCATCGACGCAACCTCAAGTTAAAAGTATCTTCATTACATACCGCAAACAGAGTTTCCCGGCAAGAAAAAGCCAAGATTTAGCGTAGACAGACATTCGCAAACCTTGCTAACATGCTCGTCAGCGTAGCATAATTATGACCTGTCCCGAAACCCCCAGGACCACTGAACCGTGAACCAGGATTTCAATCCTCCGCATAAAACCAACAAGGCCGGCCGCCGCTTCACCTTCAAGCTGAAGCATGTTCTCTTACCTGGTCTTCTTGTTTTGTTGTTGCTGCCGCTGCTGCTGCGTCCTGCGGTCCCCGCCATTGAAGCGAACTCCTCCACCGAAAAAGACCTGTCACTCTCGCCGCCGCCACCGCCGGCCATACCGGAAATCCACCGGGAAGTTGTGGGTGGCGAAATCGCCCCGGGGGACACACTGACAGCTCTTTTGGGCGATTATTTCACACCTCAGGAGATTCACCGCCTGAGCCAGGAGAGTAAAGAAATTTTCCGGGTTTCGCGGATTTCTGCCGGACAACCCTTCAAAATCTGCCTTGCCGACGGGGAGTTCGAACGCTTCGAATACGATATCGACAATGAAGAGCAGCTGTTCATCTCACGAGACGGCGAAGGTTTTGCCATTGAACGCAAGCCGATCCCATATACGGTCACCACCGAAACGGTCAGCGGCACGATAGAAACCAGCTTGTTCGAGGCAGTCACCGCCACCGGTGAGAGTGATGTTCTGGCCATGACCCTCGCCGACATCTTCGGCTGGGACATCGATTTTATCCTCGATATTCGCCAGGGTGATTCCTTTCAGGTGCTGGTCGAAAAGCGGTTTCGGGAAGGAAAGCCCGCCGGCTACGGTCGCATCCTGGCGGCGGAATTCACCAACCAGGGAGAAACCTTCAATGCCGTTCTCTTCCAGGACGGCGAACGCAGACCCGACTACTATTCCCTTGACGGCCAGAGCCTGCGCAAGGCTTTCCTCAAAGCCCCGCTTTCCTTCTCCAGAATTTCTTCGGGGTTCACCATGCGGCGTTTCCACCCGATCGCCAAAACCTGGAGAGCGCACCCGGCCATCGATTATGCCGCCCCGACCGGGACGCCGATCAAGACCGTCGGCGACGGGATCGTTTCCCGGAAAGGCTATACCCGCGGCAATGGCAACTATGTCAAGATCCGGCATAACAACGGTTACGAGACGCTCTACCTGCACATGAAGGGATTCGCCAAGGGGCTTCGTCAGGGAGGACGCGTCAGCCAGGGCCAGGTGATCGGCTATGTCGGCTCGACTGGCTTGGCGACCGGGCCGCACCTGTGCTTCCGAATGCGCAAAAACGGAGCTCCCGTCAACCCGCAGAGAGTCAAGGCCCCTTCCATCGCTCCGGTCTCCGCAGAAAACCTCGACAGTTTCCGGCTGCACGCGCAAACCCTGCTCGCCCAGTTGAGAGACCGGCAGGTCCGGATTGCCCAGGAACCCGCAATCCGGGCCACCCCCCAGAACTGACCAGCAAGCGAGGGTCCTATGGCCGTCAGACTCGGCGAACTTCTCATTCATAACAAGCTGCTCTCCAAGGAACAGCTTGAGGAGGCTCTGCAGGCCCAGGTGATCTTCGGCGGCAAACTGGGAACGATCCTGATCGAAATGGGCCTGATCAGCGAAACCATTCTTGCCCAGGCCTTGTCCAAACTGCTCAAGATCCCCTGTGCCAAGCCTGGAGAACTGCAAAACATTCCGGATAACGTTATCCGCATCCTCAGTCCGGAGCTGGCAGAGAAATATCAGGCCGTGCCCATGACGCTCAAAGGGCGCAACCTGACGCTGGTCATGGCCAACCCCCACGACCTGCAGGCGGTTGACGACATTGCTTTCCGCACCGGCTATATCGTCCGTCCCGTGCTCGGCCTGGAAGTCCGCCTGGTGCTCGCCCTGGAAAAATATTACAATATCAAGCGTACTATCCGTTACATCGCTCCGCCCAAGCAGGTTCGCCAGGAGCTCGACCAGCTGAATCAGCCAATCCGGACACCAG
>DATFJP010000164.1:0-10530 GCA_035269105.1 Desulfuromonadales bacterium
GACGGCGGCCGGCAAGAGTCGTTCCAGGTCGATGGGGCCTTGTGGGGTGTCGTCGAGATCACCTGGACCCAGCATGATCAATCTCCTCTCGTATTAAAGGCTGTTGATGCGCCGGCAGAGGGCGACCGTTTCGTGCACGGCGAGGGGGTCCCGGGGGCGAGAATAGTATGGACAAAAAGAATATTAACGCAGAGGCGCAAAGACGCAGAGCAAGTCAAAAGAGGGATTTTTCAAGCAACATTTGCATCTAAAAGCGATTTTCTATGGAATTGCCTTTAAACCAAAAGTCTTGCTTCTGCTTGTCTCTGCGCCTCGGCGCCTCTGCGTTAAAAAGATCGGTGATTTATAAGTTTCTTACACCACCGTCATATTCTGCAGCCGGCGGATGCGTTCCTCCATCGGCGGATGGGTGGAAAACAGGCCCGCCAGCGCACCGCCCTTCAAGGGGCTGACGATGAACATGTGGGCGGTGGCCTCGTTGACCCGCTTCATCGGCCGGCTCTTGTTGGCCATTTCCAGTTTGCGCAGGGCGCTGGCCAGGAAATGGGGGTTGCCGCAGTACCTGGCACCGGTGCGGTCGGCTTCGTACTCGCGCGAGCGGGACACTGCCATCTGCACCAGCATGGCCGCCAGCGGCGCGACGATCGCCAGGCCGATCAGGGTCAGCGGGTTGTTGTCTTCATCGCCGCCGCCGAAGATCGCGGCCCACTGGGCCATGTGCGCCAGGTAGGTGATGGCCCCGGCAATGGTGGCGGCGATCGAGCCGATCAGGATGTCGCGATTGTTGACGTGGGCCATTTCATGGGCCATGACTCCGGTCAGTTCCTCGCGGCTCAGGGTACCGAGAATGCCTTCGGTGGCGGCGACCACGGCGTGTTCCGGGTTGCGGCCGGTGGCGAAGGCGTTCGGCGTGGCCTGCGGCAGGATGTAGACGCGCGGCATCGGCAGATCGTTGCGTTGGCAGATCTCCTCGACCACGTCGTAAAGAGCGCCGCTGGAGACCTGTTTGCCGCGATACATGCGAACCACGATGCGGTCGGAAAACCAGTAGGAGCCGAGGTTCATCGCGCCGGCCAGGACCAGGGCGATCAGGGCGCCGGCCTTGCCGCCGATCAAGCCGCCGACGAACACCAGGCCGACGGTCAGGACAGTGAGCAGGAAAATAGTGCGCAGTGTGTTCATGGTTCCTCTTTGTGTTGGCAAAGATGATTGATTTGTGGCCTGGCCTCGTTGCTTCCGGGCCAACTTAATTTAGGAACGGCCCGCCGGAAAATCAAGGGGCGGACCGGACGATTCTGGCGATTTTTTATTCGGGTTTGCGGCCGGGGGTCAGTCGCCCAGCCGGGTGCCGGCAGGCAGTGGCTGGCCCCGCAGGAAGTCGGCGGCGGCCAGGCGCTTGCGGCCGGGCAGCTGCAGTTCGCCGACCACCAGCAGACCGTCCCCGCAAGCGACGCAAACGCCCTCCTGGTCAGCGGCGACCACGGAACCGGGGGCTCCGCTGCCGGCTGCGACGCGGGTGCGGGCGACCTTGAGCAGCTGGCCGTTGAGCGTGGTATAGGCGCCGGGCCAGGGATCCAGGCCGCGCACCAGGTTGTGCAGTTCATCGGCAGGGCGGCTCCAGTCGAGGCGGCCGTCTTCCTTCTTCAGCATCGGCGCGTAGCTGGTCAGGTTGTCGTCCTGCTTTTCGGGGGCCAGTTCTCCGGCGCAGAGCTGACGCAAGGTTTCTTCCATGGTCTCCCGGCCGAGCCGGGCCAGACGTTCGTGGAGTTCGCCGGCGGTCTCGTCCGGGCCGATGGCCAGGCTGCGCTTGACCAGCATATCGCCGGTGTCCAGGCCTGCGTCCATCAGCATCGTGGTGATGCCGGTTTCGGTCTCGCCCTCCATGATCGCCTTGTTGATCGGGGCGGCGCCGCGGTATTTCGGCAGCAGGGAGGCGTGCACGTTGATGCAGCCGTAGCGGGGGATGTCGAGCACCCGCTTGGGCAGGATCTGTCCGTAGGCGACCACCACGATCAGGTCGGGCGCCAGGTCTTCCAGGTCGGCCGCCGCTTCCGGGGCGCGCAGCTTCGGCGGCTGAAATACCGGGATACCGTGGTTCAGCGCCAGCTCTTTGACCGGCGGCACCGCCACCTGCTTGCCGCGTCCCTTGGGGCGGTCCGGCTGGGTATAGATACCCACCAGGTCGACACCGGCGTCGATCAGTCCCTGCAGGGTCGGCAGGGCGAACTCCGGCGTGCCCATGAACACCGTGCGGATAGCAGCCGGCTGCATTACATGACCTCCCGCTGGCGTTCCTGGAGCTTCTGCCATTTCTTGCGGAACAGGCTGCGTTTCAGGGGTGACAGGTGATCGATGAACAGGATGCCGTTGAGATGATCGATCTCATGCTGGCAGGCGATGGCCAGCAGGCCGTCGGCATCCAGCTGCTGCTCCGTGCCTTCCAGGTTCTGATAGCGGAGGTGCACCCGGCTGTTGCGCGGTACCACCGCGTAGAAATCGGGCACCGACAGGCAGCCTTCCTCCTCGCAGCTTTCCCCCTCGGCGGCGACGATCTCCGGGTTGACCAGCACCATCAACTGCGGCTCTTCGTCCCTGGCGGCGCAGTCGATCACGACCAGCCGCTTGCTCACGCCGACCTGCGGCGCTGCCAGGCCGATGCCCGGCGCGGCGTACATGGTCTCCGCCATGTCTTCGGCCAGCTGCCGCAGCTCGGCGTCGAAGGTCGTAACCGCCTCCCCCTTGATGCTGAGGACTGGATCGGGATAGTGCCGGATCTGCAGTAAAGCCATTGCTTGCTTGCCCGTTTTGAAAATGGCCCGGTCGGACAGCGACCGGGCCGGTTGGATTATACTGACTGTCTATTGCTTGTCTGTAAATAATAAAAGCCAGGGGCCGCGGAAGTCAACTCCCTCTGTTTTATCCTCGAGACTCGCAGGCCCCCGCTTTTCACTGCCCTGCGACTCCCCGTCGTCGCTCAAACCGATCCGGTCGCTGCTGCCGGGCGGACCTAGCAGGGAGGCCCAGCAGTTGTGGTTGGCGTCGGCGAAATCGGCTTTCACCTCGGCGACGAAAGCTTGCGCCTGCTCCGGCGAGACCGCTTCCTGTACGGAAGCGATAGAGCGACTGCTGAGTGGCGCGCCGCGGAGGATTCGAACCCCCGACCCTCTGATCCGAAGTCAGATGCTCTATCCAGCTGAGCTAGCGGCGCTGAAAAACCCAGACATGTCAGGCATAACATACGGCTATGAAACCTTTTGGTGTTCAAGATTAGCAGGGGGGCCGTGATGCGTCAAAGACTCTTTTCCCCGGCATTTCTCAATCATTAACGAACTCCCTTCACCTGAATCTTCAGAATGATCAGGCGCCAAGATCGCAGGGATAACTCATCCCCGACAGCAACCCTGGCAGGAAACCGGCGGCTGGTAGATTCAGTGCTGCATCTGCGGCAGGGCCTGCAGCTCCTCAACGGTGAATACATAGGTCTGTTTGCAGAACTCGCAGGTCACTTCGGCGCCCTGTTCTTCTTCGATCAAAGCGCGGATCTCGTCGACGTCGAGCCGGCGCAGGATCCCGGCGACCTGCGGGCGGCTGCAGCTGCAGCGGAACTCCAGGGCGGTTTCCATAGGCGCGGCCAGAGGAATCCCGTTCAGCAGCTGTTCGAGGATCTGCAGCGGCGGCTGGCCGCTGGCGAGCAGGCTGGTGATCGGCGGCAGCTTCTGCAGGCGCTCTTCGAGAAGGGGCAGCAGAGATTGGTCGCCGCCGGGCATGGCCTGGACCAGAAAGCCGCCGGCGGTGGCGACGCTCAGAGTCTCGTCAAGGTTGACGCCCAGACCGACGGTCGAGGGCACCTGCTCCGAGGCGGTCAGGTAGTAGGCCAGGTCTTCGGCGATTTCGCTGGTATAGAGCTGGACGGTACTGCGGTACGGCTCTTTCAGGCCCAGGTCCTTGTTGACGTGCAGAAAGCCGGCCTTGCCGACCGCCCCCGCGACGTCGAAGCGCTCCTCTTTCGGCGGCAGCCCGGCCACCGGGTTTTTCACCGAGCCGCGCAGGTGGCCGCAGGCGTCGGTCTCGGCATGCAGCTGCTGCAGAGGGCCGTTGCCCTCGATCTTCAGAGCCAGGCGCTGCTTGCCTTTCAGCAGTGCGCCCAGCACGGCAGCGCCGGAAACCAGGCGGCCCAGGGCGACCGTCGCGGTGGGATCGGTCCCCTGCAGTCGGCAGATGGTGCGGGTCAGCTGGCTGGTGTCGGCGGCCACGGCGCGCAGCGCACCGTCCTTGCTGAGAATGCGAACCAGGTGGTCGCTCATGGTGGCTCCTTTCCGGCGATCTCTGGCAATCTGTGGTGCGGACCGGGATGAGGTTGCGAATTTCAAAGCACCGGCCAATTGTATCGACCCTGAGCGGGACTCCGGGTTCTTCCTGAAGCAGAATGATAACATGTTTCCGGCGCCGGCCACGAGAAGACCCGGCATCGCGTAAGATGTGTTTCATGGCTATCCAGGGGAGCACTTGCACGGAAGTCTCTCGCGAGGGCCCCATGGGGCAAATCCGGCGAAAAATGCCGTCGAACTTTATGTAATCTTTGTAAAGGGTTTATTATAAGTATATGCGGTTAGGTTAAGATCAGGCCATCGATAATCGCAGCCCGGCTCGCTGCCGAGGGAGTCGGGTCCAGACGGAGGCCACAATGAAGACTGTCATACTCAGCCTGTTCATCCTGACGTTGGTCATGCCTGGCTTGGGCATGAGCATGGACCATTCCACTCGCAAGGCTCCTCATATGGGCGCGAAGTCGGGCGATATGGACAGACAAAAGAAGGAGATGGAGCAGACCATGAACCAGAAACCCCGCTATACGATACCCGACGACGCGGAACTGCGGCAGAAGTTGACTCCGCTGCAGTACAAGGTCACCCGCAGGAACGGCACCGAACCCCCCTTCGACAACGCCTACTGGGACAACCATGCGGCCGGCATTTACGTCGATATCATCTCCGGCGAACCGCTGTTCAGTTCGCAGGATAAATATGAATCGGGAACCGGCTGGCCGAGCTTCACCCGGCCTCTGGAGCCGGGCAACATCGTTGAGAAGGAGGACCGCAGCCTGTTCGGGGTCCGCACCGAAACCCGCAGCAAGCACGCCGATTCACACTTGGGACATGTGTTCAAAGACGGTCCCGCGCCCACAGGACTGCGCTACTGCATGAATTCGGCGGCGCTGCGGTTCATCCCGAAAGCCGATCTGGAGCAGGAAGGTTACGGGGAGTACGTGAAACTGTTCGACGAATGATGATGGCGTCGCAAAAACTCGCCAACTGCTACGTTGCTGCAATTGCTCTCGCTGCTTCGACGTACGTAAGTACGTCTCATTGCTCGACAATCGCGCGCCTTGCATTTGGCGCTTTTTGCTTAGCCATCCCATCATCTGCTTTCTTGCGAAAGTATCAATGATCAATCAACCTGTCTCTGTTTTCCGGGGAGGTCTTATGAAAAAACTGCGCATTCTTCTGCCGCTCACTCTTTTGCTGCTGTGCGCCGCCCCGGCCCTGGCCGCCAAAACGGTCCTTGCCGGAGGCTGCTTCTGGTGCATGGAGGCGGATTTTGAAAAACTGGATGGCGTCAGCGAAGCGGTTTCCGGATTCACCGGCGGCACCGCTGAAAACCCGACCTACAACGGCAACCATGCCGGGCACTACGAGGCGGTGGAAATCACTTACGACCCGGACCAGGTCAGCTACCGCGAGCTGCTCGACCACTACTGGGTCAACATCGATCCCTTCGACGCCGGCGGCCAGTTCTGCGACCGGGGCCCCAGCTACCGCACGGCCATTTTCGTCGCCAATGACAGAGAAAGGAAAATCGCCGAGCAAACCAAACAGAAGGTGGCGGCGATGTTTCCGGACCGGACCATCGTCACGCCCATTCTCGACGCGTCAACCTTCTATCCGATCAAGGGGGACGAAAGCTACCACCAGGATTATTACCGGAAGAGCCCTCTGCGCTACAAATTTTACCGGTATAATTGCGGTCGCGATCAGCGGCTGCAGGAGATCTGGGGGGAGAAGGCGACCCATTAATCGAAGGGGACCCTGAAAGCGGCATTTGACGGGGGCACTTGGTCAAGTGCCCCCGTTCCACCGTTCAATGCTCAGGATTCTTGCCGATGCAATTCTTGCCGTGCATCAGGGTTTGAAAATATCAAAAATACTCTTGCGGGCTTTCTTGACGAATTCCCTGTCTTCCAGCAGAGCGTCAAGTTCGCCGGCATCGAGATGCAGGGCACCGCATTCTTCATTGACGCAGATGTCAACGGAAACCTTGCCTTTCTGAATTTCGACCAGGGACTCGGTGCCACAGCGGAAGCAGTGGTACTGATGCTCCTCGCGGTATTTGCGATCGCCTTCCTGGGCGGCCTTCTTCCGTAATTCCTTGATCTGTTCCTGTGCATGCTGGGCGAAAAAACTGTCTTCCTTGTTGACTTGGGCTTTGACTTTCAGATGATCCGTCATTAGTATTTTCTCCTTTTCGACAAAGTTTGCTGGCTGAACTCTCAGGTCAATTTACCTTATGCAGGCAGCTTGGTCAAAGGCGGCTCCGCATGGCGGTTGCTTTTAATCTTGCCCTAAGGTGCCGGTAACCGGCAACCACGATGTATTACTATTTCGATTACCATGAACCTGTTTTCCGGCCCCCGTCCGAGGCCCGGTCCCTGATTTTCCAGGTCACCATCGGCTGCTCCCAGAACACCTGCGGCTTTTGCGGGATGTACAAGATGAAGAACTTCCGCATCCGCCCCGTCAGGGACATTTTTGCCGAAATCGAGAGTGTCCCCGGCCACCATCGTCCCTATGTGCAACGCGTTTTTCTGGGCGACGGCGACGGCCTCGTCTATCCGCATCAAGGCCTGGTGGCAATCCTGGACAAGCTGGCTGCAACCTTCCCGAACCTGACGCGGATTGCCGCCTATGCCTCCCCGAACAGTTTGACCACCAAAACCACCGATGACCTGGCGGAGCTGCGGCAGAGAAAACTGCGGATCGTCTATTTCGGCCTGGAGAGCGGTGATGCCGCAACTCTCGAAGGCGCCGACAAGGGCTTCGGGCCTGAAGAGATGCTGCGGCTGTGCCGGAAGGCTCATGAGGCCGGCATGAAGTTGTCCATCACGGCCATTCTCGGCCTGGCGGGGCGCGCCGGGAGCCGGCAACATGCCCTGGCGACCGCCGCCTGGATCAATGATTTGTCACCGGCGTATTTTTCCCTGCTGACCATGTTCCGGCGGCACAACGAGACCTATTTCAACCAGATCGACCCGCTGAGCAACGGCGAGGTCCTGGAGGAAGCCCTGACGATCGTCAGGCACCTGCACCCGCAGCGGACGATCCTCCGATCCAACCATGTCTCCAATATCCTCAACCTGGCGGGCAGCTACCCGAAGGACCGGCAAAAGATCATCGCTGAGGCCGAGGCCGCCCTGCAGCAGGGGCGGAAGCATCCCGACTGGTTTAATCTGGTGCCCGATTATGCCGAGGAATACTTTTAGGGTTTGCGTAAATATCCGGTGACAGGCTTTTCCCCGGAGTATCCTGGTTCACGAGGCTGCCGGGAGCTATTCATCTTGATCCTCCTCCAACAGCTGCCAGCGGGCAAAACCCTTCTTCCGATCTCCTTCATCCAGTTCCCGGCCAACCATCCGCACAGTCTCCCTCTGCGGATGCGTCTTGACCTGTAGATAGCCCCGCACCAGGTTGGCCACGGTTGCCTCCTGGAGGACAATCATCTCGCCCGAGTGCAGAGTGATGGTGGTTCGCAGGTGCTGGTGCCCTTCCGGCGCGGCGATCACGATGTCTCTGATATCGGCATTGGCAAGCATGCGGACGTCTTTTTTCATTGCAGATTCAACCTCTTCCACAGGTGGACAAGCAAATTTGCCAAAAGCAATCTCAGTCATCCCTCGGCAGCTTTCCGCCGCAACTCCCGTAGCCGCAGCTCGGAAGCGCTGCGATAGGAGTAGTCCAGCTGGTTGAGACTGTTCAGGTCGGCGTCGGCGAAGAAGTCGTCGGTGGCGTAGTCCTGCACGAGGCGGCCCTCGTGCAGCACCAGGGTGCGTTCGGTCAGGCGGCGGATGAAATGCAGGTCGTGGCTGATCAGCAGCAGGGTGACGGCGAATTTGCTCAGGATGTCGAGCAGCAGTTCCTCGCCCTGCGGGTCGAGACCGGCGGTCGGTTCGTCAAGAATCAGGATCTGCGGGCGCAAGGCCAGCACCGCCGCCAGGGCGAGCCGCTTGCGCTCGCCGCCGGAGAGATGAAGCGGGACGCGTTCCGCAAAGTTCTCCAGGCGGACCCGCTGCAAGGCATCGGTCACGGCCGCGTTGATCGCCGCCGACGGCCAGCCGAGCTGGCGTGGGCCGAAAGCGACCTCCTCAAAGCAGGAGGGGCAGAACAGCTGATCGGCACAATCCTGGAAAACCAGGCCGGCCTGCCGGGTCAGTTCGCGGCGCGTGCGGCTGGTGATGGTCCGGCCGTCCAGGGTTAAATTCCCCAGGCCAAGGCGCAGACCGGCCAGGCAGCCGGCGAGGGTGCTCTTGCCGGCGCCGTTCTCGCCAACCAGCGCCAGCCGGTCGCCGCGCCGGATGGCGAAGGTCAGGTCCCTCAGGGCCTGGCGGCCATCCGGGTAACGGTAGCTGTAACCGGTCATGGCGAGCAGGGGCGGCTGTCGGTTCGCCGGGGACCCCGCGGGGCGCCCCTGCCCAGGCTGCGGCGGGTCGCCGGCGAAGCGGAAGCTGAAATCGAGGCCGTGCTCCCGCTGCGAGGGCTGGTGGGCGACCAGCTCGCGAAGGGAGTCGTCGTGATGGACCCTGCCCTGGGCGAGAACTACCGCCCGTTGACAGAGTTCGTAGGCGAACAGCAGGTTGTGGGTGATGCAGATGAGGGTGCCGGGATAGTTCAGCAGCAGATCGAGCAGCAGCTGCTCCTGACGCGGGTCGAGATTGGCTGTCGGTTCGTCGAGGATCAGTACCTCGGGCTGCATCGCCAACAGGGTGGCGAGGGCGGCGCGTTTGCGCTGGCCGTAGCTGAGGGTGTGCGGCGGACGCTCGGCGTCGCCGAGGAGGTCGACATCAGCCAGCGCCGCCTCCGCAGCCGCCTCGGCCTCAGCCGGGTCAAGTCCCTGGTTGCGCGGGCCGAACAGCACGTCTTCCCGAATGCTGTTGCAGAACAGCTGGTCGTCGGCGTCCTGGAACAACAGACCGATCTCCAGGCGGGCCTGGGTCAGGTGCGCGCCGGCCAGCGGCTGGCCCCGATAAGTGATCTCTCCCTGGTCGGGTTTGAGCAGGCCGTTGAGGTGCTTGGCCAGGGTGGTCTTGCCGGCGCCGTTCTGGCCGACCAGGGCCAGCCGGTCGCCGGCAAAGATGTCGAGGTCAATGCCGGCCAGAGCCGGAGTGCCGTCCGGGTAGCGATAACCGAGATCCCGCAGCGAAAACAGCCTGGAGACAGCCTGGCGGGCGGGGCGGGTTGCGGCGAGCTGGTGCATGGCCGCTAGCCTCCGGCCAGACGGTCGGCCAGCAGCAGACCCAGACCGAGGGCCAGCACCAGGGCGGCGGCCAGCCAGTCGGCCGACAAGACCGATATTTTTTCCGGTTGCGGCAGTACGCCCCGGTAGCCGCGCGCCAGCATTGCCTGCTGCACTCGCTCGGTGCGCTCGTAACTGCGCACCAGAAGCATGCCGAAGAAATTACCGAGGTCGTGCAGGCTGGTCCAGGAGGGACGCGGACGAAAGCCGCGGGCCTGCATGCCGATGCGCATGCGGGCGGCCTCGTCGCGGAACACGAACAGGTAGCGATGGCTGATCAGCAGCAGGCTGCCGGCCCGGCGCGGCAGGCCGAGTTGCTGCAGTCCGGCCAGGGTCGCCGCCGGTGCGGCGGTGGCCAGCATCGGTTCGGCGAGCAGGGCGACGGTCCAGGCCTTGCCGGTGATGAGCAGGGCCAGTTCCAGACCGCGCAGGTTGATTGCCAGGCCGGAGAGGCCGGCGAACTGCAGCAGGATATCGCCCGGCCGGACTGTGGCGGTCAGCGGCAGTACCACCACCAGCATCACCAGGAAGCCGCTGATCGCCTGCAGGCGCCGCCACGGACGTTGCCAGGGCAGGCCGGACAGCGCCTGGCCGCCGGCTGCCGCCAACAGGGCCGCCAGCACCAGCCAGAGAGACGTCAGCGAGACGGCGCAGAGGGCGAAGCCGAGCAGGGCCGCCAGCTTGCAGCGCGGCTCCCAACGGTGCAGGGGGGAGCCGCCGGCCGCGGCGGCGCCGAGTTCGGTCAGCGGTTGCTCGACAAGTCGCTGCAGGGCCTGCAGCGCAAGCGTAGCCACCAGCATGATCCCCAATGCGGCCGGGACCAGCCACAGGGGCGAGAGGACCAGGGTGGCCTGCGGGTCAATATTCATCCGCCAGTTCCCTGACCGGCAGCGGCGCCGCGAGCATCTCCGGCTTGACGCGAGCCAGGAAGGCGACAATAAAGCCGGTCATTGCGGCCTCGACGAC
>DATFJP010000165.1:0-3313 GCA_035269105.1 Desulfuromonadales bacterium
ATCTCCTTCTTCTCGAGGGCGGCATTGAGACTCAGCATCTCCGCGGCATGTTCCACCCGTTCCAGTTCCTCGGCCGGCTCGGCACCAACGCGACGGGTCGGCGAATTGGCGGTCTGCAGATCCGGAAAAGCGTCTTCCAGCTCCTGGAGGCGCTTGAACAGCCGGTCGTAGGTCGCATCTGAGATGACCGGCTGGTTCTTCACGTAATAGCGATAGTTGTGGTATTCGATGCCCTCGCGCAGGGCCTCGACCTCTTCGGTCGCCTCCTCTTCGGAGAGATTGTCGATCTCCTCGAAATCGGTCGAGGGATTTTTTTTGAAATCCATGACATGTCCTCTGACAACGGAAAATGGATGCGCTTCGCATCAGGGCCGCTTGAGCAGTCGCAGTAGATCTGCCACCCGCCGGGTGTTGACCACATCGTCGGCGCTGAGCCAGCCCCGGCGGGCCTGGAAAATACCGTAGCGCATGTTTCCCAGTTCGGCGGCATAATGCGCATCGGTGGAGATCACGACCTTCAGTCCCATATCCCTGGCCATCCGGCAGTGGCCGGCGGTCAAATCGAGCCGGTCGGGATGACCGTTGAGTTCCAGGAAACAGCCCCGTTCCAGAGCCCCTTCCATCAGCCGCTCCATATCGACTTGATAAGGGTCCCGTTCGTTGATCAGACGACCGCTGGGATGGGCAAGGATATTGAAATGGGGGTTGTCCATGGCTCGGAGAATCCGCTCGGTCTGTTTTTCGCTGTCCAGGTCGAACTTGGAGTGCACCGAACAGACGGTCAGGTCGAGTTTCTCGAGCACGGCATCGGGCAGATCCAGGCTGCCGTCCTCGAGAATGTCCACCTCGATGCCCTTGAGGATGCGGAATCCGGAATATTCGTCGGTCAACGCATCGATGGTCGCGATCTGCTCTTCAAGACGCTTCCGGTCCAGGCCCTTGGCGACCGTGACCGCCTGGCTGTGCTCGGTAATGGCCAGATAGCTGTAACCGAGATCCCGGGCCGCCTCAACCATCTCCTCGAGGCTCGACCGGCCGTCGGTTGCTTTGGTGTGGGCATGCAGGTCACCGCGGATGGCGTCCCGCTCGATGAGCTCCGGCAGCCGACCGTCGCGAGCCGCCTGGATTTCACCCTGATCTTCGCGCAGTTCGGGTGCAATATAGGGCAAACCGACGGTTTCGAAAACCTCCGCCTCGGTGCGCCCGGCGATTCGCTGTTCGTGGTCGTTACCATCCTTGAAAACCCCGTACTCGTTGATCTTCAGGCCTTTGTCCACCGCCATGCGGCGCACCGCGACATTGTGGGCCTTGGAACCGGTGAAATAATAGAGGGCCGCCCCGTAGCTTTCCTGAGCCACGACCCGCAGGTCGACATTGAGTCCGGAGCGCAGGCGGACCGTCGATTTGGTCCGGCCGCTGGCGATCACTTCCTCAACGTCTTCATAATCCTTGAAATGGTCCATGACCGGCGAATCCTTGCCGCAGGTAACCAGAATGTCGAGATCACCGACGGTCTCCTTGCGCCGGCGGTAGCTGCCCGCGGCGACAACCTGCTCGACCCCGGCGACGCTCTCCAGGTCAGCGAGCAGAGGTGCGACGATCTGCTCGGCTTCGGCCAACTTGGTCCGCAGCTCGGTGTCCTGATGCCGCTCCAGTTCCCGGCGTAGTTTTTGCTCGCTTTTCTCGCCGAAGCCTTCCAGCTGCCGGATTTTGCCCTGTTCCAGCGCCTCGGCAAGATCCTCGAGACTGCGCACTCCGAGTTCCTGATGGATAGCCGCCGCCCGCTTCGGGCCGAGCTGGGTCAGGGTCAGAAGTTCACTCAACGCGGCAGGCACCTCTTCCTCCAGTTCATCGAGCATTGCCAGGCTGCCGGTCTCGACGATCTCCGCGATCTTGCCGGCCAGATCTTTGCCGATGCCGGGCAGATCCGCAAGCTCCTTGCCTTCGGCCAGCATGCCGGCGACGCTCTGTGGCTGGTCGCCGACGGTTCTCGCCGCATTGCGGTAAGCCCGCACGCGAAACTCGTTGGCGCCGCTGATTTCCAGCAGGTCGGCGACCTGGTTGAAGATGCGGACGATATCCGGGTTGTTGATCGGCATGGCGCCTCCGGGGACATTCTCCTAGGACAAAGGGTTCGTTCGGTCTTCTCCCCTCATTTTCCCTTCACTGTACAAAAGGGGGGCCTTTTTGCAAGAGTCACCCTCAGCGCCTCGGCGTTGGACAAGCTGGTGATCTTCGTTAAAGTGTAAGGAAGTCGGTGCCCGTCACCGGCCGCGACATGTCAAGAAAACCCGAGACAAAGGAAAACGAGCAATGTCGGCAACCGGTTTCGAGAAAGACGACTTGCTGCTGCTGGTCGACGTGCAGAAGGATTTCTGTCCCGGCGGCAAACTGGCCATCGAAGACGGCGACGCCATCCTCCCGGAACTGAACCGCTGGATCGACAAGGCGCGCGAGGCCGGGGTGCCCGTCTACGCCTCCCGCGACTGGCATCCCGGCGTTCATATCAGCTTCCAGGACCAGGGTGGCGCCTGGCCGCCGCACTGCGTACAGGACAGCGACGGCGCCCGCTTCCACCCTGAATTGAAGCTCCCCTTCGACGCGGTGGTGGTCACCAAAGGGGTCCGCTTCGACCAGGATCAGAATTCGGCCTTCGACCAGACCGGCCTGGCGAAATGGTTGCGCGGGCGCGGCATCGAGCGGATATTCCTGGCCGGCCTGGCCCAGGACGTCTGTGTTCTGGCGACCGCACTCGATGCGCGAGAGGCCGGCTTCGAAGTGGTATTGCTTGCCGAAGGCACTCGGCCGGTCAGTGCCGCAGACGGGCGGACCGCCCTGGAGAAGATGCGGGAAGCCGGGGTCAGGTTCTGGCCGGCGGTTTAATACGACCGGACATGCAGACCTTTGCCCGGAAACCACAGCCATGAAATTGATCTTTCACGGTACGCGCGGCTACATCGATCCCGCGACCGACCGTCATCGGCGGCACTCAGTCTGCGAAGTCAGGTATCGCGGCAAAAGCGTTATCATCGACTGGGGCGATGACTGGCTGGGCCGTTTCGACGAGCTGCGCCCCCAGGCGATTGTCGTCACCCACACCCATCCCGACCATTCCGGAGGGCTGCAGGACGGCGCTCCGTGCCCCGTCTATGCGACCGAGGCTGCCTGGGAAGACCTGGCCGATTTCCCGATCGAAGACCGCCGCACCGTCAAACCTCGACAACCTGTGGAAATCAGGGGAATTGATTTCGAGGCTTTTGAGGTTCAGCATTCGATCCGTGCCCCGGCCGTCGGCTACCGGATTCGAGCTGGT
>DATFJP010000166.1:0-17183 GCA_035269105.1 Desulfuromonadales bacterium
GGGCATTGGCATCCTTGAACAGCTCCATGAGCTCGAGCGTCACATCCGGGTCGAGGTTCCCGGTCGGCTCGTCGGCCAGCAGAATCAGGGGGTCCACGACCAGGGCTCTGGCCACAGCCACCCTCTGCTGTTCGCCGCCGGAAAGCTGCAGGGGATAATCTTTGAGACGATGCTGCAGACCAACCTGCTTAAGGGCCTGGTAAACCTTTTTGCTGACTTCAAAGCGCTTGCTGCCGGTCACTTCCAGCGGGAAGGACACATTTTCATAAACGGTCCGCCGGTTCAGCAGTTTGAAATCCTGGAAAACGATGCCGAAATCCCTCCTCAGGTAAGGAATGCGCGTTGCACCGAAGCGGGTGACATTGCGACCATTCACCAGAATCTGCCCTCGGCTCGGTCGTTCGGCACAATAAAGCAGTTTCAGGAAAGTGGATTTGCCAGCGCCCGAGGGACCGGTCAGATAGACGAACTCCCCTTTTTCGATCTTGAGGGTGATATCCGTCAGGGCGTTTTGATCACGCTGATAGGCTTTTGAGACATTGTAAAGCTGAAGCATAGCTGTGGGCTACCATTCTCTGTAGGGAATGCCGTTGAGGCCGACCAGGTCGCTGCCGCTGCGGACGTCCTCGACTGCACCGTCGGCAATTTCCCCTTCCAGCCCCGGACTCGGCGGCACAACCTCCCAGGTTTCCGAAGATTTTGTGAAGGGGTCGGGGGGGATGTCCCGCAGATACTTGCCCTCGACCAGTTCCTCAAGAGAATCCGGATAGCGGATATGATCGGCAAAATAGCCGTCTATAGCCCGCCGCATCTGGTAGAGGTCTTCCATCAACACCGCCTCCCGGGCCTTGATCAGGCTGCGTTGGTAGCTCGGTACCGCGATACTGGCGAGAATGCCGACGATCGACAGAACGATCAACAGTTCGATCAGGGTAAAACCGCCATGACGGCGACAACTGACTTTAAAACTGAACATCTGACTCACCACGTCTTGTAAGGCGTCCCATCCAGCGCCAACCGATCGCTTTGCGAATAGACATCATAAACATCGTCCCCGGTCTGAAAATAGGCATCCGGATCATCCTCGTAGGACCTGAGTCCCCAGCCTTCATCATACTCATCAAAGGGATCGCGGGGGATCTTGCGCAGATAGCGACGTTTGAAATTGTAAAGCCCGCTCCAGTCGGTCCCCTCGACCAGGGTCTCGAGGTCGGGCGGATATCCCGTTTCATCCAGGGTGGGGATAATCTTCTTTTCGCGGACCGCCCTGTCGTAATCAGCCTTGTAATCATCAATGGCCGTCCGGATCTGGCGCAAATTCCGGCGCAGTTCCAGTTCCTTGCTGCGCGTGGCTGCGACTTCGGCCATCGGCAGGACAGCTGAAGCGAGGATCGACAGGATGACCACGGCCAGCAGCAGTTCCAGCAGGGTCAATCCCCTGCAGGAGACCCTTCTCTGCAACCAAACCTTTTTCTTCACCGGATCTCGATCCTGGTTGATGCCGGACCCACCATAAGGCGCGTCCCCTGCTGATCCCGGAAATTGATCCGGTTCAGCTCGACCAGTGCCGGACCCGCCCCCTGAGCTTTAAAATACAGAGTGAACAAAGGACCGGAGCCGGAAGCACCAGCCCCGCCGTTTCCCTGCTTGTAGCCGACGAGTATCTGTCCCGCTCCCGCTTTAACGCTGCTGGTAAAAATGGTCTTTTGCCCGGAGGTACTCAAAAAATCACCTTCCTCGACTTCCACCAAGTCGAGGCGCACGGGATCATAATTAATGAATAAGGGGGCACTGGCCAGGCCATTGATGTCATGAACCTGAACCTCGACAGCAAACTTTTGACCGACTTCGATTTGCCGCGGGCCGGCCAGAACCAGTTCAGGACCGCCGGCTTCCGGCACCGTCGCCGGGACCGGCTGTCGTTGGGCCGGGGCCGCCCCTGCAGAGGCTCCTGTTTCCGGCGTGGTCACATTTCCGGAATCACTCGGTTCGGATGACAGCGGCTTCCCCCCCTGCTCCGCAGGAACAGCGTCTTTCTCCCGGAGACCCGGGTCCGGCGAGCCCGGCTCCAGAACCTGAATCTCCTGAACCGGTTCCGGAACCGCGACAGCAGCCGGGTCAGATCCGAGGTCGACGGCGGCTTCATTGCCCATGCCCGGGACCGGCATGGGCTTGATCGATTCGTATTCACTGGTCAGCGGTTCGGTAAAAGCGCCGAAATTGGGACCGGCCTTCAGGTTGTCTTCACCTCCGGACCAGATGGTGGCGACCTCCTCGCCGGGGACTTCCACCATTTTAACAATGTAAGGGGTGATGGAAAACAGGATTTCCTGCTTGGTATTCCGGTTATTGGTGCTGCTCAGGAGCTGGCCGAGCAAGGGAATCTCGCCGAACAGTGGGATTGTATTTCGGGATAGGTTTTCATCCTGGGAGAAAAGGCCGCCAATGATGGTCTGAACGCCATCCTGCAGGGTCAAAACCGTCTGGGCGTTGGTGGTACGAATCCGCAGGGGGATCGTGCCGTTGTTGGTTTCGGGCAATTGCTCGGCCTGGCTGACTTCGAGGGTCAACTTGGTTTCGACACTGTTATCCAGCTTGATCAGGGGTTCGATGTCAACTTTAATGCCAACATCCACATAAGTGATGTTTTCCGACACGGTACCGCCATCCGTAGTGGTTGTCGTGACAATCGGTTCCCGGGTGCCGACATGGACCTTGCCTTTCTCCTGGTTTCGAACCCGGATCTTGGGGCTGGCGAGGATCTGGGTGCCGGAAAGGGTCTTGGCAAAGTTGAACGTGGCACTAGGCAGAGTATAGAAAGTCTCCAGGTTGCTCATGCTGTCGACCAACCGGTCGGTGTTGGTGCCGAGACTGCTGCTGACAATATTCGTCCCATCCCGGGACAAACCGGCGCTGATGGAATAGGTACTCAGGGCAGGGCCGAAATCCAGCGCGTCGGTATCACTGACCGAGACCAGTTCCAGAGCGTAGATGACTTCTGAGTTCTCCCGGTCCACGGCATTCAAAGCTTGTTCGGCCAGCCGGATGACTTCCGGTTTATCGCGGATGACCAGAGCATTGCGTTCTTCGTGAACATAAATCTTGCGCAGCTGCAGCATGGTGCGCAGCAGGTTGACCGCTTTTTTGGCGTCGATATGCGACAGGTAGAAGGTCTGGATGATCTGGTCGCCGTACTGCTTGTCCTTTTCCCGTGACGAGGGATAGATGATGATGGTTTTGCTGTTGAGCACCTTCTTTTCCAGGCCGTTCATCTGCAAAATCAGCTGCAGGGCCTGGAGAAAGCTGGCTTTTTCGAGAAAAACCGAAATCGGCTGATCGCGCACGTCTTCATCCATGATGAAGTTGATGCCGGTCAGCTTGGTCAGCACGTTAAACACTTCCTTGGTCTTGGCCTGCTTGAAACGCAGGGTCAGCGGCTCGCTTGAAGCAACATCCAGTTCGATGCCGTCCAGTTCGACCATCTGCTGGCGACTGTCAAGCAGATCGGACAATTTATTCACCTTGGCGTTGTTCGGAGCAAGCTGTCTGGCTTTCCGGGCCGCGTCTCTGGCTGCGGGAATCTGGTCATTTCGATAGGCCTCCAGCCCCTCTTCTGCCAGTTGTTCGGCGTCCAGTGCCTTCAGCAGCTGCCGCCGCTCGTAGGCGGCGATTTCCAGGCTGGGATCGAGGCCGAGAGCCAACCGGTATTCCTGCAGAGCCTGCCCGACTTTGCCCCGTTCGGAGAACTGCCTGGCCTGTTTGATATGCGAGACAGCGGCCTGGGTCCGGGCGGCAATCAGCTTCAATTTGTAGGTTTTGCTGTCCGGTTCCCGTTGTGCCGCTTCGAAATACTTTTCAACCGCCTGATCGTATTTTTCCGCGGCAGCCAGCTGTTCGGCCTCTTCGAACGCCAGACGACCCTGATAAGAGGCACAGCCTGCCAGCAGCAAAACCGCGACCAGCAAACTCAGCCCCAGGACAACCGGGCTCCTATTGGTTCGTGCCATTCATCTCTCCTTCTGCGCTTCCCGTATCGACCGAGGGTTCTTGTCCAACGAAACCGCCTTGGACGCCGAAACTGTTGATTCCGGATTGCGGTTGCTCCGGCTCCCCGCCGGTGGGCCCCGCCCGGCGCAGCCGGGCGGGAGCTGACATGCCTTGGGATATATCGGTCGCCTCGACCGACACCGGCGGCAAAGGATTGCGGCGAGCCGGGGAGCTGACGGACAAGTCCGGCTTCTCTTTTTCGACCAGAAATACCTTGACCGGGTTCGCCTGACCATGCTGGTTGACCGTTAGAACATGGTCGGAAATATCGGCCACTTCGAATTCCCGATTGCGGCCGAATCGCTCTCCCTCCCGGACCAGGTAGATTTGTTCGCCGCTTGACAGGAAAACGACGACTTCCTTGCCGACCTCCAGAAAGCCCAGAAAACTGAAGCTGGAAAGCGGCTTCTGCTCAAGGGGGGGGGGCGACGGGCTCGACGGGCGCGACGGGAGCGGCGGAGGCGGTGGTGGTGAAGGCGCTGGCGGGGGAGCTGGCGCGGATGACGCCACGATCTCCACCGGCTCGACGTGAAAATTGAAGATATCCCGTTTTGCACCCGGAAAAGGCTTGGGCTTCTCACCGAGCAGATCGAACCGGATATGCGGCAAAGTCGACCGGATGCTGCCGCCGGCTTCGGTCTCCACCGTCGCAGGGGCAGGGTTTGGCTCCGCCACGATCCGCTGCTGACGCGGCATTGACCACCAGGCGTAACCGAGCGAAAGGACGAATCCGGCCAGCAGAATGATGAGTATCAGATGCTTGCCGTTCATGCTTTCCCCGCTTCGAATCGAAACACGGTCTGCAGGATGAGACGCAGGCTGCCGTCTTCGGCATTTTCCCGGTCAAGGGTGTTCAATTCGATCTGCCGAATGGCCATGATCCGCGGCGACTGCTCCAGCGCATGAATGAACTGTTTGAGGTTCTCATAACTGCCAGTGACACTGAAGGACAGGTCATACTGCCGCAAATCCACCTCCGCCAGATCCTCGGTATCGTAAACAATCTGCCGGATATTCAGATCAGCCCGGTAGGCCAGCACCAGCAGTTCATCAATCAGGCCGGTGAATTCCTCGTGTTCGGGAACAATCGACTGGAAGCGAGCAATATCCTGGCGGACGCGGACGAAATGCTGTTCCGGGGTGTCGGCAAAGCCGCCCGATTCCCGCAGCAGCTGGCGGGCCTGGTCCTGCCGCTGGATAAATCTTTGTTCGCGCTCCACCACCCTGGGAACCAGAAACTGCTGCAGAACAACAAACAGGCCCAGATTGACCGTCAGCAGGATGCCGACGGCCAGCAACCAGTGTCGCTGCCGCTGCCAGAGTTCCCTGAGCAGGCCGGCCCTTTGCATCAGAAGGCCTCCTTGATCTGCAGCGAAAAGCCAATGACCCGCTGCGTCGGCCCGGAAGACTGACGGACCTCCTGCTCCCGATGGCTCAGCAGCAAAACCTGGTTCATCTGCTCCGACCGCAGCAACGCATCGAGAAAATCGGTCATGCCCTCGACATCCCGGCTGAAGGCCTGGACCTCCAGCGATCTTTCCTTGAAATTCGGACGCAGGCTGCTGATCCGAACCTCATCCGGCACCAGCAATTCAAGCCGGCTCAACAAGGCGGTCCAGCGAAACTGGTCGGCCTCCAGGATCTGATTCAAGGTCGCGACCTTGGCCATGGCTTGCTCGTAAACAGCCGGACTGAACTCGTCGAGAACCACCTCTTCCACTTCGGCCATCCTCCGGTCCAATTCCTGCGTGAGCTCGCCGACCTGGCGATACTGGCGATAATTCTGGTAGCCATAGACCAGGTTCAGCCCCAGGATCAGCACCAGGCCGATACTGGCCAAAAACAGCCAGAAGCGGACCATGCGCCGGTTCAGGTAAGGTCTGGTGGCCAGGTTCAAATGAATTTGCATGATCGCATCACATCAGGCTTTCCGCAGCCGCCAGCGCCGCAGCCAATGCCCCGCCGGGCGGCAGGCTCTCCAGGGTTCCGGGGCCTGCCTGCCGCTTGAACTGAGGGTCGAGTATTTTCACCTCGCGTTCGAAGGAGGCGGTCAGGAGTTTCTCGATCTCGTCGCCGAGATCGTTGTCGACGTGCGCCTGGACCGGGCAGCGTCGGGTTGCCGGAAACTCAGCCTGGACCTCGGCGAGAGTTCGGTTCAATTCATGAAAGAGCCGCTGGGAACTGAGCGCACCCTCCCGGACCCGCTGATAGGCGAGGATTTTCCCTGCATAATATTTGAATGTCAGGACGCCTTTTTCCAGGCCGACAAAAATAAACTCGTCACCAAGATCATAGCGCCGCTGGTAGTAATTAACCAGACTCAGGGCATGAAATTCAATGGCAGCGGCCTGCAGGCCGGCCTCCTGGATCAGGTTTTCATATTGTTCGAGGACAGGCAGGGCCATCGCCGCGGCAATGCAGCGCCGCCGGCCGTCATCACGTTTTTCCAGCACCTGGAAATCCAGCTTGACCTGGGACGGATCGGCCGGAAGACTGCCCTTAAGGCTCCATTTCAGAATGTCCACACCTTCCTGGTGCGATTTAAAGGGGGTCTCGATCTCGGTCAGATAGATGCGCCCCGTCCGGTCCGGAAGACTCAAAGCCAGCTGCTCCTCCCCTGGCGCCAGCAGATCGATACCGCGCCGCAAGCCTTCGACGAATCTTCTGGAATCGCGAACGTTGGGCCGTTGGCTGGAAAATTCGAACACGTTGTCAATACTTTCCTGTCGGATTCCGACTATATGCGACATGCTCCGTTCCCGCTGCAGGGCCGCCAGAGTCAGGCCCGTGGCATTGATGTCGATGCCGACATAACGACGCCGCAATCTCATGATTTGACCTGTTCCACGAATGTGGTCCGGTTGACCTCTTCCAGAGTGGTCACGCCGGTCAGCATTTTTCTCACGGCGGCCTCGCGCAGAAAAATCGTGCCGGTCGCGCGAGCGGCCTCTTTCAATTGACTGACCGGAGCCTTGCCGACGATCAGTTCGCGCATGTGATCGTCCAGATCGAGCAGTTCAACGATTGCGGTCCGACCATGATAACCCTGGCCGTTGCACTGCCGACAGCCGGAACCCTGATAAAAAGTGCGCTCCTTGCAGCGGTCATAGTCCAGACCGGCTTCTTCCAGTGTCGTCCGGTCGTAGGAAATCGGCTTTTGACAGTGCCGGCAAATCTTGCGGACCAGCCTCTGGGCGGCCACGCAGTTCAGACAGGAGACGAAGTTGTAGGCATCGATCCCCATGTGCAGGAAACGTCCGAGGACGTCGAAGACATTGTTGGCATGCACGGTGGTGAACACCAGGTGGCCGGTCAAAGCCGACTGTACTGCGATCTGGGCAGTTTCCGGATCGCGGATTTCACCAACCATGATTTTGTCGGGGTCATGCCGGAGAATCGAGCGCAGACCCCTGGCAAAAGTCAGCCCCTTTTTTTCGTTGACGGGGATCTGGACCACGCCTTTCAGCTGATATTCCACCGGATCCTCGATGGTCACGATCTTTTCCTGTTCATTGTAAATCTCGGTCAAAGATCCGTAAAGCGTGGTCGTCTTGCCGCTGCCGGTGGGACCGGTCACCAGCACCATGCCGTAGGGTTCGCGAATCATTCTGCGGTAACGGACCAGTTCCCGTTCATCGATACCCAGCGCATCCAGCGTCAGTCCATGCAGGTCCTTGGCAATGCTTTCTTTGTCAAGAATCCTGATGACCGCATCCTCCCCGAAAATACTCGGCATGATGGACACCCGGAAATCGATCGATTTATTTTCCATACGGACCTTGAAACGACCATCCTGCGGGATGCGGCGTTCCGAGATGTCCAGATCGCTCATGACCTTGATGCGGGAAATGATCGGCCCCTGAAAGCGACCGTCAATCGGCTCGGTTGCGCGGAACAGAACGCCATCGACCCGGTACTTGATATGGACACCCTCCGGACTGGTCTCGATATGAATATCGCTGGCGCGCTTGTTCAGAGCATCGTAAAGGGTCGAGTCGATCAGGCGGATGATCGGGCTGCTGTCGTTGGTCAGCTTTTCGATCGAGAGCACTTCCTCGCCCTTATCGGTTTCCTTGACGAGTTGCAGCTTGAAGTCCTCGGAAACCTCCTTCAGCACCTGGTTGGAATCCTGAATCCGCTCCAGCAGCGAAGCCACCTGGTCGCGGGCGGCGATCATGAACTCCAAGGGCTGGTCAAGAAGCATTTCCAGTTCATCGAGTTCGGCGACCGTGGTCGGGTCAACGATCGCAACCAACAGGTTTTCCTCCTGACGCCTGATTGCTACGCATTCGAAACGCAGCATCAGGGCGGGAGGCAGCAGCTCCAACAACTCATTGTCGGGGACAAATCCGGCCAGGTCGAAAAACTCGAGACCGAACTGCCGGCCGAGACCCTGTGCGAGCATGGTTTCGTCAATCAGGCCTTCGGCAACGGCAATTTCTCCGAAACGCCGCCCGTTGGCCGCCTGGTGTTCAAGGACCAGTTTGGCCTCGGCGGGTGCAAGGGCTCCCAACTCCACTAATATTTCCCCGATTCTCTGACGTTCGAAAGCCATTGGCATCATCCTCGACGCTAGCCGACAGTCCCGGCCAACTGGAAAATGGGGATGTACATGGCGACCACAATTCCGCCGATCAGCAGACCCATGGTCAGCATCATGGCCGGTTCGATGATGGTCGTCAGACGGTCCAGCCGTCGCTCGACTTCCGCTTCGTAGTACTCGGAGATATCGGTGAGCATGTCGATCAATGAGCCGCTGGTTTCACCAACGCCGATCATCCGCAGGGCGATTGACGGGAAACTGCCGGTCTGTTCCAGCGCCTCGGAAATCCGGCTGCCTTCCTGGACCCGGCGTACGGCGCCGGCGACCTTCTTCTCGAGATGCCGGTTATTGAGTGTGCCGCGCGACATCTGCAGAGCCTGGATGATCGGTAGACCGCTGGCCAGGGTGGTCGCCAGGGTCCGGCAGAAGGTGGAAAGCGCGTATTCCATCAGCAGGTCCCCGAAAAAAGGCAGCCGAAGTTTCATTCGGTCCAGCCGCATTCCGCCCGCTTCACTGGTGGAATAAAGCTTCACCGCGGCCAGGCCGGCCAGAAGCACCGGAACCCAGAGCGGCAGGCCGGCAACCAGACCATTGGCCACCCACATGACGACACGGGTCATGACCGGCAGTTGAACATCGGCATCGGCATAAATTTCAGTAAAATTGGGAATAACATACAGCATCAAAAAGGCCAGAACAACAACAACGGCAATAGCCAGCAGCGTCGGGTAAAAGGAAGCGCTGCGCACCTTGGCGCGAATCGCTTCAACCCGCTTCTGGTAGGCGATGTAGCGGCCGACGGTCACCGGCAAATCGCCCGACTGCTCTCCGGCCCGGATGGAGGCCAGATAAAGGGGCGGGAACATGCCGGGGAACCGGCCGAATGCCTCAGAAAGGGCACTGCCTCCCTTGACCTCGGCCCGCACTTCGCGCAGTGAATCCAGCAGTCGCCCAGTTTCCATTTTTTCGATCAGAGTGTCGAGCACCTGCAGGATGGGCAGTCCGGAGCGCAGCAGAACCAGCATTTCCTGGTTGAGTGCGAGAAACCGGCGACTGTTCAAGCGGCCGGGAGCCACGGTTGCAGAGATCCATTGAAACGGCAGCCGGCGGATCTGGAAAACGTAAAACCCTTCGTTCTCCAGGTTTTCCTGCAGGTCGCTGCGGCTGACCCCCTCGAGGTCCTTGTTGAGGATTCGACCGTCGGCGGTTCCGATTTTACAACGATAGAGATGCATAGCTTTGGTCTTTTATCATATTTAAGGCGAAGTATAACTTGAATACTCTAAAATATCGGCAAGTTGCAGGACAGAGTATTTTAAGACGACAATAAGTCCCCGCAGGCCCGCTTGCCGGCTTCTCGATGCTGCAAGCCCTCCCTTGACGTGACAAAAAAAACTTTGCCCGTCTGTTTATATCACCGAACCCGAGATGACGGAAGAGCAGGAGGGGCAAACCCGCCTTTCTGGTGAAAAACTTTTTCGGTCGACTCGAAAGGAAGAGGATAAAAAAAACGAAAAAACAGAACAGGCAATCCTGTCGGCTGACGGGATTGCCTGTTGTGAAGATGGCGGGGCTGACGGGACTCGAACCCGCGACCTCCGGCGTGACAGGCCGGCGTTGTAACCGACTCTACTACAGCCCCGTAATGTGTGGAAAAGGAGTGCAAACTGGTGGGCGAAACAGGGCTCGAACCTGTGACCCTCGGCTTGTAAGGCCGATGCTCTCCCAACTGAGCTATTCGCCCTTGGAAAAAATGGCGGGGCTGACGGGACTCGAACCCGCGACCTCCGGCGTGACAGGCCGGCGTTGTAACCGACTCTACTACAGCCCCGCTCAGACAGAAAATAGGAAACGTTCAGGAGGCCACAAAAACAGTAACCTCAAACCCCGTTTCCTATTTCCAGTGTGCACTTTGGCGGCCGCGGTCTTTGCTCCCGTGGCTGCCAAGGTCGGCATGAATTTTAGTTGACAGCGTCCTTCAGGGCTTTGCCAGCCTTGAATTTGGGAACCTTGGCTGCCGGAATGTTGATCTTTGCTCCGGTCTGAGGATTCTGCCCCTGGCGCGCGGCGCGCTGGCCGACGCTGAAAGTCCCGAATCCGACCAGAGAAACTTTTTCGTCAGCTTTGAGAGCTTCCGCTACGGCATCCGTCATCGCTTTGAGTGCCTTCTCGGCATCAGCTTTACTCAGTCCAGCCTTCTCTGCGATCGCATTGACAAGATCGGCTTTTGTCACAACAAACCTCCCCGAGAAATATAGTGTTAAGCCCTGCTGAAAGCCGCTTCTTTATAGCAGAGAGCTCGAAAAAGAGTCAAGAGAATATTTCCAAGGATTCACTAATGGTGGACGGCTTCTTCAGGGGCCGCGGTGAAGTTCCCCTGGTCCTTGGCAACGTCTTCCGGAAAGCAGCCGGGCACCGCCTCGGCAAGCACCTGATCCATATGGGAAACCGCCAGAACCTGCAGATGGGAGAGAACCGTTTTGGGAACCTCCTCGAGATTTTTCTCATTTTCCGCCGGGATCAGGACCCGGGTGATGCCGGCCCGCTTGGCGGCAAGAAGTTTTTCCTTGAGCCCGCCGATGGCAAGGACCCGACCGCGGAGAGTAATTTCGCCGGTCATGGCCAAATCCTGATCGACGCTGCGGCCGGTCAGGGCCGAGGTCAAAGCAACTGCCATGGTGATGCCCGCGGAAGGTCCGTCCTTGGGAATCGCGCCTTCGGGAACATGAATATGGATATCGATCTTACTGTAGAAATCCTGATCGAGGTTGAGCGCCGACCAGCGTGACCGCACATAGCTTAAGGCGGCCTGGGCCGATTCCCGCATGACTTCACCGAGTTTGCCGGTCACCGTCAGCTTGCCCTGCCCGGGAACCACGGTTGCTTCAACCGTCAGCAACTCGCCGCCCACCTCCGTCCAGGCCAGCCCGTTGGTCAAGCCGATCCGACCTTCATCTTCCTTGACCCCGTAGCTGTAGCGAGGCACGCCCAGGAATTTTTTGACCTGTGGTGCGCTGACCAGGAACCTGCGGTCGCTATCGTCGGACTTGACCAGCTTGCGGGCAAGCTTGCGGCAGATATTGGCCAGTTCCCGCTCAAGGTTGCGCACGCCGGCCTCCCTCGTATAGCGCTGGATGATTTCCCGGACCGCTGCCTGGGAAACGCTCACCCGCTCGGCGTCGAGACCATGAACTTCAATCTGTTTGGGCAGCAGATACTTTTCCGCGATATTGATCTTTTCGTCTTCCGTGTAGCCCTCGATCCGGATGACCTCCATACGGTCCCGCAGAGGGCCGGGAATACCGGCCAGACTGTTGGCGGTGGCAATAAAGAGGATGGTGGAGAGATCGTAGTCCACATCCAGGAAATGGTCGCTGAAGGTGTGATTCTGTTCCGGATCGAGAACTTCGAGCAGGGCAGACGAGGGATCGCCACGAAAATCGGTGCTCATCTTGTCGACCTCGTCGAGCAGGAACACCGGATTCCGGACTTCGACCTTGCGCAGCCCCTGGATGACCTTGCCCGGCATCGCCCCGATATAGGTGCGTCGATGGCCGCGAATTTCCGCCTCATCGCGGACACCGCCCAGCGAGACCCGCAAAAACTCGCGGCCCATTGCCCGCGCCACGGATCGGCCGAGCGAGGTCTTGCCGACCCCCGGCGGGCCCACCAGGCACAGGATTGGTCCTTTGATTTTCTTGACCAGCGCCTGAACGGCGAGATACTCCAGGATCCGCTCCTTGACTTTCTCCAGACCGTAGTGATCAGCTTCGAGAACGTCCTCGGCCTTGTCGATATCGATCTGGTCGCGGGTTCCTTTCCGCCAGGGCAGCGAAACCAGCCAGTCGATGTAGTTGCGGACCACGGTGGCTTCGGCCGACATGGGCGACATCATCTTGAGCTTGCGTAGCTCTGCCATCGCCTTGTCGCTCGCTTCCTTGGACATGCGGCTTTTTTGGATCTTTTCTTCGAGCTCGCGAAGTTCCTGTTTGAATTCGTCCTTTTCGCCGAGCTCCTTCTGAATGGCGCGCATCTGCTCGTTGAGGTAATACTCTTTCTGACTGCGCTCCATCTGGTTTTTGACCCGGCCGCGGATTTTCTTCTCGATCTGCAGAATTTCGACTTCGCGCTCGATAATCTGCAGTAGTTCCTCGAGGCGGCTCAGGGGGGCGAGCTCCTCAAGTATATTCTGCTTGTCCTGTATCTGAATGTTCAGATGGGCGACCAGGCTGTCGCCAAGCCGGCCCGGATCTTCAATTCCGGCGAGCGAACTGACCAGCTCGGGGGGGATTTTCTTGCTTAACCCGGCGTAGCGCTCGAAAGCATTATTGACGCTGCGCATCAGGGCCGCCTGCTCGGGGGAATCAACATATTCATCCGGCAGGGTTTCCAGCGCTCCGAACAGACAATCTTCGGTGAAATCGTAGCGATGGCAGCGAGCCCTGACCTTGCCTTCCACCAGCACCTTGACGGTGCCGTCGGGAAGCTTGAGCATCTGGACAACCTGGCCAAGAGTGCCGAGCTCATACAGGTCCTCGACCTGGGGATCATCGGTCTTCGGGTCGCGCTGGGTCACCAGGAAGATCTGGCGTTCATTCTCCATTGCCCATTCCAGGGCCTGAATAGAGCGCGGCCGCCCGACGAACAGAGGAGTCACCATATGGGGGAAGATCACGATATCCCGCAGGGGCAGGACCGGAAATCTTTCCGGCTGATCGCTTTCACTTACGAAATTTTCGAAATATTCTGTCATAAACCCTCAGGCGCAGTTGAAAATCCGCTGGCGGGAGATGGCCGATCAGGCGGATTCCGCGCAATCGTAAAGAATGATCGGTTGGGCCTCCTGGAGAATAACATCTTCACTGAAGACCACCTCCTTGACCCGTTCTCGCGAGGGAATCTCGTACATGACTTCCAGCATCGCGTTTTCCAGGATCGAACGAAGGCCGCGGGCGCCGGTCTTGCGCTTCATCGCCTCGCCGGCGATGGCAGCCAGGGCGCCATCGGTAAACTTGAGATGCACGCCCTCCATTTCAAACAGTTTCTGGTACTGCTTGACCAGGGCGTTCTTCGGCTCGCACAGGATTTGCACCAAAGCCTGCTCATCCAGTTCATCGAGGGTGGCGACCACCGGCAGCCGGCCGATGAATTCGGGGATCAGGCCGAAGCTCATCAGATCACCCGGCTCAACCTGGGCGAGAGTTTCACCCACCTGGCGCGCATTTTTGCTGACCAGGTCCGCCCCGAACCCCATGGACTTGTTGTGAACCCGACGGGTGATGATGCCTTCCAGCCCTGAGAACGCCCCGCCGCAGATGAACAGGATATTGCTGGTGTCGACCTTGAGGAACTCCTGCTGGGGATGCTTGCGCCCGCCCTTGGGCGGCACGCTGGCGGTGGTGCCCTCGATGATTTTCAGCAGGGCCTGCTGCACACCTTCGCCAGAAACATCGCGGGTAATCGACGGCGAATCCGACTTGCGGGCAATCTTGTCGACCTCGTCGATGTAGATGATGCCTTTCTGCGCCCTCTCCAGATCGTAATCGGCAGACTGCAGCAAATTCAGAATGATATTCTCGACGTCTTCCCCGACATAGCCGGCTTCGGTCAGGTTGGTCGCATCGGCGATTGCGAAGGGGACGTTCAGGACCCGGGCCAGGGTCTGGGCGAGCAGAGTCTTGCCGCTGCCGGTCGGCCCGAGCAGCAGGATATTACTTTTCTGAATCTCGACCTCTCCCGTTTTATCGAGGTTCTCAACCCGCTTGTAATGGTTGTAAACCGCCACCGAGAGGACTTTCTTCGCACGCTCCTGGCCGACGACGAAATCGTCGAGCACATCCTTGATTTCCGACGGCTTCGGCAGGCTGCCGCCGCCGGTTGCCGACTGCTCAGAGGAAACTTCCTCGGCAACGATGTCTTTGCACAGCTCGATGCACTCGTCGCAGATATATACGGCCGGGCCGGCAATTAACTTTTTGACGTCTTCCTGGGCCTTGCCGCAGAAAGAGCAGGTCAACTGTCCATCTTGTCCATGACTTCCTGTCACGTATTCACCTCTGGATAAGTCTGTTTATTCGTCCGTTTATTCAGGCTTTCTGGTCACTATGCCGTCGATGATACCATACTCTTTCGCGGCTTCGCTACCCATGAAAAAGTCCCGTTCGGTATCGGCTGCGATCTTTTCCACGTCCTGACCGGTATGCTCGGCCAACAGCCGGTTGAGCGTCTCCCGCAGGCGCAGAATCTCCTTGGCGTGGATACTGAAGTCGCTGGCCTGCCCCTGGAATCCGCCGAGCGGCTGATGGACCATGATGCGGGCGTGCGGCAGCGCAAAGCGCTTGCCCTTGCGCCCGGCAGCCAGCAGCACCGCGCCCATGCTCGCCGCCTGCCCCACGCAGATGGTGGAGACCGGGGCTTTGAGATACTGCATGGTATCGTAAATCGCCATGCCCGCCGTCACCACGCCCCCCGGGGAATTGACATACAGGTGGATGTCCTTGTCAGGATCTTCCGACTCCAGAAACAGCAGCTGGGCGATGATCAGGTTGGCGACATGGTCGTCGACCGGTCCGCCGAGAAAAATAATGCGATCCTTGAGCAGCCGGGAATAAATGTCATAAGCGCGTTCACCGCGTCCCGTCTGTTCGACCACCATCGGCACCAGGTTCATGCTTCCTCCTCGCCGGTTTTCTCACCGGCCAATTGTTCGGCAGGGACAGCCTCGACCTCGGCTTTGTCAAGCAGGAACTTGATGGTCTTCTCTTCCCTGATCTGGGCCAGCAGCCCGCTGCGGTTCTCTTCGCCGGCATAATGTTTCTTGACGGCATCCAGGGGCGCATTGGCCATTTTGGCGATCTCTTCGAGTTTCTGGTCGATTTCTCCGGCTTCGACCTCGATATTTTCCTGGTCGCCGACCGCTTCGAGAATCAGGCTGCCCTGAACCTGCTTGATGGCAGTCTCACGGTACTGCTGCTGGAAGTTCTCCCAACCCATGCCGAGCATTTCCGGAGTCAGTCCCTGGGCCTGCATGCGGTTGACGATGTTCTGGTACATGTATTGCAATTGCTTTTCAACCATCGCCTCGGGAACGTCAATCGGGTTGCGCTCGATCAACTGTTTGACAAGCCGCTCGCGCAGGTCGTTTTCGATCCGGTCGGCTTCCTGGCGACGGTGCCCTTTCTCAAGTTCCTTTTTCAGATCCTCAAGCGAATCCAGGCCGAATTCCCTGGCGAAAGCATCGTCGGCCTCCGGTTTGGCCTTTTCCTTGATCTCCTTGAGCGTGACGGTAAACTCTGCCGGTTTGCCAGCCAACTCCGGCTGACCGTAATCTTCCGGGAAGGTGACCTGGACCTCGCGCTGTTCATCCCGCTGCATACCGACCAGCTGGTCCTCAAAGCCGGGAATGAAGGTCTGGGAACCAAGCTCAAGGGAGAAATCCTCGCCCACCCCGCCTTCGAAGGGTTCGCCGTTCACCCGGCCCAGATAATCAATGACCAGAGTGTCGCCTTCCCGAGCCTGCTCGCGTTCGGTCGCCTCCAGTTGCGTGCGCGATTCCAGCAGCTCCTCGAGACGCTCTTCGACCAGCCCTTCCGGCATGACCAGCTCTTCCTTCTGCAGGCTGAGTCCGGTGTAATCCCTGGCCTCGACCTCGGGTTTGACCTCCACTTCGGCCGCATAGGTAAAGGGCTGGCCCTTGATGACCCCACTGCTGTCGACAATGCTGGGCTCGCCGACCGCGGCCACGTCATGATCGACCAGGGCCTTGAAATAGGTGTCGCTGATCAGACGCTGCAGAACGTCCTGCTCCATCTGTCCGCCGTAATATTTCTCCAGGACCGAAACCGGCACTTTGCCCGGCCGAAAACCTTTCACCTTGGCGGTCTTGCCGATCTTGCGAAAGGCCTTGTCAATCTCCTTGTCGACCCGTTCGGCAGCGACCTCGAAACTCAGTTTTTTCCGGATGCTGCTGACTTCCTCAACCTTGACGTTCATGCCGATGTCCTCACTTCCTGACTGTTGGGCCGGCGCGTCCATCCAACCTCCAACCTCCGGCCTTGCTTACCCGGTTCTTTCCTTGACCCACCGGTGCGGAGCGCACCCGGTGCCCCTCTTGATCCTGCAAGGGGAAGCTGGTGCGAGAGGGGGGACTCGAACCCCCACGGTTACCCGCTGGATCCTAAATCCAGTGCGTCTGCCAATTCCGCCACTCTCGCACATAATTTGATATGTAGTGGCCATATGATATGGCCTAACAATAAAAAAGACCCGACCCTGATTATTCTCGCCGGGAGTCCGACAAGAACATCGACGATCGAGTCCGGGTATTTAAATGGGGTGAGTGAAGGGACTTGAACCCTCGACAACTGGAGTCACAATCCAGCGCTCTACCAACTGAGCTACACCCACCAGAAAAACCCGATAATGTTATGGATAATGGAGCCTCTTGTCAAATCAAAAATGGCGCGCCAGGAAGGATTCGAACCCTCGGCCTACGGATTAGAAGTCCGTTGCTCTATCCAACTGAGCTACTGGCGCAGCTTTCGTGCTCTTCTGCAGGCTGCGGTTCTAGCATGCAAATCAATGATTTGCAACT
>DATFJP010000167.1:0-3182 GCA_035269105.1 Desulfuromonadales bacterium
GCCTTCGTCGTCGAAAATGAGGACATCAAGGGGGCGGTCAGGTTGCGGGATGCCGAACGGGAAGCGGAACGTGGGGAGCCGAGCCTGGACGGCATCATCCTGCCGATCGATGACAAGGTCGATGCGGATGAAAGCCTGATCAGCATTCTCGCCAAGGCCGCGGGCAAGCTCTCGCCGCTGCCCGTGGTCGATGGGCAAGGGCAATTGGTCGGTGCGGTGACCAAGGATATGCTGCTCCAAGCCGTGGCAGGAGAAAGGCAATCATGATTAATATTCCGGTAGGCGAATACATTGAAGTCATCATCGGCTGGATGAACACCAATCTTGCCCCTTTGTTCCTGAGCATCAGTTTCGTGGTCGGCTCCGCCATCAGTCTGTGTGAAGATCTGATGCTCGCCCCACCGAGCTACCTCATGCTGCTGTTCCTTACCGCATTGGCTTGGCGGCTTGCCGGTTGGAAGGTCAGTCTGTTCACACTGGCCGGCATGTTCCTGGTTGATGGCATGGGAATGTGGAGCGACGCCATGAAAACCCTGGCGCTGGTTCTGGCTTCGACATCATTTGCTCTGGTGGTGGCCCTGCCGACTGGAATCTGGGCGTCGCGGCACGACCAGGTGGCCCGCATTATCCGTCCGATTCTGGATTTTATGCAGACGATGCCCGCCTTCGTCTACCTGATTCCCGCGGTTCTGTTTTTCCGCCTGGGCAAGGTACCGGGGGCGATGGCGACGGTGATTTTCGCCATGCCGCCGGCCGTCCGGCTGACCAATCTCGGCATCCGCCGGGTCTCCGAAGAAGCCGTGGAGGCGGCCAGGGCTTTCGGCGGCTCTGACCGGCAGGTCTTGTTCAAGGTCCAGTTGCCGCAGGCGCTGCCCACCATCATGGCCGGCGTCAATCAGACGATCATGCTGGCGCTGTCCATGGTGGTCATCGCTGCGATGATCGGCGCCGGGGGGCTCGGCCAGCAAGTTCTCAGGGGCATTGAACAGCTCAAAATCGGCCTCGGCTTCGAGAGTGGTCTGGCGGTGGTCATTTTGGCCATTCTCCTCGACCGCCTTACTCAGAGCCTGGGCAAAAAGAAGGAATCCGAATGAAAAAACCCGGGCTCAAGACGGAAATTTTTCTGTGGATCCTTTTTTTTGCCGCCATTGCGGCGGTGGGCCAATACCTGGTCCCCGCCGAGGAGCGGCAAGCAGCCCCGGTTAGGGAAGTGCGCATCGGCTACGTCAGTTGGGCCGAAGGCGTCGCCATGACCTACCTCGCCCAGGCGGTGCTGGAAGAACGCATGGGCTACGAGGTGAGCCTGACCATGGCCGATCCAGCGCCCATTTTCACCTCCCTGGCCGAGGGCAACCTGGATTTTTTCCTCGATGCCTGGCTGCCGGTGACCCACCAGCGGCATATGGAAAAATACCGGGATGCCCTGGTCGACCTCGGTTACAATTACCGCGGCGCCCGCATCGGGCTGGTGACTCCGGTCGACGTGAAAGTCGAGACCATTCCTGATCTCCGGGAGCACGGGACAAGGTTCAACAATGTGATTACCGGGATCGACTCTGGAGCCGGAATCATGGAAGCGACCCGGCGAGCCATTGATCGCTACGGTCTGGATATGCAGCTGATAAGTTCCAGCGGGGCAGCCATGACGGCCTCCCTCAAAGATGCCGTCGAAAGCCGGCGCCCCATCGTGGTCACCGGCTGGAAACCCCATTGGATGTTTGCCCGCTGGGACCTCAAGTTTCTGGAGGATCCCCAGGGCGTTTACGGTGAGGTGGAAAATATCCATACCATGGCCAGACCGGGTATTTCCCAGGACATGCCCGAAGTGGCGAATTTTTTTCGCGCCTTCCGGTTTACCGATCAGCAGATCGGCAGTCTGATGGATGCCATGAATCAGGCTGAATCCCAGCCCGATGCGGCCCATCGCTGGATGAAAGACCACCAGGAGCTTATAGAGTCCTGGCTGAAGTAAGTTTTGCCAAAGTTTCATCGGCGGCGAGGCCCTGCCGCTGACAAATGTCGGCCAGGTTCTCCTTTTCCGGAAGACATGGCCGGAGCTTGTCCGCTTCGTTTCAGTTTGACGCCGCCGGAGACTTGGGTTAGAAGAGAAGCACAGGCTGTGAGGTGGTCAGGAATTGGATGACCACAAGGCCGTTCCAATGAACTCATGCCAAGTTGGGTTGGGGCTTGCGGTTTTTAAAAAATCTTCCGACCCGCAGATGAAATTTTTTATCCTCTGCAATCTGCAGATTGTGGTTCATCTGGACCCATTTGGACAAATGAGGGAGGACGGTTTGCCGGAAAGAATCACCGCTGATTCGCAGAATGTCCGCAAACGTGTCATCTGGCCCCTCGGCTTGACCCTGGTCGTTTTTCTCTCGCTTTTCCTGATTGTCTCCCAAATCTATCTCCGCCGGGACCTGACACGCCGTATCGACGACCATATCGCTGCGGTCGATCGGTTGTATCAGGACCATCTCGACCAGCGCTCGACGGTCATGCAGACCTTGATACGGCAGGTCAAGAAAAATCCGGCTCTGCAGAATGCTATGGCCCTGCGTAACCGCGGCGCTTTGCTGGAAGGGTCCCTGCCTCTGTTTCGGGATCTGCTGCGTGAGCAAAACATTACGCATTTTTATTACCACCAGCCGGACGGCACCAATTTCCTCCGGGTTCACAAACCGGCTTTTTTCGGCGACCGGATCGAACGTGTCACCATGCAGCAGGCACGCGCGAATCAGGACCTCGCCGCCGGCGTCGAACTCGGCCCGCTCGGCACCCTGACCCTGCGGGTGGTCGTGCCCTGGTTCGAAGGGAACGAAGTGATCGGTTATATTGAATTCGGGGAAGAGGTCGAACCTCTCCTCGACCGGGTTTCCTCCCAGACGAATTCGCAGATGGCGATTCTGGTGAATAAAAACCTGCTGGAGAAGGAGAACTGGCAGGCCGGCCAAGAGATGCTCGGTCGCAGCGTGCGCTGGGACAATCTCTCCGATCATGTGATCACTGCGACAACTGCAGAGACCCTGCGCGAAGTTATCCACCGCTTCGCTGCACCAGCCTATTTTTCCGGAAATGAACTGGTTGATATCCGTTTGCAGCAGCAGGCTTTTCGCGGCCGCTTTCTGCCCCTGACCGATGCCGGCGGGCAGCGTGCCGGTCTGCTTCTGGTTCTGCACAAT
>DATFJP010000168.1:0-7778 GCA_035269105.1 Desulfuromonadales bacterium
AAATATTTTTCGAGTTTTTGGAGAAAACGCCGATGCTGCTGCATGGCCCTGCCCTGATCCATCTTCCCCGCCGCTGGAGTTCTTAACATGCAGGAATGGCAAACGGAACTTGGCAAGCTGCAGCAAGCCGGCATGTACCGGCAGTTGAAGGTCGTTGAAGGGGGCCAGGGCCCGCATGTCCATCTCGACGGCCGTCAGGTTCTCCTGCTCTGTTCCAATAACTATCTGGGCATAGCCGGCCATCCGGCCCTGGTGGAAGCGGCCGTCGCGGCGACCCGCGATCTGGGTGTCGGTTCCGGGGCGAGCCGTCTGGTCTCCGGAACATTCCCCCCCCATGCCCAACTGGAAGAGCGCCTTGCCGCCTTCAAGGGGACGGAAGCCGCCCTGCTGTATAACAGCGGCTACGCCGCCAACACCGGCATCCTGCAAGGCCTGTTCGGTCCGGAGGATACCATCTTTTCCGATGCCTTGAACCACGCTTCCATTATTGACGGCTGCCGGCTTTCACGAGCCAAGATCGTCGTCTATCCGCATGCCGATGTCGAGAGCCTTCGAAAACTGATGGAGCAGGAGCGGCCGCGGCGCCGGGGACGCTGGCTGATCGTGACCGACGGCGTCTTCAGTATGGATGGTGACTTGGCACCGCTGCCCGAACTTTGCCGAATCAAGGAAGACTATGATGCGCTGCTGATGATTGACGATGCCCACGGCACGGGCGTGCTCGGCAGCGGCGGACGAGGCAGCGCGGAGTTTTTCGGCTGCCTGTCGCAGATCGATCTGCATATGGGCACCCTGGGCAAAGGCCTGGGATGTGCAGGTGCCTACCTGGCGGCTCCGCGGGCAGTCATCGACATGCTGATCAATCGCAGTCGGTCCTTTATCTTCTCCACCAGCCTGCCACCGGCAGTCCCCGCTTCGGCCCTCGCCGCCCTCGATCTGGTCGAGAGCAGCGAGGGTGAAGAACTGCGGCAGCGTCTGGCCCGGAACCGGCACCTGATGGCCAGCCTGCTCCAGAAGAAAGGGCTTGACCTGATGGGCAGCCGGACCCAGATTCTGCCCGTCCTGACCCGCTGGCCGGTCCCGACCATGACCATGACGGCGCGGCTTCTGGAACGGGGCATCTTTTTGCAGGGCATCCGGCCGCCGACGGTTGCCGAGGGGCTCTGCCGGTTGCGGGCAACTGTTATGGCAACCCATTCAGCCGAGGATCTACAGGCAGCGGCGACTGAAATTGCCAGCGTATTTCACGAGGCAATATCATGAGAAGCAAAGTTTGCCTGCTGCCGGACGGCAGGAAACTCGCCTGGCGGGAGGCAGGCGAGGGACCCGTTCTCCTTTTGCTGCATGGCTGGACCATGACCGGCGCTGTTTTTGCTGAATTGGCCGGAATCCTGAAAAGCGATTTCAGGATCATGATGCCCGACCTGCCGGGACATGGCGGCTCGTCCCCGTGGCCGGAACCTTCTCTGCAAGGTGTGGCGGCCGATCTCGCGTGTTTCCTGCAGGAGACGGAGGTGGCCCCCCACCTGCTCTGCGGCTGGTCGCTGGGCGGCATGGCCGCTCTGAGTCTGGTGGATTCTGCCGGGGTCTCGCCGCGGGGGATGGTGCTGCTGTCGACTACTCCCTGTTTCACCGCCAGGGGCGACTGGCCTTACGGTCTGCCGGCAACCGAGGTCAAATTGCTGAGGCGAAATCTGCAGCGGAGCTACCTGCCGACCCTCGGTCAGTTCTTCAGCCGGATGTTCGAAGGAGAGCAGATGCGTCCCGAGCGCCTGAGAGAAATCCGACGTTTCGCAGTCTATCAGGAAAACCTGCCGGAGCCGGAAGCCGCCATAAGTCTGCTGGATATATTCGCTATTCAGGACCAGCGGCCTGTTCTACCGGGAATTCGCTGCCCGGTTCTGGTTCTGCATGGTTCGGAAGATCGGATCACACCCATCGGGGCAGGCCGCTATCTGGCCCGATGCTTGCCGCAGGCGCAACTGAAAGAGTATGCCGGATTCGGCCATGCCCCATTTTTAAGTGATCCCGGCATGGTGGCCGATGGAATCAGGAGTTTTGCCCGATGGTGCCGATAGATACCGTCGACAACCGCCGGATGCGCGCCAGGTTCTCTGCTCACGCCGACGACTATGATCGCTATGCATCCGTGCAGAAACTGGTGATCGACAGCCTTTGCCGGCAGATCGGCCCGCTCGGCCCGCTGACCGGTCCCCTCCTGGATATCGGCACCGGCACCGGTGCTCTGGCGGAGGCTCTTGGCGGCCATTTGTCGACCGGGGACCTGGTTGTCATGGACATTGCCCACGGCATGACCCGACAGGCGCACCGACGGCTCGGTGGTCCCGGCGCCTGCGATGCGGATGCCTGTTTATTGCCTTTTCGAGGTGCGGCTTTCGCTTCGGTGGTCTCCAGTTCGGTTTACCAGTGGGTTGCCGAATTGTCCACTGCCTTCGCCGAAGTCGCCCGGGTGCTGCAACCGGACGGCTTGTTCGCGGCAGCCCTGTTCGGCGAACAGACCCTGGTGGAACTCCGCTCGTCGCATCGCCATGCCATTGCCGAGGGCGGCTCCGGGCAGCTTTCTCACGTCCAGGATTTTCCGGGATTGAACGAGGTCAGGGCTGCGCTTGAGGGTTCAGGCTTGCAGGTCCTGACATCGACACGTTATCTGGAAGTCGAATACCATCCGGACGTGCCGGTGCTGCTGCGGCAATTGAAACAGATTGGTGCCAGCAATGCCTCGCGCCGCCGTCCCCGGGGCTTGGCTTCAAGGAAGGTGATGCTGGAAATGGTGCGGTGGTATGAGGAAAACTACCGGAATGAGCGAGGGCTGCCGGCCACCTACGAAATCATTCTCTTTCTGGCCAGCAAAAAACACTCCATGGCAATGGGGTGACAGAAAGGGCGAGCCTCGGCTCACTCGATTTCCCCTTGTGCAAAAAAGTGTCGAGTTCAGGGCCGGTCGGCTGTCTTGCCGAATTCGATGGTCATGAGGTCCTTCAACAGGGCACCGACCACTTTCTGCGCCTCATCTGAGACCACCCGGTAAAAAACTTCAACGCCGTCCCGCTGACCGCTGATGATGCCTTTGTTCTTGAGCAGAGCCAAGTGCTGGGACACCGTAGCTTGCGGCAGGCCAAGGCATTCCCAGATTTTCTTGACGTTGCAGCTTTGCGACATCAAGCCGGCCACGATCTTCAAGCGGACAGGGTGGCCCAAAACCTTGAGAATCTCGGCTTCGCGGTCAAAATTCATGGATTTGTCGAATTCCAGATCGGCCATCGGCTTTCCTCGGTTTTTGAGAAATTAATATATAAATATCAATAGGTCCTTTTAGTCGATAACGGCTGTCTTTGTCAAGAAAATCGTGACTTCATAGTTCTTTCAGGAAACTCTCGACAGCGGTAATTTCCCATATTACACTCAGGACTTTGCCGCTGACCCTTAACCCCTTTTTCTGGATTCCGGCCTGTTCTTATGCTACTTGGAGCAATTCTGATTTTTTCCGGGCTTCTGCTGCTTTACTACGGTGCTGAATATCTTGTCACCGGCAGTTCCCATCTGGCCCTTTCCTTCGGTATCCGCCCCCTGGTGATTGGTCTGACCGTGGTGGCGTTCGCCACCAGCATGCCCGAGTTGATGGTCTCGCTGTTCGCCGCGATCAAGGGTTCTTCGTCGATCGCCGCCGGCAACATCATTGGCTCCAATATCGCCAATATCGCTTTGATTCTCGGCACCGCGGCGTTGCTGACGCCCCTGGCAATCGCCCGCACCACCCTGAGCCGGGAAGTGCCGATGATGGTCATCGCCTCCCTGGCGGCCTATCTGCTGGCCTGGGATGGTCAGCTGGGCTTTTTCAACGGGCTCCTCCTTTTTCTCAGCCTGATCGGTTTTTTGCTCTACTGCATTTTTACCGCCCGCGGAACCGTCGTGCTTGAAGGGGACGGCGCCTTGGAGAAAGTGGTTGCGACCGAGGTCGGTCATCGGCGGCGCAATCTTCTGCTGGTTCTGTTCGGCATCATCGGCTTGGGCCTGGGAGCCGAACTGATGGTGCGGGGAGCCGTGATGATCGCCACTCTCCTGGGAGTTTCCGAAGTTGTGGTCGGCCTGACGGTGGTGGCGCTCGGCACCAGCCTCCCTGAATTGGCCGCCTCCCTGATGAGTGCCGCCAAGGGGGAGATGGATCTGAGCGTCGGCAATGTCATCGGCAGCAATATTTTCAACGTGCTGTTCGTTCTGGGGATTTGTCCCATGATCCGGCCGCTGCAGATCGAACCCCGGATTCTGCGGATAGACTTTCCGGTGATGTTCGGATTTTTCGCTCTGCTGGTCATCATGCTGTGCGTTGTGCCTCCCAGGCGGGTTCTGGGGCGATGGCGCGGTGCGGTTCTGTTGGGTGGATATGCTCTGTTTGTGGCCAGCCTTTTCCAGTGAGGGCAGGTTCCGGGAGTCAAACCAGGGCGAGTCTTAAAAACGTGATCGGCCTTGACGACCTTCGGGGACATTGACACGGGGACAAAAAATAATGAAACAGAATCTGACCTACGTGATCGGGCATCGCAATCCGGACACAGATTCCATCTGCAGTGCGCTTGCCTATGCAGAGCTTTGCCGGCTCCAGGGGAAAATCGGTGTTCGACCCGCAAGAGCCGGCAACCTCAATCGACAAACCGAATTCGTGCTGGAATTTTTGGCGCAGGAGCCACCCGCATTGCTCGCCGACGTTTTTCCCAGGGTACGCGATGCAATGGTCACCGAGCCGATCACCATCGGCGAAGAGGCATCGCTGGTTGAAGCAATGCAACTGATGCGGCGCCGGGATATCCGCTTGCTGCCGGTCGTAGATCATGACCGCCGGCCCAGGGGCGCCATGGTTTTAAAGCGCCTGCCGGAAAATGTCCTGCTGCCGGAGGAGGGCGAGCGCATCCGGCAGGTGCTGACTTCGCTGCAGTCAATCAGTTCCTGCCTGAAGGCCCGCGAAGTCAATCTGGTCGAACCGGTCCGGGTCGAAACCCTGGAGCTGTTTGTGGGAGCCATGGCTGCGCACACTTTCCGGGGCATCCTGGAGAACGCAGAACCTGGCCGGGCCGTCGTGTTGACCGGAGATCGGGGCAAAGTCCAGAAAACTGCCGTAGAACTAGGTGTCCGGCTGCTGATCGTTACCGGCGGGCATGCTGTGTCGGAAGAAATCCGCAAAGCTGCGGAGGCGCGGGGCGTCTCACTTTTGATCAGTCCTTACGATACGGCCACGACAGCTCTGCTGACCCGCCTGTCGACCCCCGTCGCCCACCTGGCGGCGACCGACCTGCCAAAGGTGAGCCCCGACGACAGGCTGACATCGCTCGGCGGCACGCTGGCTCGTGGCGGGGCTCCCGGGGTGCTGGTCCTTGACGGTGAGGGGCGAATCTGCGGGGTTGCGACCAAAACCAATTTGCTGCAGCCCTCGGCGGTTAAGCTGATTCTGGTGGATCACAATGAACTCTCCCAGGCGGTGCCCGGAGCGGACCAGGTCGACATTCTGGAAATTATCGACCACCATCGCCTCGGTAATTTCCACACGGAAAAGCCGATCCGATTCATCAACCAGCCCCTGGGCAGCACCTGCTCTGTGGTCGCCAGCCTTTTTCAGGAAGCAAACCTCCAACCCGATCCCAAAACTGCCGGTTTGATGCTGGCCGGGCTGCTGTCCGATACGGTCCTGCTCAAGTCGCCGACGACCACCGGCCTGGATCGGCAACTGGCCGATTGGCTGGCCAGGCTGGCCGGCCTCGAGGCGGAGGAATTCGGGCGGGAAATGTTCAAGTCGGGCAGCGCCCTGGCTGAGTACCCCTCGACCAGGGATCTGCTCCTGGCTGACTTCAAGGAGTATGAAACCGGCCGGCGCAAGTTCGGCATCGGTCAGGTCGAGGTGGTCTCTTATGCTGAATTTCACGAACGCATGGGTGATTGTGCGCAAGAGCTGGAAGCCCTGCGCAGAGATCGAAGTCTGGATATGACGGGACTGTTGGTGACCGATATTGTCGAGCAGAACAGTCAGCTGCTGACTGTGGGGGACCCTGTTCTCGTCAGTCGCATCGGCTACCCGCTGCTCGGCGAAGGGCTCTATGAATTGAAAAATGTTTTGTCACGCAAGAAACAGCTGCTTCCCCATCTGCTGCGGGCGTTTCGGGGGTCCAATGCCGAATGACAAAAAAAGACCCCGCGTAAGGAGGGGGGGGATACGCGGGGTCCAAAGACTCTTCGATTTGCAGATATCACGAAGAGCTTGAAGTGTTTATAGCAAACCCAAAGGCGCTGTGCAAGGGAAAATTTTGAGAAATATTTGGGAAATTTCCTAGTACCCTGTAACCGATAGGATGTCGCAAAATTGCGCCGGAATTTGGCGGGGCAACAAGGCGTGACGAACGATGCATAGCCGTAGCTACGTATCGTTTGTCACAACGCAGTTGACGCGTCAAAGGACAAGCAAGATGCGACAGTTTATGGGTTACAGGGTACTAGGAGGCTGTCGGACTATCCATGAACTGGCTGCAAATCCGATTCTTCGGCCCATATTTCAGCTCCTTTTTGCCCCATAGCTATAGCTATGCGCCTGCAAACGAGCTGAAATCTGTGCTCGAAGACTCAAATTTTCGCTTCAGTCCGTATAGTCCGACAGCCTCCTAGACCACAGCCTGCCTTCCTTTGCCGCCATCCTTGCGAATCCTCTTCTGCTTTGCAATCCGGCACGTCTCCTGCTTTCCTTCCTTGAGCAGGTAGGTTTTCCCTTGATGCATGATTTCCAGCTGCACCCCCTCCTCCATCAGGTAGGTTGCTTCCAGATGGTTCATTTCAACGAGCAGGCGTTGACCGCGAATCAGCAGGTGGAAGCGGACTCTTTCTATGTCGTTCGGCAGCACCGGATCAAAGGTGATTTTGCCGCCATAATCCCGCATTCCGGCGAATCCGTAGACCCAGACCATCCAGGTCCCTCCCATCGACGCGATATGACAGCCGTCGGCCATGTTGCCTCCCACATCGGCCAGGTCCATCAGGACGGCGTAGCGTGCATAACCCATGGCCTTCTCACGGAGACCGATTTCCGTGGCGATAATGCTCTGAATACAGGCGGAAAGCGATGAATCTCCGGTGGTCACGGGGTCGTAGTAATTAAAATTACTAACCTTTTGTTCCTTGGTAAATTCGTTGCCGAGCAGGTACATGGCCAGCACCACATCCGCTTGCTTGATGACCTGGTGGCGGTAGATGACCAGCGGATGGAAATTGAGCAACAGGGGAAATTTGTCACGGGGGGTGTTTCGAATATCCCAACTCTCCAGTTCGAGGAAATCCTCATCCTGGGGGTGGATATCCAGATCCTGGTCATAGGGGATATGCATTTTTTCGGCGGCTTTTTCCCAGGAGGCTATTTCCTGGTTTTCAAGTCCGGTCCGATGCAGAAGGTTCTGGTAATGGTCGGGAAAAGACTCCTGCATTTCCCGGACCGTTCGGGCCGCAAATTGCAGATTGGCGCGCGCCATCAGATTGGTATAGGCGTTGTTGTTGACGACGGTCGTATATTCATCCGGGCCGGTGACGCCGTGGATGCAGAAGCTGCCGCCTTTGCGCTTGGAAAAGAAGCCCAGATCCTGCCACATCCGCGCCGTTTCGACCAGCATTTCGGCGCCTTCGTTGTAGAGAAGGGCTTTGTCTTCGGTGACTTCGACGTATTTCTGCAGGGCGTACATGATGTCGGCGTTGATATGGTACTGTGCGGTGCCGGCGGCGTAATAGGCTGA
>DATFJP010000169.1:0-8419 GCA_035269105.1 Desulfuromonadales bacterium
GTTTGCCCGGGTTGAGCAGGGCCTTGGTCTCCTGGTAGAGGTAGGTCTTGTTGCCGGAGCCGCCGCCCTTGGTGACGAACAGGAACTTGTAGGCGTCGCCCTGGTCGGCATAGATGTCGATCTGCGCCGGCAGGTTGGTGCCGGTATTCTTTTCCGTGTACATGTCCAGGGCTACGGTTTGCGAGTAGCGGAGATTCTCCTCAGTGTAGGTCTTGTAGACCCCCTTGGAGAGCATTTCGGCGTCGTTGGCGCCGGTGAAGACCTCCTCGCCTTTCTTGGCGACCACGGTGGCGGTGCCGGTGTCCTGGCAGAGCGGCAGTTCGAAGTTGGCGGACACCTCGGCGTTGAGGAGAAAGGCAATGGCCACCCCCTTTTCGTTGCCCGGCGCCTCGGGATCGCGGAGAATCTTGGCGACCTGATCATTGTGCTCCGGACGCAGCAGGAAGGAGACATCGCGAAACGCCTCGTTGGACAACACCGTAAGGGCCTCGGGGTCGACCTTCAGAACCTGCCGTCCCTCAAAATCGACCGTGCTGACGTACTTTTCGGAACCCTCGAGCTTGCGGTAACTGGTCTCGTCTTTGCCCAGGGGGAATGGCTCCTGGTAGAAGAATTCCGGCATGATCTCTCTCCTTGTATGGGAATGAAATGGATGGTGTCTGTCAGGACGTCCCGCAGACCTTTAAAGCACAAAGCACTATAGCGAAATCAAAGACATTTGTCGATATTAACTTCCAAGGTTCAAGGTCCAAGGTTCAAGGTGCAAGGTTCACCGATTACGTATCACCGATCACGGATCACCGCCCAAAGATCACCGATCACCGATCACCGACCACGGACCACCGCCTAATCCCTTGACATGCCCTGTGAACACCGCTATTTTTCCGCAATGCAAAAGCTCCTGAGAAACATCCTGACTTCCAGGGTTTACGAGGCTGCCGTCGAAACCCCGCTGGAGGAATCACCGACTCTGTCCAAGGCATTCGGCAACCGCATTCTGCTCAAGCGTGAGGACATGCAGCCGGTTTTCTCCTTCAAACTGCGCGGCGCCTATAACAAAATCGCCCATTTGACGGAAGCCGAACGGCAGAAGGGCGTGATCACCGCTTCGGCCGGCAACCATGCCCAGGGCGTAGCCTTTGCCGCCGGCCGCCTCGGTATCCCGGCCACGATTGTCATGCCCGTGACCACACCGGCCATCAAGGTGGCGGCCGTTGAGCGGCTGGGCGGACGGATCGTGCAGCATGGCGACAACTACTCTGAAGCCGCAGAGCGCTGCAGCGAGCTGATCGCCGAAACCGGCATGACCTTCATTCATCCCTTCGACGATGAACTGGTGATCGCCGGGCAGGGCACCATCGCCGATGAAATGCTGCGGCAGAGTTCCGGCCGGATCGACGTTGTTTTCGTCCCGGTCGGCGGCGGCGGGCTGATCGCCGGGGTGGCCGCATACCTCAAGCAGCTCTGCCCGGAGATCAAGGTGATCGGCGTCGAGCCGGTCGACAGCGATGCCATGAGGCAGTCCCTGGCCGCGGGCAAACGGCTGACGCTCGAATCCGTGGGGATCTTCGCCGACGGTGTCGCGGTGCGCGAAGTCGGGCGGCTGACCTTCGATATCTGCCGGAAATATGTGGATGAAATCATCTGCGTCGATATCGACGAGATCTGCAGCAGCATCAAAAGCATCTACCAGGCGACCCGGACCATCGTCGAGCCGGCGGGAGCCCTGGGCTTGGCTGGGTTGCGGCGCTACATCCGGCGGGAAGGGGTGACCGGGCAGACCCTGGCCGCCATCAATTCCGGCGCCAACATGAATTTCGATCGGCTGCGTTATGTCGCCGAGCGCTCCCTGATCGGCGACAAACAGGAAGCCTTGTTCGCAGTCACCATCCCGGAACGGCCAGGAATCCTGCGAACCTTCTGTCGGGACGTGGTCGGCGACCGCAACATCACCGAGTTCAATTACCGGTTGTCGGGCCGGGACCAGGCCCATATCTTCGTCGGCATTTCCACCCGCGGCGAAGAGGAGCGGCATGCTTTCGGTCGATTGCTTGCTGAACATGGTTTCGAAAACCTGGATCTGACCGAGGACGAACTGGCCAAGACCCACATTCGCCACATGGTGGGTGGAAAATCTCCCCACGCCCGTGGAGAAAGGTTATTCCGTTTCTGGTTCCCCGAGCGCCCGGGCGCCCTGGTCCGCTTCCTGGAGACCATGGGGGCGGGCTGGAACATCTCTCTGTTCCATTACCGGACCCAGGGCAGTGATTTCGGCCGGGTTTTGATCGGGCTCGAAATGGCCGAGGGAGAGAATGAAGCTCTTGAACACTTTCTCGCCAGTCTCGGTTACCGCTACATGGAGGAAACCGACAACGCCGCCTATCGCTTGTTCCTTTAGCCCGCATTATTCATGAACTCTTCTGCCGACCGTACTTTTCTGCTGGCTGACGTTCACCTGCCCCGCGTACTTTTCCGGGCAAAATCACCAGAATAATAATTGACAGAAATACTCAGGTATGTTAACTGTTGACTGTATTTCTTACCGACGGGGTCCAGCAGGACCACGCTCGGACAACGCTCATCTGTATTGATTTGGGAGGCAGAGCAGTGTTTAAAACAGTCAGACAGGACATCAATGTGGTTTTCGATCGGGACCCGGCGGTCAGAAGCGTTGTCGAGGTTCTCTTCTGCTATCCGGGCTTCCATGCTGTTCTGATCTACCGCTTCGCCCACTGGCTGTGGAACCACAACCTGCGTTTTCTGGCCCGCTTCAGTTCGCATGTCGGCCGCTTCCTGACCGGCATTGAAATCCATCCCGGCGCCAAGATCGGTAACGGTTTCTTCATCGATCACGGCATGGGGGTGGTCATCGGCGAAACCGCCGAAATCGGCGATAATTGTACCATTTACCACCAGGTCACCCTCGGCGGGACTTCCTGGGCCAAAGAGAAGCGTCATCCGACCCTGGGCAACAATGTTGTGATCGGCTCCGGTGCCAAAGTCCTGGGACCCTTCCGCGTCGGTGACGATGCCAGGATCGGCTCGAACTCAGTGGTTGTCAAGGAAGTCCCCGACCACTCCACCGTCGTCGGCATCCCCGGTCGGGTCGTCATCCAGGACGGCACCAAGGTCGAGACGGAACGTCCCGACCTCGAGCACGGCAAGCTTCCCGACCCCGAGGCCAAGGCGATCGCCTGTCTGTTCGACCAGGTCCGGGCTCTGGAAAAGAAAGTTCAGGATCTGACCGAAAAGCTGGATCAGAAGACCACCAAGACCGCGGCCAGCAAACCGCGCAGCCGGGCGAACACCGCTTCGGCAGCCAGCAAGAAAAGAAAGTCCGGGTAAGCCATGCGTTTGTCCACCAAAGCTCAATATGCAGTCAGAGCGATGGTCCGTCTCAGCCTCAGCTCGCAGGGGCAGGCAGTCGCCCTCAGAGAGATTTCCCGCTGCGAGGAGATCTCCCTGACCTATCTGGAACAGTTGTTCGTCAAGCTGCGGCGCGGCCGGATCGTCAACAGCGTGCGCGGTCCCGGCGGCGGCTATATATTGGCCCGGCCGGCGGAACAGATCAGGGTCGATGAGATCATCGACAGCGTTGAGGAAACCCTGGTGCCCGTTTCATGCATGGACTCTGCCGGCTCCTGCTCCTGCAGCAGCCAGTGCGTCACGCACAGTGTCTGGCAGGGACTCGGTGAAAGGATCCGCTCCTTCCTGGCCTCGGTCACCCTGGCCGACTTGACGGTCGAGGCCAGGAAGCAGCTGCCTGGTGAGGAACCGACCGGGTCCTGAAAACAGAAGAACAACACGAAATGAGCCGGGAGGTTCGGACCAAGCGTCCGCTTCCTGGCTCAATAACGACATATCAGGAGGCTTTTCGGTGAAACAGATTTACCTTGACTACAATGCTACCAGTCCGGTCCGCCCCGAGGTCCTGGAAGCCATGCTGCCCTTCTACAAGGAACAGTTCGGCAATCCCTCGAGTGTTCATTGGGCCGGCCGCGCGGTGTCCGGCGCTGTCGAGCAGGCCCGCGAGCAGGTCGCCGCGGCGATCAACGCCTCGCCGGCGGAGATCGTGTTCGTGTCCTGCGGCAGCGAAGGGGACAATATGGCCATCAAGGGGTCTCTGGCCGCGCTGAAAGACAAGGGCAACCATATCATCACCACGGCCGTTGAGCACCCGGCGGTGCTCGAGACTTGTGAATACCTGGAAAAGAACGGTTACGAAGTCACCTATCTGCCGGTCGATCGCGACGGTCTGCTCGATCTGGCCGACCTGGAGGCCGCCATTACCGACCGGACGGTTCTGATTTCGGTCATGTGGGCCAACAATGAAACCGGCAACATCTTTCCTGTTGAAGAGATCGGGGCGATTGCCAGGAAACATCAAATTCGTTTCCATACCGATGCCGTGCAGGCCGTCGGCAAGCTGGAGATTGATGTCCAGAAAGCCAACATCGACCTGCTGGTCCTGTCCGGGCACAAGGTTGGTGCCCCCAAGGGCGTCGGCGCCGTCTATATCCGACGCGGCACGCGTATGGTTCCCTTCATCCACGGCGGGCACCAGGAGCGGGGCCGCCGCGCCGGCACCCACAATGTCCCCGGCATTGTCGCCCTCGGCAAAGCCTGCGAAATTGCGACCGCCGAGCGGCAAGCCTACTACGAGCGCGTTCGTGCCCTGCGGGACAAACTGGAAAATGGCCTGCTGCAACAGGTCCCCGACATCAAGCTGAACGGCACGCCGGACCGGGATCAGCGGCTGCCGAATACCCTGAACGTCAGTTTCGCCTACATCGAGGGCGAGTCGCTGCTGCTCAATCTGGACATGTACGGCATCGCCGCTTCGTCGGGTTCGGCCTGCACTTCGGGGTCCCTTGAACCTTCGCACGTTATGGGCGCCATGTGCGTCGAGGTGACACTGGCCCATTCCAGTACGCGTTTCAGTCTCGGCCCCGAAACCACCGAAGAGGAGATCGACTCCCTGCTCGAGGTGCTGCCGGCCACCGTGCAGCGGCTGCGGGAAATGAGTCCCCTCTACAACTGCGGAAAAGACGCTGAAGAGTGCCTGACCTGCGAAACCGTCAAACGCCTGTAAAGACCACATTTCATATCGGGAGGATACCTGTATGTATACGGACAAGGTTATGGAACATTTTACCAACCCGCGCAACGTCGGCTCGCTCGACGATGCCGACGGCGTTGGGGAGGTCGGCAACGCCTCCTGCGGCGATATTATGAAGATCTATCTCAAGGTCGAGGATAATGTCATCAAGGACATCAAGTTCAAGACCTTCGGCTGCGGTGCGGCGATCGCCACCTCGTCCATGGTTACGGAGATGGCCCTTGGCAAAACCCTTGACGAAGCCATGGAACTGACCAACCAGGCAGTCGCCGAAGCACTGGACGGCTTGCCCGCCCAGAAGATGCACTGCTCGAACCTGGCCGCCGACGCCTTGCATGAAGCCATTAAAAATTACAAGGAATCAAACGGTTAAATATAAAAGCCTCATGTCATTCCTCGAAAATTGGAGAGTGGTCCTGAGGATCGCTCTCCTTTTGCTTTGCCGACCGGGTTCCGGCTGCTTATTCCGTTTCTATTCCCAAATTGCCGTCATTTTAACGCAGAGCCGCAGAGGTGCAGAGAAACCCCTGGTAAGAGTCTGAAGACGAAAAGAATTCGTGATTACAGGAAATCTTTCCCTCTTTGCGTCTCGGCGCCTTTGCGTTAAGCATTGACAGGGGAAGGGTCACAACTCCGGATGAAGAAAAACCTATGTTGATTGAACCCGGTACAAGAGTCGTGGTCGCCATGAGCGGCGGGGTCGATTCCTCGGTGACCGCGGCCCTGTTGCAGGAAAATGGCTGCGAGGTCATCGGCCTGACCATGCAGATCTGGGATTATTCCCAGTTCACCGGCGAGCATGGCGAAGCCTTCGGCACCTGCTGCTCCCTGGACGATGTCCACGACGCCCGCCGGGTTGCCGAGGGCCTCGGCATTCCCTTTTATGTGGTCAATTTCGAGAAAGAATTCCAGGACAAGGTCATCGACCGTTTCTGCCGGGATTACTTCAGCGGCCGGACACCCAACCCCTGCGTGCTGTGCAATCAGGTTCTGAAATTCGAGACTCTTTTGCGCCGCGCCCGGGAACTCGAGGCGGACTATCTGGCAACCGGACATTATGCACGCATTCTTCGTCACGAAGACCGCTATTCCCTGCACAAAGGCCGGGATGCGGACAAGGACCAGAGCTACTTCCTGTTTACCCTGACCCAGGAGCAGATGAATTCCGTCCGCTTTCCGCTGGGCGGGATGACCAAGGAAGAGGTGCGGGAACATGCCTTGCGGCTTGGCTTGCGGGTTGCCGAAAAGGCGGAAAGTCAGGATATCTGTTTCGTACCCGACGGCGACTATGTCCGCTTCCTCGAAGAGCAGTGCGGAGCCGGCCGGATGAACGGCGAGATCATGCATGTCTCCGGCGAGATCCTCGGCCGACACGCCGGAACGTATCGTTATACCATCGGTCAGCGGCGGGGCCTCGGTCTCAGCTGGCCCGAGCCGCTCTACGTGATTGCCATCGATGCGGAAACCCGCCGCGTCTACGTAGGCGAAAAGCCATACCTGGACACCCCGGCCTGCCGGGTCACCGATCTGAACTGGCTGGTTCCGCCGCCATCGGCAGCGTTCCGGACGGCATGCCGCATCCGTTACCGTCACCAGGAGGTGCCGGCCACGGTTCTCCCCTGCCAGGAGGGTGTCGAGGTCCAATTCGACACCCCGCAGCGGGGGGTCACCCCCGGACAGGCCGCGGTTTTCTACGACGGCGATCGCGTGCTGGGCGGCGGGTGGATTGAGAAACGGCAACGCGGGACGCTGGGCGCGGAACGCGAAAAAAAACAAGCCAACAAGATTCCCGCCGCAGATCTGAACTGGATCGCGGGGGGTAACGACAGACTGCCATGACCTCAGAAAAACCCAAAGATTTTCGCGTCCAGCGTCCCGCGTCCTGCGTCCCTGATTTCCCCACAGTTTCCTTCGCCACGCTGGGCTGTAAGACCAATCAGTTCGAATCGGCGGCCATGCAGGAGCAGCTGACCCGCGCCGGATATCCGGTGGTCTCCTTTGCGGAAGGCGCCGACCTGGTGGTGATCAATACCTGTACCGTGACCGCCGCCACCGACGCCCAGTCGCGCAGCCTGGTCCGTCGGGCCCGGCGGCTCAAACCGGATTGCCGGGTGATCGTCACCGGCTGTTATGCGCAGGTTGATCCGCAGACCTTCGCCGCCATGCCGGGGGTCGGGCTGGTGGTCGGCAACGAAGAAAAGAAGAAGCTTCTGGAGTACCTTGAAGAGGAGGTGAACGGTTCCCGGGTGGCGGTTGCCGACGTCCGGCTGGCCGAAACGGCCTGCCTGCCGCTTCTGACCGGCTTCGGCGAACGCAGCCGCGCTTTCGTGCAGATCCAGAACGGCTGTGATGCTTTCTGCAGCTATTGCATCATTCCTTATGCGCGCGGCAGCAGCCGCTCCGCAACGCCCGATGAGGTTGTCCGGCAGGTGCAGCGTCTGGTCGAGGCGGGTTACCCGGAGGTGGTGCTGACCGGCATCCATATCGGCGGCTACGGCAATGACCTGAGCCCGGCGACCAGCCTGCTCGACCTGGTCCGGCGCATCGAAGGGGAAACCGCGCTGCAGAGGCTGCGGCTCGGTTCGGTCGAACCGACCGAAATCCCCGCAGCTCTGCTCGAGGTCGTGGCCGCATCGGCCATTCTCTGCCCGCATTTCCATATCCCTTTACAGTCGGGAGATGATGCTGTTTTGCAGCGCATGGGGCGCGATTATGACCGCAGGTTCTTCGGCGACTTGATCCGGCGCATTCATGAGCGGGTCCCGGATGCCGCCATCGGCCTCGATGTCATCACCGGCTTTCCCGGCGAAACCGGGCAGGCGTTCGCAAACACCTTAACCCTGATCGAGGAACTGCCGGTCAGCCACCTGCACGTCTTTCCCTTCAGTCGCCGACCCGGCACCCCGGCCGCGACCATGCCGGACCAGGTTCCGGGCGACGTCAGCAAGGCGCGCGCCGCCCGGTTGCGGCAACTCGGCACGGCGAAACAGCGCCGCTTCGCCGAAAAGTTCGTCGGCAGAACTCTCGATGTGGTGGTTGAAGGCGGCGGTTCCGGCGGCCATCTCAAGGGGATGTCGCGCCATTATCTCGAGGTGGTTTTCGACGGTCCTGCCGACCTGGCCGGGACTTGCCGGGATGTCCGGATCGACGGCTGGTCCGATGGCAGGCTGGTCGGGACCGATGGTTTGGCGGGTGATGCCGAGCATTGCTGAAAAAATATTTGAGGGCATCAAAAAAATGAATAACCCCTGCCGGCCTGATAACCCCTGCCGCCTAATAACCCCTCCCGGCCTCCCCTTT
>DATFJP010000170.1:0-3040 GCA_035269105.1 Desulfuromonadales bacterium
CCGGCTGGACCGCCGGCAGCTGCAGCTCGCCCAGCCCGCAGCGCGGCCCGCTGCCGAGCAGGCGGATGTCGTTGGCGATCTTGTAGAGGGCCACGGCGGTGGTTTTCAGGGCGCCGCTGGCCGCCACCACCTGCTCCTTGCCGGCCTGGGCGGCAAAATGGTCCCTGGCCTCGCGCAGCGGCAGGCCGGTCACCTCGCCCAGTCCGGCGATCACCTTCTGGGCGAACTCCGGGTGGGTGTTCAAGCCGGTGCCGACCGCGGTGCCGCCCAGGGGCAGTTCGCACAAGCCCGCAACGGCGTGCTCCAGTTCGCCGGACGCCAGGCTCACCTGGCGGAAGTAGCCGCCGAACACCTGGCCGAGCCGCACCGGCGTGGCGTCCTGCAGGTGGGTGCGGCCGATCTTGACGATATCGTCGAACTCGATCGCCTTGCGGCCGAGGACCTTGCACATGGCGGCCAGGGCCGGCTGCAGCCGTTCCCGGATCTCCACTGCCGCGGCCAGGTGCATGGCCGTGGGGATCACGTCGTTGCTCGACTGGCCCAGGTTGACATGGTCGTTGGGATGGACCGCCCGGCTGCCGATCTCTTCGTCGAGCAGCTGGGTGGCCCGGTTGGCGATCACCTCGTTGGCGTTCATATTGGTGCTGGTGCCGGAGCCGGTCTGGAAGATGTCCAGCGGAAAGTGGGCGTCCAGTTCGCCGCGCACCACTTCTTCGGCGGCGTCCATGATGGCCAGCGCCAGGCGATCGTCGAGCGCGGCCTGCTCCCGGTTGACCCGGGCCGCGTGTTCCTTGATCTGGCCGAGGGCGCGCAGGAAGGGGCGGGCAAACCGCAGCCCGGAAATCGGGAAATTCTCCAGAGCGCGAGCGGTCTGGGCGCCGTACAGGGCCTCCGCCGGCACCTGCATGCTGCCCATGGAATCCTGTTCGGTACGGTAATCAGGCATACTGGTCTCCTTACAGGGTCGGAAAAAAACGGCTCATTCCGGCGAGTTGTCGAACATTCTAGCAGGATACCAAGTCCCCGCCCCCTGTCAATACGCGGCAGCCGGCGGCTTCAGGCTTATTGACGGATTTTTTAGTTTCGCTAAATTCGAGCCTCGGCTACAATGCCGTCCATGTCGACCCTCGCCCTGCTGCTGATCAGCTTTTCCGCGTTCATGCACGCCTTCTGGAACCTGCTGGTCAAGCGCAGCCGGGACAAGACCGTGTTCATCTGGTGGATGTTCGTCTGCTCGGGCAGCATGATGAATCTCGGTCTGCCGATCGCCGGCAGCTTTCCGGCCCCGCCGCTGCATGTGGTCGGCCTGGCCGCGGCCGGCGCCGTCTGTTTCATGCTTTACCACCTGTTCAACGGCCGCGCCTACCACAGCGGCGACCTCTCGCTCACCTATCCCCTGGCGCAGACCTCCATGCTCTGGGTGCCGCTCTGGGGAGTGCTGCTGCTCGATGAACCGATCAGCGGCGTCGGCCTGGCGGGCATTCTGCTGATCCTGGCCGGGGCTTACTGCGTGCAATTCCAACATCTTTCCTGGCGGGAACTCACCCGGCCCTTCCGCAACCTGCAGAACCCGGCGGTGCTGGCGGCGCTGGCCGCCGGCTTCATCTACTCAGTGGGGTCGGTGATAGACAAGACCGGCGTGATGATCTATCCCCCCTTCCACTTCACCTACCTGCTGGTGGCGTTCATGCTGCTGTTTATGACCCTCAACATCCTGCGCCCGCGCTTCCGGGGCCGTATCCTGACCGAGTTTCGTCACAGCCGGACGCTGATTCTGCTGTCCGGGCCGATCATGATGGGTTCCTTTTTCACCTTCCGCTACGGCCTGCAGCTGGCGCCGATGAGCTATGCCGTGCCGGTCCGCCAGATCAGCCTGCTGATCGGCGTGCTGATCGGCGTGCTCTTCCTCGGCGAGTCCTGCGGACGGATTCGCTTCTCCGCCGCGCTTCTGATTTTGGGCGGCGTGGCGCTGATCCGGCTCGGCTGAATTTGGATCCCTTTTATTTTCCTTAACGCAGAGACGCAGAGGCGCAAAGAAGGCCAAAACATTCTTTGATTTTTCTTTTTTCTTGTATATCTTTTCTGAACTAAATCAAGAGAATGAGCTTTTTTTCCAAACTCGCTTTCGGCTTATTCATCTGCGCTCTTTGCGCCTCTGCGTTAAAAACCGAATTTCAACCTCTCAAAAAGGTTCTATATGAAAAACATCGCCCACTTCCTGTTCGAACTCGGCATGCTCAAGCGCACGCCGCGCACCGGCTTCCAGTTCCTCGGCTCCGGCACCGAATCGGTGGCCGAACACATCTTTCGCACCAGTCTGATCGGCTACACCCTGGCTCAGATGGACGGTGAGGCGGATGTCGGCCGGGTGGTCATGCTCTGCCTGTTCCACGACATCCCCGAGGCGCGCACCGGCGACTTGAACTACGTCAATAAGAAGTACTGCCAGGTCGACGAACAGAAGGCGGTGGACGACCTGGCGGCGACCCTGCCGTTTGGCGACGATTACCGGGACATCCAGGCCGAGTTCATGGCCAGAGAGTCCCGCGAGGCCCTGATCGCCCACGACGCCGACCAACTGGAGATGATCCTCGCCCTCAAGGAATACAAGGACCTCGGCAACCGCTATGCCGACGAATGGTATCCGGCCACGGTCAAACGGCTGCGCACCCAGGTCGCTGAACAGCTGGCGGAAACCATCTGGATGACCGACTCGACCCGCTGGTGGTTCGACGACAACCAGGAGTGGTGGGTCAAGGGGGAGCGTTAGTTCGTGATCGGTGATCGGTGATCGGTGATCGGTGATCGGTGATCGGTGATCGGTGATCGGTGATCGGTGATCGGTGATCGGTGAAGGGAGGACCGGGGGGCTGGAGGCTGTCAAGCTAAAATCAAGGCAAAACTTGACGCAATTTTTCAGAGGTGCTAGAAATCCCTTTTCCTGTAGAAAGAACTACCCGTTAACCGATTGCGGTTGACGCTTTACGGTTCACCGATCACGGATCACGGATCACGGATCACGGATCACGGATCACGGATC
>DATFJP010000171.1:0-2811 GCA_035269105.1 Desulfuromonadales bacterium
AATCCACCACAATCAGGCTTGAGCGGTACTTGCTGAAAGCGGCCACCGCATTGACGATCCGGTCGGCACCGACTTCGCGGGGATTATCATACAAGATCGGCATACCGGTTCGGGTTCCCGGCCCCACCAGGATGGGTTTGAGCTTGAAATACCGATGGCAGAGTTCTTCGAGGGTTTTCAGGAGCGGGGGGACCACGCAGGAAATAATGACGGCGGAAACGTCAGCAAAGCCGAGTCCGGCCAGATTGAACAATTCATGAGTGATCATGGCCCACTCGTCCGCGGTGCGTGCGCGTTCGGTGGTCAGGCGCCAACTGCGAACCAATTCCTGATCCCGGTAGAGGCCGAGAACCGAATTGCTATTGCCGACATCAATGACGAGCAGCATAAAACCCACAGTGCGGGACGCGATCAGTGCGGCCCGGCAATTCAAGTCTTAACGCGTTTTGGTCCGGAGTTTCCGGATAGACACGACCTCAGACAAAGTTCAAGTCAGTCCTGCAATGTAACATCGATTCAAAAACCCTGCTATCTTTACCGGCGTGCCGGGCGGACGTCCCCGGCCAGAATCCGTTCCACCCCAGCCGAGGTTTTGACCAGCAGGGCGCCGTCATCGTCGATCCCCGCCATCTGGCCATGAATCCGACGTTGCTGACAGTCTACCTCGATCATTTGACCGGTCAGTTCACAATAAGCTTCCCAGGCCGTCAGCAGGGGCCGGCCGCCCTCGACCAGATAAGCGGCGTAGAGCTCATCCAGGCGTCGCAGCAGAAGCGTGGTGAATTTGAGCCTGGACACCGGCCGACCGGTTTCAATCGCAATGGAGGTCGCTGGATACCGCACCTGGGTGGGAAGCTCTGCCCGCATCACGTTCAAGTTGATGCCGATGCCCAGCACCACATGGTTGACCCGATCGGTTTCCGAACTCATTTCGTTGAGCAGACCGGCGACCTTGCGACCGCCAAGCAGAATGTCGTTCGGCCATTTGACCTGTGGCTGCAGGTCGCTGACATCCTCGATGGTCCGGCAGACCGCCAGCGCGGAGAGAAACGTCAGCTGCGGCGCTGCGGCCGGCAGCACGGGCGGCCGCAAAAGCACCGACAGATAAAGGTTGACCCCGCCGGGCGATATCCAACTGCGACCGAGACGCCCCTTGCCCGCCGTCTGCCGGTCGGCAATCACGACCAGGCCTTCCGGCGCACCGGCATCGCCCAGAGCCATGGCCTGCAAATTGGTCGAATCCGTGGTTTCCAGGGTCCGGATCCGGCAGCCGATCAATTGACCGGATGCTCCGGCGCTCAGCTCTTCCGCCAGCAGCACATCAGGTGACTGCATCAGCCGATATCCCTTTGAGGGAACAGCCTCAATGCAATAGCCGAGTTCCCGCAGTTTTTCGATCTGCTTCCAAACGGCTGTTCGCGACACCCCCAGGGTCCGACTGATCTGTGCTCCGGAAACGAACCCGGTCGGTGTGCTCCTGAAAAGCTGCAGAATGGTTTCGCGCAGGGAAGTCGTCATCAATATGGGCAAAACATCCTGGCCATCAGGCGAACAGCATGGAAATATCAACAGCGCGACAGGAGTGGGTCAATGCTCCCACGGAGATCAGGCATACACCGGTTTCCGCAATCGACCGCACTGTGTCGAGGTTAACGCCCCCGGAAGCTTCGGTGACCGCGCGGCGATCAATCAGTTCCACCGCCCGACGCAGTTGGCCGGGCTCCATGTTGTCGAGCAACAGGATGTCGGCCCCCGCTTCCAGGGCCTCGGCCACCTCGTCCAGGCTGCGCACCTCACATTCGATCTTCAGGGTGTGCGGGACCTGCTGACGGGCACGGCCGATGGCGGCGGAAATACCGCCGGCAGCAGCGATGTGGTTTTCCTTGATCAAAACGCCGTCATAAAGTGCCATGCGATGATTGCCGCCGCCGCCGATGCGCACCGCATATTTTTCGAGCAGCCGCAAGCCGGGTGTCGTTTTGCGCGTATCGACGATAACCGCTCCCGTATCGGCGACTTCGGCGACGAACCGTGCCGTCAGCGTGGCCACGCCGCTCATGCGCTGCAACAGGTTGAGGGCCACTCGCTCTGCCTGCAGCAGGGTGGCGGCTTCGCCCTTGATCCAAGCCAGCACCTCTCCCCGCTTCACCCTTTGTCCATCATGGATCAGCGGTTCGAAGGCAATCGCCCGGTCCAGAAGGCTGAACACCCGGCCGGCGACCTCGATGCCGGCCAGCAGGAAATTTTCCTTGGCAACCAGCTGCGCCCGGACCGGGGTCTCTTTCGGCACGGTGGCAGCGGTCGTCACGTCCCCCGTGCCGATATCCTCGGCCAGAGCTATTCGAATAATCCGGTCCACCGCAAACTGGTTCATCCCGCTTTGACTCCCTAACGGTCCGAGAAGAGAGCTCTCTTCGAAAATGCCTTTTTATAACACAGTGGTTCTTGCCTAAGCAACTGAAAAGCCTGGCAGGATCAGCGGCGAAGTCCTTTACTTTTGACGGAATTTATTTAAGAATTGGGGATGATTGTACCCCTTGCAAAACCTACGGAGAAATGCATGCAAATCCTCAAGCAGACTGCTCTTCTGCTCGGTTCTCTGCTGCTCCTGGCCGGCTGCGTCAGTCAGGGCGTCCACCAGCAGCAGCTTGACGAGAACGCCCACCTGCAGGAAGTCATCAAGAGCCTGAAGGCCGATTATGAAGCGCTGCTGCGCGACAAGCAGCAGGTTATCAGCCGCAACCAGGAGTTGAACAACCAGTTGCTCGAAACCATCAAACGCAACGGTCTGCTCCAGCAAGATCTCGACCG
>DATFJP010000172.1:0-3584 GCA_035269105.1 Desulfuromonadales bacterium
TCGACGTCGACAACATGCTGGAGTTCTGGGATTGGGTCGGGGGGCGCTACTCTCTCTGGTCGGCGATCGGTTTCCCCATCGCCCTCGGTCTGGGCATGGACCATTTCGAGGAGCTTCTGAGCGGGGCGCATGCCATGGACGAACACTTCCGGACCGCGCCCCTGGCAGAGAATATCCCCGTGATCATGGCACTGCTGGGTATCTGGTACAACAACTTCTTCGGCGCCGCGAGTCACGCCATTCTGCCTTATGACCAGTATCTTCATCGTTTTCCCGCCCACCTCCAGCAATTGGACATGGAGAGCAACGGCAAGCGGGTGACGTGCTCGGGAGAAACGGTGGATTACCAGACGGGCCCCATTATCTGGGGCGAACCCGGCACCAACGGCCAGCACGCCTTTTTTCAGCTGATTCACCAGGGGACCCGGCTGGTTCCCGCCGATTTCATTGCCCCGGTTTGTTCCCTGAATCCGGTTGATTTCCATCATACCGCGCTGCTGGCAAATTTCTTCGCCCAGACCGAAGCCCTGATGTGCGGCAAGACCGCTTCCAAGGTGAGCGAGGAGATGGCCGCGGCCGGTCGCGGCAAGGCGGAAATCGATCGCCTGCTGCCTCACCGGGTTTTTCCCGGAAATCGCCCGACCAATTCCATTCTGCTGCGCAAGCTGACGCCCCGGTCCATGGGTGCGCTGATTGTGTTGTACGAGCACAAGGTGTATGTCCAGGGCATGATCTGGAATGTCAATTCCTTCGATCAATGGGGAGTGGAACTCGGCAAGGAACTCGCCAGGACCGTTCTGCCGGAACTGCACGGTGAAGAGCCAGTCCGCAACCATGACTCTTCGACCAATGGCCTGATCAACTTTTTCAAGAACATGCGTGCATGAAAACCATCGGCGCGTGGCCAACCCGCAATTCTTTGAACGATCTCGGACCGGGCTTGCATGGGCAGGGCCGGGTTTGCATGATGTAGGGGCGGGTTTGAAACCCGCCACCTACGGCCGGCGAAAACGTAGGGGCGAAAAATTTTTCGCCCCTACAGTGATCGTCGACGTAGAACTTGAGCTTATCGAAGCGTTGCTGAGCGCGAAGGACGGCCGCCTTGCGGGGGGATAGTGTTTGCTTTTCCTGGCTCTCATTATCCGTAACGTCGCATAATATATATTATGTAAACTTTTATCCAGGTAAAACCGGATAAAAGTCACATAATATTTTGCTTCGCGTTTTTGCCATCTAAACAGAATGTTTTCTGAGTTCGCGATTCTCTTCTATTTGTAAAACTAGAAAAAGCGGAAGTCTGCCCTTATGACTTCCGCTTCGTTGAAAACCGCTCCCCAAAGCCCTATCTCACCCCTTCGTGGGTTTGAGAAAGTGTCTTACCGGGCAAATATGGAGGTCGCCTGTTTTGCTGGTTGTCACATGACTGGAGCGGTCCGGCGATCCTCTCTTATAAACTGGTGATGACCAATTCTGCGCCTTGCCTCGCCTTTGTCCCGGGCCAACCTTTCTTAGCAGTTTTCATGGACGGGCCTCCTGCAGCACGTAAATTTGCTATCAGCTTAGGGGGCTGGAGACGGCCTGTCATTGGACATCGGGAGCAATGCCGACAGATGTCGACCCGACATGACCCGACTTTCAACAGTCAAGGCACTGAAATTAAATGTTTTTTTAACCGATAGAGGCGAGTTGCAGGCGCTGTCCCCAGCGCTGGCGTAATTCCTGGAGGATGGTCTGGCAGTGGGGCGTGGAGAGGCCGTCGGTTTCCTGGACCAGGCGAAAGGCGTCCTGCCGGGCCGCGGCGAGCAGCTGCCCGTCGCGCAGGATGTTGGCAACCCGGAAGTCCGGCAGCCCGCTCTGGCGAGTGCCGAGGAATTCACCGGGGCCGCGGATTTCGAGGTCGGCTTCGGCGATGCGGAAGCCATCGGTGGTCGAAGCCATGACCTCGAGACGCCGGTTGCCGTCTTCGCTGCATTTCACCGATTTCAAAAGCAGGCATTCTCCCGGCTGGCTGCCCCGCCCGACCCGGCCGCGCAGCTGGTGAAGCTGGGCGAGGCCGAAGCGTTCGGCGTGTTCGACCATCATCAGGGTGGCATTGGGAATGTCGATGCCCACCTCAATGACTGTGGTGGAAACCAGAATGTCGATGTCACGATCCCGGAAACGGGTCATGATGGTCTGCTTTTCATCAGGACTCAGGCGTCCATGCAGGAGGCCCAGGCGGGCTTCGGGGAAGATTTCGTTTTTGAGACGCTCGGCCCCTTCGGTGGCCGCAAGCAGGTCGCTCTTTTCCGTCTCTTCGACCAGCGGGTAGACGATATAGGCCTGCTGGCCGCGCGAGATGACGGTGCGCAGCATGGCGTAGGCGCGCTCGCGGCCGGCTTCGGGGATAACCCGGGTGGCGACCGGTGAGCGGCAGGGCGGCATCTCGTCGATGATCGACAGGGCCAGGTCGCCGTAGACCGTCATCGACAGGGTGCGCGGGATCGGCGTGGCCGTCATGACCAGGATGTGCGGGTTGACGCCCTTGCCCCGAAGGACCGCGCGCTGCTTGACGCCGAAGCGATGCTGCTCGTCAACAATGCCCAGACCGAGCCGATGGAACGCGACCTGCTCCTGCAAAACGGCATGCGTGCCGATCACCAGGTGCGCTTCCCCTGCCCTGACGGCTTCAAGGATCCGGTTTTTTTCCGCGGCGGGCATTTTACCCCGGAGCAGTACGGCCTGCAGGCCGAGGCGGTCCAGCCAGTGCCTGAATTCCAGGTAATGCTGTTCGGCGAGGATTTCGGTCGGGGCGACCACGGCGACCTGGGTTTGGTTTTCAATGGCGACCAGGGCTGCCATCAGGGCCACGAGGGTCTTGCCGCAGCCGACGTCGCCCTGCAGCAGGCGGTTCATGGGATGGGGCGCCATCAGATCCTGCTTGATCTGGCCGAGGACCCGTCGCTGCGCTCCGGTGAGCCGGTAGGGCAGCATGCGGGCGAGAGGCTTGGTGTATTTGTGGGTGACTTCGAAAGGGATCCCCGGCTCGAAAGCGACCCCGTGCCGCTTCACGGCGAGGCCCAGTTCCAGGAAAAAGAATTCATCATAGACAATGGAACGCCTGGCCCGGTCCCGACCGGCAGCAAGAGCCTGCATGTCGGCCTCTGCAGGCGGCCAGTGAGCTGCCGCCAGGGCTGCGCCAAGGGGTGTCAGGTCATGTTCGGCGACCAGCGCTGCGGGCAGTTGGCTGGGCACCAGGGCTGCGAAATGATCGACGGCCTGCTTCCAGATTTTCCGGGCCGTGTACTGGGTGAGGCCTTCGGTGAGGGGGTAAACCGGCAGGATGCGGCCGAAAGACAGGGGATGATCAGCCTTGTAGGCGTCCAGCGACTGGCCTGCGGCCAGCATTTCGACCTCCGGATGATGCACCTCCCGGGTCGGGCCGAAGCGCTTGACCTCGCCGGAAAACACCGCCTGGCGACCGGGAGCGAACTTCTGGTCCATCCAGCGCTTGCGGTAATGAAACCACTTCAGGCTGATCTGGCCGGTCCCGTCGCCGACGACAACCTCGTAGATCCGCCGCCGGGAGCGGCTGGTCAGCACTT
>DATFJP010000173.1:0-3769 GCA_035269105.1 Desulfuromonadales bacterium
GCCCGCAGTCGGATCCTGGACGCGGACATTGCGCAGGAAACCTCCAACATGACCAAGCAGAATATCCTGCAGCAGGCTGGTGTCTCGATTTTGGCCCAAGCCAACCAGGCCCCGCAGCTGGCCCTTTCTCTCCTCGGTTAACCATAACCTAGGACTTCAGCGGGAGGCCGTTACCCCGGCCTCCCGCTTTCCCCTTAACGGGGAGAAAGGAGCTCTGCCATGAATATCGAAAACATTTCTTCGCTCAGCAAGCCCGTCTCGAAAGTCGCCGCTCCTGAAGAAACTGCCAACCGGGAACGCCGTGATGCCCAGACCTCGGCAAGCGATCCCGAGAAACTGAAAAGGACCGTTGCTCCCGAAGAACTGTTGGATAAGATCAAGGCGCTGACCGAAGACGGCCTCTACAGCGTTCGCTTCGAAGCAAGGGATGAGACCGGCGAACTGCAGGTTCGGGTGGTCGACCAGGAATCCGGAGAGGTCATCCGCGAGATCCCGCCTGAAAAACTGCTGGGCATTGCCGAGAAACTGGACGAGTTTCGCGGCATGCTGGTCGACAAGAAGGTTTAGGAAAAGGATCCGGGGAGACAAAAATGGCTCTCAATTTCGGCGGACTGGCAACCGGCCTCGACACTAACGCGATCGTCAACGAGCTGATGCAGCTCGAACGGCGCCCGTTGACCAGATTGCAGACAGACAAATCCTGGAACAACAGCCGGCTGGCGGCACTCGACAAGTTCAATAGTAAATTGGAAGGTTTTCTAAGTAAAATCGAAGATCTTGATTCTTCAGCCGATCTCCAGGCCCGCAAGACGACATTGAGTTCCAAGGACTTCTTTTCAGCCTCTGCTGAAAGCGCCGCACTGCGCGGCAACTACCAAGTCGAAGTTGTCAGCCTCGCTCAAGTCGAAAAAGAGGTCAGCCAAGGTTATGCCGATAAGACCGCCGGGGACTTCGGTACCGGCAAAATCTTATTGACGGTCGGCGACGCCGACCCGTTCGAGATCACCATTAATGCCGAGAACAATTCCCTGGAAGGCATCATGCAGGCCATCAACACGGCCGGTGCCGGTGTGTCGGCCGCGCTGATCAATGACGGCACCGTCAACCCTCATCGCCTGGTACTGACGGCGGATGAAGTGGCACAGGCCGTGACTTTCGATTCGAGCGGTTTAACCGGCGGCACTTACGCCAATCCGACTTTTACCCAAACCCAGACTGGGCAGCAAGCCCATATTCGGGTTGACGGCATTGATATTTACAGTTCAGCCAACAGCATCGAAGAGGCCATTCCCGGTGTCACACTCAATCTCACCAAAGCCGAGCTAGGCACCAATACGACCTTGACCGTGGACAGTGACGAAGCTGCGATCAAAAAAAAGGTGCAGGCCTTCGTGTCTGGGTACAACGAGGTCGTCTCCTTTGTCACCCAGCAGTCTTCAATCGACGGCAGCTCCGGCGGCATCCTCCGCGGTGATTCAGGTCTGAATTCAATCAAGCGCCACCTGCAGAATATGCTGGTGTCCGCCGTCGATAACGACGGTTCGCTGAAAACCCTGTCGCAGTTGGGCATCGAAACCCAGAGAGACGGCACGGTGAAGCTGGATGACGAAACTCTGACCAAAGTTATCGACGAAAACCTCGATGGCCTGGCTGGACTGTTGGCCGGGGATGGCGAGATCAAGGGCATCGCCACTCAAGTCAAAGACTACCTTGAGAGTGTCACCCACACCACCGACGGTTTCTACACCGGCCGCAAGCAGAGTATCGACAGCAACATCAAGCGCATAGATAAGAGCATTGAACAGATAAACGTCCGTCTCGAACAGCGGGAGAAGTCGCTGCGCGACCAGTTCAACGCGCTCGAACAACTGGTGAGCGGCATGAACGCGCAGAGCACCTTTCTCAGCCAGCAGATGACCATGCTCAACAACATGTGGAGCCAGAAACAATGAATGCCTACTTGAATCAATACCGCAACAACCAGGTCGCAACCGCCAAGCCCGAGCAACTGCTGATCATGCTCTACGACGGCGCCATCCGCTTCGCCCGCCAAGCGCGCGAGGCCATTTCCATGGGCGACCGGGTCAAAAAACTGGAGATGATCAGCAAAACCATGGCGATTATCACGGAATTCTCCAACACCCTCGATCGCGAGGTCGGCGGGGAGATCGCCGACAACCTCGACGCGCTTTATGACTTCATGATTCGCGAGCTGACCCAGGCCAACCTGAAAAACGACGAACAGCGCCTGGAAGTCGTCGAACAGCTGCTGATCGATCTACGCACCACCTGGGCCGAGGCCATTCACATCGCTGCCGACGAGTCCGCCGACAAAGGACAATCCCTGCGGCAGGGCGCCACGGCTTGAGGATGAACCTGTGATGAGCGATTTGGAGAAAATTCTGCACAACGCCATCGATCACTATCGGGAGTTACGGGAGCACCTGGACAGGCTCCAGGAGGCCTGGCAACCGGGAGAGGCCCGGTCGCTGACAACCTATCTGCAGCGCTTCGAAGAACTGCAGGCTGTGCTCGTCCAAACCGATCTGCAGCTGGTGAGTTCGCTCCGGGCAAGTGAGGATATGGTTGCTCATCCGGAGATGAAAGAACTGCAGGAACTCATGGAAGATATTGCCCGGCGGATCAAGACCGAGATGCCCGGGCTGCTGGCCCTGAAAGAGCTGGTGGCGAACGAACTGGCCCAGGTCAGGGGCAACCGGTCGGCGATCGGCAATTATCAATCCCGGGCCGAACACCGGGGCAACATCGTCCGCAGCGCTTTTTAACCGGACGTCATCATCAATTTGCGGTTTTGAAAACCGACCTCAATTTCGAGGCAGAACGTCATGTCAATCCTTGACCTGCTGGCTGAACACAAAGTCTGCCGGATCAACCTGCCGACCTGGTCCGGCACTGCCCTGACCCTGGAATGCGTGGCCCGTTGTTCTTCCCCCCCCGAGATTGAGGCGAACTTTCTGCCGAAGACTCTGCCGCTAGATGAAATCAACACCTCTGGGATTTGCCAGCTTTATTTTGAAATGGCCAGTCAGCCTCATGCTGTCAAGACCGGAATCTCGGGAACTGTTGGCGAGGATCGGCTGCAGCTTTCCTACCTTGAAGTGTTCCACCCCACTCAGCAACGGGAATATTTCCGCGTCGATACCGAGGTTGAACTCGAGTTCAAGCACGACCGGACAGAGGCCGAGGCTGCCATCGAATCTTACCAGGGCAGAGTCAACCTCAGTGGCGGTGGAATCTATTTCCCGGTCCGGCAACTGGTCCCCGTCCGCTCAAAAATCATCCTCCATCTTGGTTTCGGCGACCCTTTCGGCAAAACCCGCGAAATCGCAGGGGACGTGGTCAGGATTCACAGGTCCAGGCATCGGCAACAATGGGTCGGCGTCAAATTCACACAAATATCAATCCAGGACCGGGATCGCATTATCGCATTCTGTCTGTCCGAACAGCGCCGGATTTTGCGCCAGCGGGTGCAGACCATCGCTGCACCTGAAATGATATCGGAATGATGACCTCTGGAAAATTCGACAGCCTCCCTGAGTGCCTCAGGGAACAATTATCCGATCCCCATGTCGTCAGTGTTTCCATTGTTCGACCGGGTGCTGATCCGCTGACCTTCAATGCCCCGGTTCGGTTAATGCCCCCCTTCTGGGTACAGGTTCGGCCACCGGCGGATATTGCCGCAAAGTCAAACCTGGAGCCCACGGATTGCTGGACGGTGACCTGGGAACGGGGTGAACATGTAGTCACC
>DATFJP010000174.1:0-10138 GCA_035269105.1 Desulfuromonadales bacterium
GCACCTGCTCGGGCACGTCAGGCTCAACAAGCAGGAGGAACCGACCGCCGCCGCCGGTTCTTTTTTCGATATCAGCTGGCCGGAAATTTTTTCGACCATAGAGAAAGAGGGTCTTCTGCCGCCGACGGAGGGCGAGCAAGCCCGGCCGGAGCTGCTCCTGCGGCGCCTGCCTGCAAACTGGGTCCTGCCGGAACTGGCGGATACCGTCCGTGCAGCGCAAGAGCCCTTCAGCCGGCCCTCCGATCTGGGTCACTACGAGGAACTGAACATCGGCACCCGCCTTACCGAAGAGGGTCGGGTGATCGGCACCCTGGTCCATTTGTGGCTCCAGGTGATCGCCGAAGAAGGGCTGGACGACTGGCCGCTTGCGCGCCTGGAGACCCTGCCTGCCATTCTGGATTCGCAGCTTTACCGGCAGGGTCTGGCCCGCAGCCGGCACAATCACTGCCGGTCGGTCATTCTGACCTGCCTCGAAAACAGCCTGGTCTGTCCCGAGGGCCAATGGCTGCTCGCGCCCCATCAGCAGGCTGCCTGTGAATTCGAACTCAACGGTCTGGTGGCGGGCCGCCTGGTGAGGAGCAGCATCGACCGTACTTTCGTCGACGCGCAGAGCCGGTGGGTCGTCGACTACAAGACCAGCCGGCCCGCTCCGGAGGAAGATATGGCAGCTTTCCTGGAGAGGGAAGTTTCGAGATATGCCGGACAAATGCAAACCTATGCCACGCTCATGCGCAGCTATGATGCAAAGCACTCCGTGAGGGTGGGTTTGTACTTTCCCCAGGTCCGCACCTGGCGAGAGGTGACGGCCGGTGACTGATCAAGCCTCGCCGCCGCGATAATTTACGCAAGCAATATCCGGTCACCCGGTCAGGACTTGCTCGGCTTGTCGTCTCTCCGGTCCCTGGTAGCTCGGGAGGCTGCTCCTGCGCATGGGATCGCGGCCGACCACGGCCCAGCCGTCGGCGCGCTTGAAACTGATCAGGGCTTTCTCTTCGAGCAGGTGGTTGAGCTGGGCCGGCTTGACGATATCAAAGCCGCCGTCCGTATACATGATCCGTATCATCATTGCAAAACCTCGCTTCATGAGAGACCTTGGCCGGGCTCTCCCGTCAGTTGAGAGTGGGGCGATCCAGTTCGAGCAGTTCGACCTGGAAAACCAGGGTCCGTCCGGCAAGCGGATGGTTCGCGTCCAGGGTGATGCTTTGCGGACCGCGTTGGACGATGGTCATCCGGTAGGTCGAACCATCGCTGGTCTCGACCTCCAGGCGGTTGCCTTCGCTGAGATCCAGATCGGGAGGCAGGGCCTCAAGGGAGACTTCCTCAATCAGTTGCTCGCTGCGGATGCCGTAAGCTTCTTCGGGCGGGATGGTGACGATTTTTCGCTCGCCGACTTCCATGCCGGTAATCGCCATTTCGAGGCCGGGGATGACTTCATTGTCACCCAGCACGAAGCAGGTCGTGCCATCGTCATCGCTGAGCGGCCAGAGATGGTTGTCGCCCGCAGGAGGCTCTTCTTCAAGAGCTCCCCGGCAATAGATGGTCACGGTATCTCCTTCCTGGGCTCTGGTCATGGGCAAGTTTCCGTTCCTGGCCTGGACAACGGGTATCTTTAGCCTTTACCAATTTGATAGCGCGCTCTTTCGGGCTTGTCAAGCACGAGAATGGCCACGGATTCAAAAAAGATGCAGATTTCGGCAAGATATTGCGACCTGCACCGCCTTTGCGTTATCATGGCTCTTGGTCACCCTGAATTATTCGAAATTGATCCCTGCAAGGCACCGACGCGTGTCTGCAGAGATGTTGTTTCAGCCGTCAACCTGACAGGATTCCCCCAATGCCAAAAATATTGAACACATGGACAAGACCCGCAGTATGCGGGTTTCTGGCTTTGTCCCTGCTGCTCGTCAGCCCGTCGTTCGTCCCGGCTGATGAAGATTTCGACCATAACCGGGCGCGCCTGCTCAGCTACGTTCTGAACAAGCAGCTGCAATACCATTTCAGCAGCAAACCGGTCGATGATGAGTTGTCCCTTGCAGCGTTCGACCTTTATGTCCGCCAGCTCGATTCGCAGAAACGGCTGCTGCTGCAAAAAGAAATCGACCGGTTGCATAGCTACCGTGACAAGATCGATGACGAGTTCCTCTCCGGCCGCATCCGTCTGGCCCCGGCCGGGGCCGAGCTGCTGCGGCAAGCCGTGACGCGGGCGCGCCGGATCAGCAAGGAGGTTCTGGCCCAGCCCTTTGATTTCAGTGTCGAGGAGTCCTACGAGACCGATCCGGAAAAGCTCGACTTCGCCGCCAGTGAGAAGCAGCTGCGCGAGCGCTGGCGCAAAGAACTCAAGTTTCTGACCCTGAGCCGCTACCTGACCTTGATGGAAGAGGAGGGCTTCGAAGCTCCGGCCGACATCCCCGCCGCAAAGGCGGCGGAACTGGAGGAGCAGGCCCGGGAAAAGATTCGCAAACGACACGAAGGGTATTTCTCCCGCCTCGAACAGGAAACTCTCCAGGATCACTATGACCGGTATCTGAATGTGATCGCCAGGGCCTTTGACCCCCATACCTCCTACCTGCCGCCGAAATCCAAGGAAGATTTCGACATCAGCATGCGCGGCTCCCTGGAAGGCATCGGCGCCACCCTCCGGGAAGAGGACGGCTTCATCAAGGTCGTCAAGGTCATTCCGGGCAGCGCCGCCGACCGTCAGGGCCAGCTGATGGCCGACGATCTCATTCTGGCTGTTTCCCAGGGACCGGAAGAGCCGGTTGATATTACCGACATGCGTCTGCGCGACGCGGTCCAGCTGATCCGCGGCGAAAAGGGCACCGAAGTCCGGCTGACGGTCAAGCGCCCCGGCCAGAAATCGATGATCATTCCGATTGTCCGGGATGTGGTCGTGATCGAAGAATCTTTCGTCAAGTCGACGGTGATCCGGGACCTCGATGGCGAAAAAAACTACGGTTACATCAGAATTCCCAGCTTTTATCGTGATTTCGAGAAAACCCGCGACGGCGGTTCGGGACGGAACTCCACCGACGATACCCGTCAGGCCCTGCGCGATTTCCGCAGCCAAAACATCGATGGCCTGATCCTCGACCTGCGGAATAACGGCGGCGGTGCTCTGACCGATGCCGTCGGGGTCGCCGGCCTTTTTGTCGAACAAGGGCCGATCGTCCAGGTGCGAACCGGCGAAGGGCGCACCAAGGTTCTGGAAGACGAGGACTCCCGGGTTGAATACTCCGGGCCGATGATCGTGCTGGTCAACCAGTTCAGCGCCTCTGCGTCAGAGATCGTCGCCGGCGCCCTGCAGGATTATGGCCGGGCCGTGGTCGTCGGCAGCGAGCACACGCATGGCAAAGGAACCGTGCAGGTCGTCCTGGGGCTGGACCGTGCCCTGACCATGAGCAGCATGCGGCACTACCTGCCGCTCGGTGCGCTGAAATTGACGACGCAGAAATTCTACCGGATCAATGGCGATTCCACCCAGTCCAGAGGCGTGGTTCCCGACATTGTCCTGCCGGACCGCAGGGAGATGAACGAGTTCGGTGAAAAATATCTTGATTACAGCCTGCCCTGGGACGAAATCGATCCGGTCAGGCATACCGACTGGCCGCTGACCCCGACCGATCTTTCCGGCCTGGAACTGCGCAGCCGGCAGCGGGTCGCAGCCAGCGAGGATTTTGACGAGATCAAGCGGGTGTCGGCAGCGATCGCCGAACGGCTCGAAAACACGCAGCAGTCGCTGAAGGCGGCAACCGTCTATCAGGAATGGCAGGTCATACAGGACGAACAGTCGCCGCATGGCGGCAGGTTCGGCGAGGAAGACACGGAGGCCGACGAAGATGCCGACGAGAATTTGCCCGCCGACGAAAAGCTGCGCCGGCAGGTCTTGGATGATCCTTACGCGCTGGAGGCGATGAGCATTCTCGACGATCTTCTGAAGCTGAAAGAAGCCTATGCGGTCGGTGCCGCCCGGCCCGCCGCAGACTGACTGCCGGGCCGCCGGTCGGAATCAGCGCAGCAGCCCGGAACTCGGCAAGACAGCTAGCGCCCCCGGTTGATGCCGGGCAGGCCGATGGCGTTCATCAGCCAGCTGCGGGTCTGCAGACTGCCGATCTCAACGGCAAGTTTTTCGATGCGGGACTTTTCGTCGCCGGCGGTCGCCGGAAGAACGCCCAACAGGTCGGCCGAAGCCGTCATCGAGAGTTGACGGGCCGCATCCCGGTCGGCAGGACCGGGCTCAGCCGGCAGGCCGTTGAGGAAGATGCCGGCGACCCGGATGCCCATATTGCGGGCGCAATAGACCGTCAACAGAGTGTGATTCAGAGTGCCGAGACCGGTTCTGGCGACGATCAGCAGCGGCAGATCCAGCTGTTTCACCAGGTCGGCAATCAGGAAACCGCCCCGCACCGGCACCATCAACCCTCCCGCCCCCTCGACCAGCACGATATCCTTGCCTGCCGCCAGTTTGCCGAGGCGGTCTTCCAGAACCGTCGGATCGATCAGTTGTTTTTCCAGGGCCGCTGCCTGGGCCGGCGCAACCGGTGTTTGCAGCCGGTAAGGAGCGATCCAGTCGACCGGATCCCCGGCGCGGGCCGCCCAGGTCAGCAGGCAGGCGTCTGCGCCTGGGCCTGCCGGATCTGCCACCCCGGTTTCGACCGGTTTCATAACCCCGACCCGCAGGCCGCTGTCGGCAAGGTGGCGAGCCAGCGCGGCGGTCACAACCGTTTTGCCGACGCCGGTATCGGTGCCGGTGATAAACAGAACGGGGCAGGGCAGGTCAGCACTCATTGGCTTCGACCTCGAGGTCCTGAAAGAGCTGCAGGTCGGTTCGGCGGTCTCGTCCGGAGGTCGTCAGGTAGTGGCCGATCATGGTTCCGCTGGCGCCGGCCATGAACATCCATGACTGGAGTTCCCGCAGGTTGGCTTCACGTCCGCCGCAAACACTGATGCGCTTGTCGGGGAGAACATAGCGGAACAGGGCAATGATGCGCAGGCAGTCCAGCGGGCTCAGCTCCTGCTTGCCGGCCAGAGGAGTTCCGGGGACCGGGTTCAGAAAATTCAGCGGCACCGAATCGACATTGAGGTCCCGCAGGGTCATGGCCAGCTCAACCCTTTGCTCCCTGGACTCACCCAGCCCGAAGATGCCCCCGCAGCAGACCTTCATGCCGAATTGTTTGGCCAGCTTGACCGTCTGGACATCGTCTTCGTAATCGTGCGTGGTGCAAATGTTCGGGAAAAAAGAGCGGGCCGTCTCGAGGTTGTGGTGATAGGTCGCACAGCCGGCACCGGCCAGAGCTTCTGCTTTTTCCGGATCGAGAATGCCAAGGGATGCGGATGGCTCGATCGTGGTGCGGCTGCGAACTTCACGGATAGCCTCGAGCAGGGTGGCAAATTCGGCGCCCGGCGATGGACTGGTGCCGCTGGTGACAATACCGAAGCAGCTGGACCCGGCGCTGGCTGCCTCCAGTGCCGCATTGACGATTTCTTCCCTGCTCTTCAAGGGATAGACCGGGCTGTCCGTTGCAAAATGGGCGGACTGGGCACAGAATGCACAGTTTTCCGCACACCGGCCGGATTTGGCATTAATGATGGAGCACAAAAAGATGGTCGAGCCAAAGGCCTTTTCTTTGAGAAAATGGGCACCGGCCAGGATGCTGGTCAGTTCGGCTCCTTTGGCGGCAAGAATCTGCAATCCCTGGTCGTGGGTCAGGGGGCGGCCGGCCGCCAGCTCTTCTGCTAAAGGGTGTAAGGTCATCCGTCTTGTCTCCCGTTGCTGGTTGGAAGCCTGATTATTCGCATTCCGGGGCCAGTTGTCAACTTTCCCGAACACGAAAGTTGACATTCGTTACCATTTGCGTCCTAAAAATTACATATTATGTTGACAGTACCATTGGAAAGTGATAGAACATCTTTTCATTTTAAATGAATAAAACAGGATGGGAAAGCTATGATCAAAAGATTGATCGGCAAGAAACTGAAGTCAACAAGATTAAGAAATGATATGACAATTCAGGAGTTATCTGAAGATTCCGGTGTTTCTTCCAATATGATATCAAGAATAGAACGTGGTCTTACCACCCCCTCTGTCGAAATTCTCATGAAACTTGCCAATACCTTCGGCATGAGCATCAGCTATTTCGTCGAGGAAGCTGAAAAAGGATCCACGGTCATCTATACCCGCAAAGATCAGGGCGAGCCGATTTTCTTCTTCGAAGACAAGCACCAGATCCTCAGCCTGACACAGGGCTTGCGCGATCCGAACTTTACGGTCTTCCAGGACATCCTCGAAGAGGGCTGCTCCAGCGGCGACGGCGGCATGGTGCACACCGGCGAGGAGTTCGCCTTCGTGCTGGAGGGCCATCTGCAATTCACCATCGACGGCGATGTTTTCGATCTCAGGGACGGCGATTCGATCGTTTTCAAGGCCTCGCTTTCCCATCGCTGGCGCAACCTGCATCCTGGCCGGACCAAGGTTCTGTGGGTGGTCTCGCCGGCACCGAACCTTGCCTGATAATCAACCTTAACAGACCGGGCTGAACACCATGAAAATGAAGAAGATTATCGGTAAGAAATTGAAAGCAATCCGCCTCAAGAACGAGATGACCATTCAGGAGCTTGCCGAAAAATCGAATGTTTCTTCCAACATGATTTCTCGGGTCGAGCGCGGCCTGACCATACCTTCCGTCCACATCCTGATGAAACTGGCCAACGTGTTCGACAAAAGCATCAATTATTTCGTCGAGGAAGTCACGACCACCAATGAAGTCGTTTATTCGCAACCGGGACAACGCGACAAGACGGTGTACGATGATGAAAGCAACATGCACACCGAATCCTTCACCTCTGGTCTGCGGGACCCTCAGTTCATGTCATTCCTCTGTACGATCCCGAAAGGCGGGTCCAGCGGCCAGCAGCACATGCATCACCCGGGCGACGAACTGATCTACCTGCTCGAAGGACAGCTGCGGGTGACCATTATCGGCGAAACCTATGTTCTGCAGCCGGGCGACAGCCTGTCCTTCAAATCGCACCTGCCGCATCGTTGGGACAATATCGGTGCGGACGATGCCAGGGTTATCTGGACCCTTTCTCCCTTTACGACCATTTAGTTTCCGTCCGGAAACGGTTCTTTTCCGCCCTGGCGGTGTCAATCTGCGGACTTGCTTGTGCGGCGTACCGATGTACGCCTCCGCGCAAGCCCTTGATTTCCTTTCCAGGACGAAAAACTCCTCGTTTCCAGCTCGAAAACTGCACTGTGTCCACCCAGAGTTTCCGGATGGACACCATTTAGAATGCCTGCCGGGCCCTCTTTTGGGGTCCGCCCGCTCCATCGATTCGATCAGAAGACCCTAAAACACCGCCCCCAGCCGGACAATGCTTGACAGTGGCCTGTGATTCTGTAGTATTATCAACAAGCTGAACGTACAAACGAGTCGCCTGCCGGCGGGCGTCTGTATTTCCCGGGCGCGCCCCTGGCTGTGGCAGCAGTTGTCTGCGGAGCAAGGAGGCTTTTATGAACAAGTCGGAACTGGTCGAGTCCCTGGCCAGCAGCAACGGACTGACCTATAAAAAGGCCGAGGAAATCGTCAATATCATTTTCGATTCCATGGCGGAGACTCTGGCCTCCGGGGGGCGTATTGAAATCAGGGGCTTCGGCAGTTTTGTCGTCAAGGATTACAAGGCCTATATGGGCCGCAACCCAAAAACCGGTGAAGTCATTCAGGTCAGACCCAAGAAGCTGCCCTTTTTCAAAGTCGGCAAGGAATTGCGCGAACGGGTCAACAACGACTGAACCGTTGCCATGATTCAGGTTTGCCCGCCACCTTTGATAAACAGCCCGGAATGTGCGCCCTGCCTCTAGGAGCCTGTCGGACTATCCATGAACTGGCTGCAAATTCGATCCTTCGGCCCATATTTCAGCTCCTTTTTGCCCCATAGCTACGGCTATGAGCCTGCAAACGTGCTGAAATCTGTTCTCGAAGCCTCGAATTTTCGCTTCAGTCCGTATAGTCCGACAGACTCCTAGCCGGGCTGTTTTGGCTTGCGCTGCTTTTCTGGTCGAGAGGTTTTCAATTATGATCGAAAGCAAAGAATTCAGTGACATCCGGGAAAGCGTCATGCTGCGGGAACTCTCCGATGCCGATCTGGAAAAACTGTCCGGCGTCTGCGAAAAACGGCAAATGGGTGAAGGGACGACCATTTTTATCGAGAACATGCCTGGCGAGGCCTTGTTTCTGATCCGCAAAGGCATCGTCCGTATTTCGAAAATGTTTGCCGAAGGCGATGAAAAAACCCTGGTGGTGCTCGGCCCTGAGGACATTTTCGGAGAAATGGCGATTATCGACGGGCTGCCGCGTTCGGCGACGGCTCGCGTGACCGAAGACGCCGAACTGATCAGTCTCAAGAAAAAAGATTTCGAAAGCCTCTGCCAGGAGGACCCCGGGCTGGCCCTGCGGCTGGTCATGAATATCGTCAAGGTGTTCAGCAAGCGGATTCGGGAAGCCAACGACGAATACCGGGATATGCTGGCCTGGTCGATCAAAAGCAGCTGATCAGCCCACCGGGCAGTTTTCCGGTGCCCCCTTGATTGTCCTTTCCTTCCTCCGCCCGCTGCCTGCCATCTGCCCCCCTGAAAACCGGCTTTCTGATTGAAAAGACCGCCCTGTTAGGCTATATTTCATCCGCTGCAGCCGGATGATTTTTTCTGCCGGTCTTCTTTAGCAGCCTGGACTGGACAGTGGATCTGCCTGACGGCAATCGCTCCGCCGGGAAACAATGACAATTTCAGGATCGACACCTTACTCATGATTGAGGTTCTCACCGACCAGCAGCTCGTGTTCGGTTTGATCGGCGGACTGGGACTGTTCCTGTTCGGCATGAAGATCATGTCGGAGGGGCTGCAGAAGGTGGCCGGCGACCGGATTCGCAAGATCCTCGCGGCACTGACCAACAATCGGTTGGTCGGTCTTCTGGTCGGCCTGTCCGTGACGGCCATCATTCAGTCTTCCAGCGCGACAACGGTCATGGTGGTCGGCTTTGTGAATGCCGGCCTGATGTCGCTGGTCCAGGCGATCGGCGTTGTCCTCGGCGCCAATGTCGGCACCACCATCACCGCCCAGTTGATCGCTTTCAAGATCACCAAATACGCCCTGCCGGCGATTGGCCTGGGCGCGGCCTTTTTTCTTTTCAGCAGGAAAAAGCGCTGGAGCTATATCGGCGAGATCGTTCTCGGTTTCGGCCTGGTTTTTTACGGCCTGAAAACCATGAAAGATGCCTTCGACCCTCTCAAGGACAGCGCCGATTTCCAGCAGATCTTCATGCTGGTCGGCGACAATCCGCTGCTGGGCGTGCTGATCGGCGCCGTCCTGACCATCATCGTGCAGAGCAGCAGCGCGACCATCGGCATTACCCTGGCCCTGGCGAGCAGCGGCCTGCTGACCTTCCCCGGCAGCGTGGCGCTGATTCTCGGCGAAAACATCGGCACCACAATCACCGCCAACCTGGCTGCGCTCGGCACCAATCTGGCCGCCCGGCGAACCGCCCTGGCGCATCTTCTCTTTAATGTGTTCGGCGTTTGCTACATGCTGGTCTTCATGTCTTTTTTCATGGATCTCATTGCCGCCATTACCCCCGGCGATGCCGATTTTGTGATTCAGACCCCGGAGCAGGCGGCGCGGCTCGGCGGCGACCTGGGCGACAAGCCGTTTATCGCGCGCCACATCGCCAATACCCACACCATGTTCAACATCATCAACACCTTGATCATGCTGCCCCTGGTCGGCTTGCTGGCCAAGCTTTCGACGGTTCTGATCCGCGGCAAGGAAGAAGATGTCGAATTTCATCTCAAGTATCTGGACAGCCGGGTTCTGAATACTCCGCCGATTGCCCTCGGTCAGGCGCGTTCCGAAACCCGGCGCATGGCGCAAATCGCGCGGGAGATGGCCAACGAAACGATCCAGTTTCTGCAGAGCGGCGACACCCGGATTTTGAAGGGGCTGCGCAAAAAGGAAGATCTTGTCGATCTGCTGCAAAAGGAGATCACCAATTTCCTGGTGGCGTTGTCCCAGCAGTCGATCACCCAGGAAACCTCCAGGGAGGTCGCCTCCATGATGCATATGGTCAACGATATCGAAAGAATTGG
>DATFJP010000175.1:0-9066 GCA_035269105.1 Desulfuromonadales bacterium
AGGAAAAATGGCCCGGGATGAGCGGTTTGCTCTCTGCTATGTCGACCTGGATGATTTTAAGGTCTACAACGACACCTATGGCTATGCCAGGGGCAGTGAACTCATCAAGCTGACCGGTGAAATTATCTATCGGGCCAAGGACCGCCACGCCGACCCGGATGATTTCGTCGGTCACATCGGCGGCGATGACTTTGTTTTGATCGTGGCCTCGGAAAAAGCTCCGGAGGTCTGTGCTGCGATCATCGCTGAATTCGATCAAGTCATCCCTCGCTATTATGACCAGCGCGACCGGGAACGTGGTTTCATCGAATGCAGGGACCGTTTCGGGGTCCTGCGCCAATTTCCCCTCATGTCGGTTTCGATCGCGGTCGTTTCGGATTCCCGACGCAAATTCAATTCGCCGATGGAAATCGCCAGGATCGCCACTGAAATCAAGGATTACGTCAAGACCCTTCCGGGCAGCAATTATCTGATTGATCGACGCAGCAAGTCGCGGGTCAAATCAGAAGACGCAGGACCGGCAATCATGCTGGATGGCTTCCCCGAAATTCGCGGCTGAACCAAAAAAAGAACGCCCGGCGCATCAAGCGCGGGCGTTGCCTTCTTCGGGAAGGTGGGTTCAATCAAAGGCAGTAAAAAACATCCCCGCCGCGGAACAGGGCCAGGTCGCCCAGCTCATCCTCGATACGCAGCAGCTGATTGTATTTGCAGACGCGGTCGGTGCGGCACAGGGAACCGGTCTTGATCTGACCGGCATTGGTTGCAACGGCCAGGTCGGCGATGGTCGTGTCCTCGGTTTCCCCGCTGCGATGCGAGATGACGGCTGTATAACCGGCGCGCTTGGCCATCTCGATAGCATCGAGGGTTTCGGTCAGAGTCCCGATCTGGTTGACTTTGATAAGGATCGAATTGGCGACTCTCTTGTCGATGCCTTCCTGGAGGATTCTGGTGTTGGTCACGAACAGGTCGTCGCCCACCAGTTGCACCCGATCGCCAAGACGTTCGGTCAGCAGCTGCCAGCCCTCCCAGTCGTTTTCCGCCATGCCGTCCTCGATCGAGATGATCGGAAAGCGCTCCACCAGCCCGACATAGAATTCCACCAGTTCGGCGGCCGACTTTTCCGGCTTGGCTTCGTTCTCCAAAAAATATTTGCCATCCCGGTAGAGTTCGGAGGCCGCCACATCCAGGGCCAGAAGGACATCTTCGCCGGGCTCATAGCCGGCTGCTGATATCGCTTCCATGATAACCTCGAGGGCCTCCTCGTTGCTGCCCAGGTCAGGGGCAAAACCGCCCTCATCACCCACGGAAGTGCTGTAGCCTTTGGTCTTGAGAACCTTTTTCAGGGAATGAAAAACCTCCGCGCCCATGCGCAGGGCTTCACGAAAGCTGGTGGCGCCGGCCGGCATGATCATAAATTCCTGAATGTCGATGTTGTTGTCGGCATGCTCTCCGCCGTTGAGAATATTCATCATCGGCAGCGGCATTTCTTTAGCATTGGCGCCGCCGATATACTGGTAGAGCGGCAGACCGGCCTCTTCCGCGGCCGCCTTGGCAGCGGCCAGGGAAACCCCGAGCAGGGCATTGGCGCCGAGGTTGCTTTTGAAATCGGTGCCGTCAAGTTCGAGCAGTTTGCGGTCGATGCCCGTCTGGTCGGAGGCCTCCCAGCCGATCAGAACTTCGGCAATGATTTCGTTGACGTTCTCCACGGCCTTGAGGACCCCCTTGCCGAGATAACGCTGTGGATCGCCGTCTCTCAGCTCCAGGGCTTCACGTTCTCCCGTCGAGGCTCCGCTGGGAACGGCGGCTCGTCCCATCACGCCGCTTTCGAGATAGATTTCCACTTCCACGGTCGGATTGCCCCTGGAATCAATGATTTCGCGGGCGTAAACATCAATAATTTCGCTCATGAACTCTCCCCCTGCTGCCGCAGATAAAGGCCTTGAAACAGGCGCTTGAATGGCCTTTTATAGCATAATAACGCAAAATTGAAAGCCCTTTTCCAAACCGTTCACGGCCGGCCTGTGGAGACAGGATTGATTTCCCGGCCAGCTTAGTGATATGTTGCAAATTCCCTGCTGGAAGCATTCCAGTCATTACCTATTCAGCACAAGGTTATCATTTGGACAAGAGCCGCTACCGGTACGAATTCGTACCTGCCGATCCGCAGCTGGCCCCGGCCCTTTTCGGTCAACAGAACCGGCATCTTCGGCAGATCGAAAAACTCAGGGGGGTCCGTATCAGCTCGAAAGGCTATACGGCCCTGCTGGAGGGGGACGAGGCAGGAGTTGAAGGGGTCGTGACCCTGCTCGAACAACTCACCCGGCTGCTGCAGACGGGTTTTTCGGTCCGCCCGGCGGACATCGAATATGCCGACCGCATTCTACGTCACCATCCGCATGCCACTCTTGCCGATATCTTCCTCGATACCATCCTGACCTCCTCGCGCAATAAGGCGATCGCTCCCAAGACCGTGGCGCAGAAAGCCTACGTGGATGCGATGCGCAGCAACGATGTGGTTTTCGGCATCGGCCCGGCGGGTACCGGCAAAACCTACCTGGCCATGGCCATGGCGGTTGCCAGCCTGCAAAAGAAGGAAATCAGTCGCATCGTTCTGGTCCGGCCGGCCGTGGAAGCCGGCGAAAAACTGGGTTTTCTGCCGGGCGATATCGCAGAGAAGGTCAATCCTTATCTGCGGCCCTTGTACGATGCGCTCTACGATCTGCTCGATTTTGACCGCGGTCAGGCCTTGATCGATCATGGCGTTATCGAGGTTGCGCCTCTGGCATTCATGCGCGGCCGCACGCTCAACGATGCTTTTGTCATCCTCGATGAGGCGCAGAATACCACGACCGAACAGATGAAGATGTTTCTGACCCGACTCGGCTTCGGCAGCAGGGCGGTGGTGACCGGCGATATCACCCAGGTTGACCTGCCTGTCGGAAGGGGCTCCGGTCTCGTGCAGGCGATTCAGGTTCTGGAAGGGGTCGAGCGGGTCGCTTTTGTTCATTTCTCTGATCTCGACGTGGTTCGACATCCGATTGTCCAGTCTATCGTCAAGGCCTATGAAACCAGCACGAAACTCGCCAATGGTCAAATCTGAAAAAAAAATCGAGAAAAGGTCCGAGAAAAAGGCCGAGAATAGCGGTTGGAGACGTCTCTCCCTACCGGAAATGCTGCAGCGGTTCGGTATCCCCCTGCGGTTGCAGCCATATCTTCTGCTGGTACTGCTGGGAGGACTGCTGGCCCTGATCATCGTTCCCAAGGGCCTGCTGGTGCGGACCGACTATGCTCCGGGCGATATCGCTCGGAGTGATATCAAGGCCACGCGGGACGTCCTGTTCCCTGACCAGCGGCTCACGGCCGAAAAGATGGCAGAGGCCGAGAAGTCCGTGCCGATTCTCTACGATTTCGATGCCATGGCCGGCCGGACTATCGCCGACCAGCTGATCGGTGCGATCGTCAGGGCCGGCGAAGACCTGAGGCGCGGCAGCAATCTGGAGCAGGTCCGGAAGCGGTATGAGAGCGCGCTCGGGATTCAGGTGGAGAGGAAAACTTTGCAGGCCCTGCTTGCCCTGTCCGAAGACCCTGCAGCCATGCAGAATTTGCGGGACATTTTCCTGCGATCCTACCAGAAAAAAGTGGCTGCCAACCTGCGCCGGTTTGCCGCGGACCGTTCACTGGGCGTCGTTTTCCGTAATCTGGCGACTCAGGAAGAAAAGCTCGACCAAGGGGCTGAAGCCGTACTCGACCTGCAAACCCTCGAGGGGATGATTGCCGCGGAGGTGCAGAAGGCCGGACTGGAGACTGATCAGAAGCAAGCGGTTGTCAGCCTTATCCCCCATCTGCTGAGGCCCAGCATTTCATTGAATCAGAATGAGTACGAACACCGCAAGCAGGCCGCTCGCGACCGCGTTCAGCCGGTTCTGCTCCAGGTCAAGAAAGGAGAGATGCTGGTCAGGGAAGGGGACCGCATCACGCCTGATCAATTATCGAAAATTTCGGTCATGGAAGAAGCCGGCAGTGGCTGGGCTTTCTGGCGCCAGGCTGGCGGTCTTTTGCTGAGCTGTTTTTTGCTGATTTTCATCGGCCACCGCTTTGCCTGGCGCAATATTCGTAAATACCGCACCGAGTACCGCGACCTGGTCTTCCTGTTGACGGCCTTGATTGGCTCGGCCCTGCTTTACAAGATCGGGATTTTTGTCGCCTCAGCCCTCGGCAGCGCTTTTCCCTATATCGACAACACGACCTATTACTACCTGCTGCCATTTGCCGTCGGCACCATGCTGGTGCGGATCGTGCTGAATTCAGAAGTGGCTCTGCTGTTCGCTTCGGTTTCTTCGATCCTGGCCGGTCTGCTGTTCGGCAACAGCTTCATCATTTTCGTCTTTGCATTTTTAAGCAGCCTGGCTGCTGCGCATTGGGTCCGCCAGGTGACCGAGCGTTCTTCGTTGTTCAAGGCGGGGGTCCTGCTCTCCCTGTTCAACGCCCTGATCATTTTCGGTCTCCATCTGCTGACCGTGAAGCCGTTTGATCTGCAACTGGTCTACAAGTTGGGCTTCGGTATGGCCGGCGGGATTACCGCCGCTATCATCGTTACGGGTCTTGTGCCGCTGGTCGAAGCGGCCTTCTGTTATACGACCAACGTCAAACTGCTGGAACTGGCCAACATGAACAACCGCTTCCTGCGTGATCTGGTGATCCAGGCTCCCGGCACCTACCACCATTCGATCGTGGTCGGCAATCTTGCGGAAACGGCCGCGGAAACGATCGGCGCCAACCCCCTGCTGGCCCGGGTTGCCGCCTATTATCACGATATCGGCAAAGTCAGGAAGCCGCTCTACTTCGTTGAGAATATCGCGACCCAGGAAAACAGGCACGTTAAGCTTGCTCCCTCCATGAGCGCCCTGATTTTGCAGGCGCACGTCAAGGACGGCGTCGACATGGCCAGAGAGGCTCGGCTCGGCCAGGAGTTGATCGATATCATTCAGCAGCATCACGGTACCAGCCTGATGAAATATTTCTTCGAAAAGGCCAAGAACAGCGAAAATCCCGGCGTGCAACAGGCCAAGGAGAGCGATTACCGCTATCCCGGCCCGAAACCGCAAACCCGCGAGGCGGCCCTGATTATGCTGGCCGATGCGGTCGAGGCCGCCGGCCGGACCCTGGTCGATCCGACCCCGGCCCGGATCCAGGGGATGGTCCAGAAAATCGTCAACAACATTTTTATTGACGGACAGCTGGATGAGTGCGAACTCACCCTGAAAGATCTGCACAAAATCGCCAAAAGCTTCAACCTGGTTCTCAGCGGTACTTTTCACCATCGGGTCGATTACCCCGAACCGGTTTCCAAGGAGCGTTCCCTGGACAAGATCCTGAAACAGTATGATGAAGATAGCGATCGAAAATCGACAAAGGAAAATCAAGGTCAGAAAGGTGCCGTTAAGAAACGTGGCACGGAAGATCTTAAGCGTCTCGGGATGTCCTGAAGCCCGGTTGTCCGTTCTGATCGTCAATGATCGGCAGATACGGGCCATCAACCGTGATTATCTGCAGCGGGACAAACCGACCAACGTGATCTCTTTTCCCATGCAGGAAGGGGCGGGAGCGGGGATCCAGCCGGACCTGCTCGGCGATGTGGTGATTTCTGCTGAAACCGCACAGAGGGATGCGGCCGAAGCCGGTCGTTCTGTGGAGAGCGAGATCTACTTCCTGCTTCTCCATGGCATCCTGCATCTCCTTGGCTATGACCATGAGCGAGGCAGTCAGGCCGATGCGGAACGCATGGAAGCGCGCGAGAAGCAAATCTTTGCGTTGCTTTCCGAGACCTTTACGTTTTAGAGTGGCAACGGAAGCTCGCTCAATGGGCCGGCCGGACCAAACCTTCAGCAAGAAGAGGTAGATAAGCGTTGGACGAACAACCTCAGCCCGAAACCCTTCTCAGCCGGATCAAGCGGGCCATGACCGGCAGGCGACGGGCACTTACGGAAAAAGAACTGCAGGACGCGATCAACAGTTCCGAAGAAGAAGGGATTCTGAATGAAGCCGAAGGCGACATGCTGCAGTCGATCTTCGAATTCGGCGATACCATCGTCAGGGAAGTCATGGTCCCCCGGACCGATATGGTCTGCTGCTCGGCCGATGCCAGCCTCGAAGAACTGCGCAACCTGATCCTGCAGACCGGCCATTCCCGGATTCCCATTTACGAAGGATCGCTCGATCGGATTGCCGGAGTACTCTACGCCAAGGACCTGCTGCGCTACTGGGGTGCGGAGAGCCGGGAACTCAACTTGCGCGAAGTCATGCGCAAGGCCTATTTCATCCCGGAAACCAATCGGATCGAATCGCTGCTCGATATTTTTCGTGTCGAGCGTGTCCATATTGCGATCGTGGTCGATGAATACGGCGGAACCTCCGGCTTGATCACCATCGAGGACCTGATCGAAGAAATCATCGGCGATATCCAGGATGAATACGATACCGAAACCGATCTGGTTGAACCTCAGAAAGACGGTTCTCTGCTGGTTGATGCCCGGGCCAATGTCGAAGAACTCGAGGAGTATTTCGAGATCGAGATTCCCCGGGACAAGTTCGATACCGTTGGGGGCTACCTGTTCCACCTGATGGGGACTGTGCCCGCCCCCGGCGAGAAAATCACCGACAACGGGCTGGTGTTGCTGGTGGTTGATTCCGATGAGCGCAGAATCTCCAAGGCGCGCGTCTGGCGCGAGGCGGAACCGGAGATTTCGGCCGGAGAAGAATAGCCGATGCGGCGGATCTTGCAGGACGGCACCTGGCTCGCTGCTCTGGCTTCCGGTTTGCTCCTTGCCCTGTCTTTCCCCACCCCGGGGATTTCGCTGGTCGCCTGGTTCGGCCTGGTCCCTCTGCTGGTCGGCACGCGCCGGCATTATTTCAGGGATGGCTTCCTTGCCGGCCTGGCCTTCTTTGCTGCGGTTCTTTACTGGCTGAATATCGTTATGACCACCTATGGTGGTCTCTCCTGGCCTCTCGCCATTGCCGCCTACCTTCTGCTGGCTTTCTACCTTGCCCTGTTTTTCGGTGTTGCCACCTGGCTGTGCGGGCGCCTTCGCGCCGACAAGGGGCTGTCCTATGCTCTGACCTTGCCGATTGTCTGGGTGGGCCTTGAATATGTTCGCGAATTTTTACTGTCGGGCTTTCCGTGGGCGACCCTCGGCTATTCCCAGCAGAGCCTCTGGTTGATTCAGTCAGCGGACCTGTTCGGTGTCTACGGTATCAGTTTCCTGCTCGTGCTCTGCAATGCCGTTCTGGCCGAAATGATTCTGGCCTGGCGTGGTCCTGCTGAATTGCCCTACCGGGGCACAGCGGTTCTGGTTCTGCTTTTCGTTCTTAATCTCGGTTATGGCTGGCATCGCCTCGGCCAGGACCTGGAGGCACGGGACATTGAGCTCGACACGGCGGTTATCCAGGGCAATGTCGATCAGGCGGTGAAATGGCATCCCGCTTTCCGGGACCAGACCATTGTCAGGTATCTCGACCTGTCTCTGCAGGCCCATGCCGCCGGAGCGTCGGATCTTATCATCTGGCCCGAAGCGGCCTTGCCCTTCTATTTCCAGAACGGCGGGCCTCTGGCCAACAAAATCAGACTGCTGACGCAGAAGGTCGAAGGGCATCTGCTTTTCGGCAGTCCTGCTTACCGGAGGGAAGGCACTGACCAGACGTCCCTGAACAGCGCCTACCTGCTGGCGCCGGATGGTCAGGTCGTCGGCAGGAGCGATAAGGTGCATCTGGTGCCATTCGGCGAATACGTACCGCTCAAGCCGCTGCTGCCGTTCGTCGACAAACTTGTGGTCGGCATCGGCGATTTCTCGCCGGGGGAGATCCGGCCGCTGCCGCTGGCCGGTCATGAAGTCGGCGTTCTGGTCTGCTACGAGGCGATTTTTCCCGAATTGGCGCGGGACTTCGTTGCCCGCGGCAGCGACCTTCTGATCAACATCACCAATGATGCCTGGTTCGGGCGGTCCTCAGCGCCGGGGCAGCATCTGGACATGGTCCGATTTCGGGCGATTGAAAACCGGGTTTGGGTGGCCCGCGCCGCCAACACCGGAATTTCCGCTTTTGTCACTCCCGGCGGGCGCATTATCGCTGCCACCGACCTGTTTGAAACGACTTTTGCGACCGCCCGACTCGGATTGGGAGCCAGACCGGGGTTTTATGCCGCCACCGGTAATCTGTTTCCCCGGATTTTTCTGGTCTTGTCAATTTTCTGGCTGCTTTTGATCAAGGTGACGGCCATTCAATCCTCTTGGCTGAAAAAAGGGTGACCAAAAGAACCATGCAAACGCCAAGGCTTGGTTACGATTGATATCAGGCTTTCAGGGAATTCGGGCCCTCGCCGCCAGACCGCGATAAAATGATTCCCGCCCTTGTTTACCCGGGGCACAATCGGTATAATTGCCCGCTTGAATTCACAACCCGGGAGAAACACATGTTTCGCGAAGAGCAGGAAAGTCTCGATATCAGCAAAGAAAAGCTCGATGAGCTGAGGGGGTATCTTTGACATCGATGCCAAGCGGGAACGCATTGCCGAACTCGATGCCGAAGGAGCCGACCCTGATTTCTGGAACGACAACGAACGCGCTCAGGCTATTCTGAAAGAGCGCACGGCCATCCAGAAGGTGGTCGAAGATTGGGATCAGGCTCGCCAGGAACTGGACGACCTCCTGGTCCTGGTCGAGTTGGGCGAAGAGAGTGACGACCAGGAGACGCTTGCCGAAGTCAGGGCTCTGCTTCCCGCCCTTGAAAAGAAAATCAACCGGATGGAATTCGCGCGAATGCTTTCCGGCGAACATGATGCCAGCAGCGCCATTGTCAGCATCAATGCCGGGGCCGGCGGAACCGAGGCCCAGGATTGGGCGGAAATGCTGCTGCGCATGTACCTGCGCTGGTGCGAAAACAAGGGGTTCAATACGGAAATTACCGAATACCAGGGGGGGGATGAGGCCGGTATCAAAAGCGTCACCTTCACCGTGGATGGCCCCTATGCTTTCGGTTATCTCAAAGCCGAACGGGGGATCCACCGCCTGGTTC
>DATFJP010000176.1:0-6020 GCA_035269105.1 Desulfuromonadales bacterium
CGGCATGCACCAGGTCCTTATCACCCACCGAAACCCCGCCGGTGGAAATAATGATATCGGCGGACTGTGCCTTGGTGAGCAACTGCTCCAGAGATGCCGCATCGTCGGCGCCGATGCCTAGAAAATCGGCGGCAATTCCACATTCGGCCAGGCGCGCCTGCAGAAAATACAGATTGGCATTGACGATCTGCCCCGGGCCGGGTATCCGGCCCAGTTCCACCAGTTCATCACCGGTCGCGAGCACCGCAGCCCGTGGCGGCGGGATGACCCTGATCCGGTCGATACCGGCGCTCGCCAGCAATCCGATCTCACCGGCGCCGAGCAGGGTTCCCGCTGCCGCCAGCGCCTCGTCGCTGCGAAATTCCTCCCCCAGGCGACGAACGTGCTGCCCGCGAGCAACCTTTGCTTGCGGGTGAACGCTTCCTTGCTCTTCTGCAACGTCTTCCAGCGGAATGACGGTGTCGGTTCCCGACGGCAGGCAGGCTCCGGTTGTGATGCGCACCGCCTGGCCCGCCTGGACGTTTCCGGTGAAGGGTGTCCCGGCATAGGAGGCGCCGATTATTTTCAGGCTGCGGTTGTTTCCCGCCGCATTCCCGCTCACGGCGAAGCCGTCCATGGCTGAATTGTCGCAGCGCGGCATGTCCCAGCGGGCGATAGCCGGATCGGCCAGCACACAGCCCGCCGCCTCGGGCAGGAACCTCTCTTCCGGTGCCAGGGGGGCAAGGGTTTCGATCACCTGCTGCAGGGCTTGATCATAGCTGATCATCGCTGACCTCCCGTCGGCCGGCCGGAGCTTGCTCCGGGACCAGCCAGAGACTGGTTTTGCGCAGACAGACCCGGAGCTCATCACCGATCGCGTAGCCGAGATCGCGCAGCGCGCAGTTCGGCAGTTCGGCCTCGATGGTGACCGGGTGCGCCTGCAGCCTGATGCTGAGGGTGTGCGTGCCGCCGAAGGCGAGGATGTCCTCGACGACGGCATCGAACAGGTTCTCCTGCAATTCCGGGCCGATCGGTTTGTGTGGCCGGATGACGACGACTTCCTCGGAACGAATGCCCGCCGCCAGCCGCTGTCCGGTTTTCAATGCGGGACGGCCGGGTGCGGTCAGGGCGATCTCGCCGCCCAGGCGCAGCGAGCCGCCATCCAGGACCTCCTCGACGGTGACATCGAAAATATTCTGGTTGCGCAGGAATCGGGCGACATCGAGCGTGGCCGGCCGGTAATAGATATCGTCCCGTTCACCGATCTGCCGGATCCGCCCGTCGATCATCACCGCGATCCGCTCGCCGAGCATGAAGGCTTCCTCCTGGTCGTGGGTGACATGCAGAATCGTCACGCCGAGCTGCTGGTTGATCTCCCGCAGCTTGACCTGCAGCTGACGCTTGATGGTGGCGTCCAGGGCCGAAAAGGGCTCGTCGAGAAACAACAGCCGCGGTTCCTGCAGCAGGGCGCGGGCCAGGGCGACCCGCTGCTTCTCGCCTCCGGAAAGGGTCGTCACCTGCCGGCGGTCGATAATATCCTGCAGCGCCAGCAGATCGGTCAGATCGTCCAGCCGCGATTGCACATGATGTCGGTCCATGCGGCGGCGTTCGGCACCGAACAGGATGTTGCCGCGGACATCAAGGTGCGGAAACAGCGCCAGATCCTGCGGCAGGTAGGAGATGTGCCGCTGTTCCGGGGCGATGCCGGTCACATCCCGGCCGTCCAGCCAGACCCGTCCGGCCCCTGTCGGCAGCAGTCCCATACAGGCCTCCAGGAACAGGGTCTTGCCGGAACCGGACGGACCGAGAATGGTCAGGTAGGCGCGTTCGGCAAGGTCCAGGTCGATGGGGCCAAGCTGAAAGGCGCCCTGCCCGGCGGTCAGCTGTTCGATGCGGATCATGGCCTTCGCTCCGCGGCCAGCCGGACGCCGAACAGGACCAGCAGGGATATGGTGATCAGGATCACGACCAGGGCGACGGCGCGGGGCAGATCGGCGGCTGCCATGGCCAGGTAGATGCTGCTCGGCAGGGTGGCGGTCTGCCCCCTGGCCGTGCCCGCGACCATGACCGTGGCGCCGAATTCGCCGACCGCACGCGCCCAGGTCAGGATGATCGCGGCCAGAATGCCGCGTCTGGCCAGCGGCAGGGTGACATACCGGAAACTGCCGAAGGCCGTGCAGCCCAGCAGGCGGGCGACCTGCTCCTGGCGTGGATCAATCTGTTCAAAGGTGCTCTTGAGCAGCCGTACGCTGATGGCAACAACCACCGTGAACTGGGCAAGGACGACGCCGGCCAGGGTAAAGGGCAGGGTCAGGCCGGCCCCTGCCAGCAGACTGCCGAACGGTGTGTTCCAGGCCATCAGGATCAGGGTGCCGAGGGCGACCGGCGTCAGCACCATCGGCAGGTCCATGAAAGTGTCGACCAGGCGCTTGCCCGGAAAATCAAGGCGGGCCAGGGCATAAGCGGCGGGAATCGCCACGGTGACCGCAGCGGCGCTGCTGACGGTGGCGGCGCCCAGACTGAGCAGAATCGCGGCGCGAATCGAGGGTCGGGAAAGTTCGGCGAAAAACCCGGCCGGGGAAAAAAACGCCGACTGGCTGACGACCAGCAGCAGGAAATAGCCGACCAAAAGAGCCAGCGGCAGCAGCAGGACGGCGCGGAACAGAGCGTCACGCCGACTCATCGCCACCCCTCCGGAAGCGGGTAGCTGCCGCCGATGCGCGACTCCGGCGCCAGTTCGCGGGCGGCTTCCTCGGTCGTGAAGTAGCCCCACTTATGGAAGACCGCCCGGCCCTCGGCCGAGGCGAGGAAATCAAGAAAGCTTTGCGCGGCCTGCGGATTGGCGGCGTGCCGCAGGCGGGCGCCGGGGATATAGGCCAACCGCGGAATCCGGGCCGGGTCGAGTAGAACCGCCTGCAGGAGCCCAGGCTTCCAGGCCGCGAATTCGCGCCAGCCGAGCACGGCGTCGACCTGGTTGAGGGGAATCATGGCCGCCGTCTTGGCGCAGCTCTCCACCATGCCGAGCAGATTGGGCCGGACCCTGGCCGCCAGGTCGTTGACTTCCAGGATTTCGACCGCATACAGGCCGACACAGACGCCATCGGGGTCGGCCAGGCCGACGCGCAGGCCGGGTCGCGCCAGATCCTCCAGCCCCTTGATGCCGGCCGGGTTGCCCCTGGCGACGATGATTGCCGGGACCAGGTAGGCGAGACGCACGACGTCTCCCTCGATCAGGCCGAGGTCCCGGGCCTTGGCCATGTAATCGGGCGACCCCGGGATATACAGGTCGCCCTGCCCGGTCAGCCGCGCCTGGCTGAGCATGGCGCCGGAACCGCCCAGATGCAGGGCCACGGGAATGCCGGTTTTCGCTTCGAAAATCCCGACGGCTTCCTCCAGGACGGGCTGCGACGCGGAACCGGCAAAGATCATCAGGCCGTCATCGGCAGCCGCGGAAGCAGCAAAAACCGACCAGCAGCAGAACAGAGTCAGGATGAGACGCTTCAGCACGAGTCTTCTCCCCGGCGAAAGTGTTCGGCGAAACAGCGGTCGGCATCGACCGTCAGCCGCCGGCAAAGCGTTTGATAGCGCTGCATGAGATCGCGGGCCTGCGGCGTCAACCGCGACGCTCCGCCGTCGCGGCCGCCGACTCTGCGCTCGAGCAGCGGGAAAGGGGCCGCTTCCTCCATGGCCTTGAGTTGGGCCCAGGCTTTGCGATAGGAGAGGCCGAGTTCTTTGGCGGCAGCATTGATCGATCCGCAGCGCGCGACCGCCTCCAGCAGCCGGCAGCGGCCGCCGCCGAGAAACGGCCGGCCGTCGATTTCCAGCCAGATCTTGGTTCGTACCTGAAATTCGTTCATTTCAGAAACCGTTCCACGAGCATATCGCAAAGTGCGCCGGGCTGATCGAGGTCGAAAACCGGGACGTCGACCGACAGAGGGCCGTCGGCGGCCACGGCGATCAGGTGCGGATCTCGGGCTTCACCGCGGCATAGCAGCGCTCGGCCGAGTTCCCGCCGATGAACCTCGATCTTCGGCACCGGCCTGCGTTTGTAGCCTTCGGTCAGAACAATGTCCATATCCTGGCAATACCGGGCGACCAATTCCTCCAGGGTCGCCTCCTGACCGACAGCGTTCTGCCGGACCATGGCCAGCTTGGCCGGCGAGGAAAGCAGCATGACATCGGCCCCGGCCCGGCTTAGCCGCCAGGAATCCTTGCCTTCGTGATCGATCTCGAAATGGTGGGCATCGTGCTTGACGGCGCCGACCCGGTAGCCACGCCGCTTCATCTCGGCAATCAGCTTTTCGAGCAGGGTGGTCTTGCCGGTGCCGCTCCTGGCGACCAGAGTCACCACCGGCGGCCTCATACCGACTGCTCCCGGATCTGCCGCAGCTGCCCGGGGGTGTTCACATTCAGCAGGCTGCGTTGCCAGCCGGTGGGCAACTCCGGCCAAGCAAGGCGCCGGCAACGGATGCGCCGAAATAATTGATGGACAGCGAATTGCCGGGCTTTCAGCATTCCCTCCATGGTCGGCAGGCAGTTTTTGTGGTAGAGGGCAAACAAGGGTTCGTCGCCACGCGGAGTCCGCGGCACCACGGCATCGGCTCCCTCGCGCCGGTCCAGCAGCAACTTCAGAATACCGGCATCGGGAAACGGCAGATCGCAGGGCAGGACGAAAATCCAGGGTGTCTCCGCCGTTTTCAGGGCGGTGAACAGTCCACCCAGCGCACTCCCCGGATACAGGTCCGCAACGGCGGGAATCTCCGGGCTCGCCAGATCCGGACGGTCGCCGGCAATAACCACTGTTTGAAAATGCCGCTGCAGAAACTGCAGCGGCCGGGCGTAGAGCGGCTGCCCTGCCACCTCGGCACAGGCCTTGTCCTGTCCCATCCGCCGGCTTTTGCCGCCGGCGAGCAGCGCGCCGGTGACCTCCGGAATTCTTTCGTTGTGCGATTTTTGCATAGCGGATTCAGTATAAATTTCCCGTTCGAAATTGCAACCGAAGTTTTTTGGACGACTTTTGACGCAGGTCAAATCAACGAATAAAACGCTGTGTTACCGTTCTCGACATGGCGCCGCTCCTTTTTCGAGATAAACTTGTTGCCACCGGGAAAATCGAGTTTGAAACTTGACCTTTTTCCAAATCTCAAAGCCGACGGAGGACCTGCATGAACAAATCCGCTTCCCTTCCCCTCTGGCTGCTGATGGCCGCCCTGTTGCTGCTGCCCGTCTCCAGCCCGGCGCAAGGCGACCCGGAGCGCGGCAAAGCTCTCTACGTCGGCATGGTCGATTTTGCGGCAGGCGGCGCACCCTGCCTGGCCTGCCACGGCATCGCCGGTTACGACCTGGGCCACGCCGGCAACGCCAGTTATGGCCCCGACCTGACGCAATTCTTTGCCAATTACACGGAAATGGGGGTGGCGGCAGTGCTCGAAGACCCGGCATTTCCGAGCATGGCAGCCATCTATGCTGAAAGGCCGTTGACGGAGGCGGAACGAACCGATCTGCTGGCGTTCTTCAAGAATGTGCCCAGCGACGGCGCAGCCGACAACGGTGCGGCTTTGGCCCGGCATGTTCTGATCGGGACCCTGCTTATCCCGGGCCTGATCGGCATTCTGGGCTGGCGCCGCCTGCAGGGTGTACGTCGACCGCTGGTTGCCAGAGCCAGCAGCAGGAAGGGAGAAAAAGCATGAGCTGGATCAAGGATATCGTCGACCCCAAGTCCCGCAAGTGGGAAGAATTCTACCGCAACCGCAACCAGTGCGACAAGGTGGTGCGCAGTACCCACGGCGTCAACTGCACGGGCGGCTGTTCCTGGAACGTGCACGTCAAGGACGGCATCGTCGGCTGGGAGCTGCAGGCGACCGATTACCCCGAGCTCGAGCCCGGCCTGCCCCCCTACGAACCACGCGGCTGCCAGCGTGGCATCGCCTTTTCCTGGTACCTGTACAGCCCGCTGCGCATCAAGTATCCCTATTTGCGCGGCGTACTGACCGATCTCTGGCGCCAGGCCAAAACGGACCACGACGATCCGGTGGCCGCCT
>DATFJP010000177.1:0-17378 GCA_035269105.1 Desulfuromonadales bacterium
CTGTCGATCTTCGTGCTGCTCTTCTTTCTGCGCAACCTGCGCTCCACGCTGGTCATCTCCCTGGCCATCCCGATTTCCGTGATTGCCACTTTTGCCCTGATCTTTTTCGGCGGTTTCACGCTCAACCTGATGACCCTTGGCGGTTTGGCACTTGGCGTGGGCATGATGGTGGACAGCTCCGTCGTGGTACTCGAGAATATTTTTCGCCGCCGCACCGAGAACGCCGAACAGCCTGAAATCGCCGCCGTCGAAGGCGCGCGGGAGGTCGGCACGGCGATTGTTGCCAGCACCATTACCACGCTGGTGATTTTCCTGCCCCTGGTGTTCGTGCGCGGCGTGGCCGGGGTCCTGTTCCTGGAGCTGGCTTTCGTCATAATCTTTGCCCTGGTCTGCTCGCTGCTGGTGTCGCTCAGCCTCCTGCCGATGCTGGCCTCGCGGCTGCTGGAAACGCCGGAACAGATGAAGGCCCGCCGCCCTCCCTGGATCGAAGGTCTGGTTACCTGGTCCGATCATCTCTTTCAGGGTCTCGATACGGCTTACCGCAACCTGTTGCAGCGGGTTCTGGGCCACCGCCTGGCAACCGTCGGGATCGCGGTCGCCCTGCTCGGTACCAGTCTGCTGCTGCTGCCTTTCATCGGCACCGAATTCATGCCGCCGAGCGATGAAGGCGAGGTACGGGTCTCCGGGGAAATGGAAATCGGCACCCGGCTCGACCTGCTCGACCAGCAGGCGCGCAAAATGGAGGCGATCGTCAATGCGGCGGTGCCCGAGGCGGTCTCTTCGGTGATCAGCGTCGGCTCGAGCGGCTGGCGCCCGGGTGACGCAGCTACGGCCCAGATCCGCATGTCGCTGGTGCCGGCTGCCGAGCGCAGCCGCTCCAACGTCGAGATCGCCAATGATTTGCGGCAGCGGCTTGCCGGACAGATCCCCGGCATGATCATCCGCACCCGGGCGCCGCAGGGGCAGTTTCTGCTCGATCGCCTGCTGGGCGGTGACGAAGGGCTGACGGTCGAAATCCGCGGGTTCGACCTGCAGGTTCTCGACACTCTGGCCGCGCAGGCGGCCAAAGCGATTGCCGATGTGCCGGGCATTACCGATATCGAAATCAGCCAGAAAGCCGGCATTCCCCAGCAGGAAATCCAGGTCGATCGCGACAAGATCGCCGATCTCGGTTTGAGCGTGCGCGACGTGACCGAAGTTCTGGAAACGGCGGTGGCGGGCTCCAAAGCCGGTGAATTCCGGGCCCAGGGCAACTCTTACCGGATTTTCGTCCAGCTCGAGGAGGTTGAAAAACGCTCCATGGAGGACATCCTCGACCTCACTCTGACGACTCCGGCCGGCGATCAGGTGGCACTGCGCAATCTGGTCGCTTACCAGGCCAGCCTCGGTCCCATTGTCATCGACCGCAAGGACCAGCAGCGGCTGGCGACGGTCGAGGCCAACGTTGCCAACCGGGACCTGGGCTCGGTTGCCGGCGACGTGCAGACCCGATTGGCGCAAATTCCCCGGCCGGTGGGTTTCGACCTGAGCGTGGCCGGTAATTTCGAGGAGCAGCAGAAAGCCTTCCGGGAGCTGGTTGTCTCCCTGGTTCTGGCCCTGCTGCTGGTCTATATGGTGCTGGCCTGCCAGTATGAATCCCTGCGTGACCCGCTGGTGGTCATGGCGTCGGTGCCGTTCGCCGCCGTCGGCGTGCTGGTGATCCTGTTTCTGACCGGGACCACTTTGAACCTCCAGTCTTACATCGGCTGCATCATGCTGGGCGGGATCGTCGTCAATAACGCGATCCTGCTGGTCGATCAGGCCGGGCAGCTGACGGGGAGCGGCATGCCGGTCCGGGCGGCCGTGGCCGAAGCCGGCCGGCGGCGACTCAGGCCCATTCTGATGACGTCGCTGACCACCATCCTGGCCCTGCTGCCGCTGGCCATCGGCATCGGTGAAGGGGCGGATGCTCAGGCCCCGCTGGCCCGGGCGGTGGTCGGCGGTCTGGCCGGGTCCACCTTGATGACCCTGGTTCTGATTCCGGCGGTTTACTCGCTGTTCCACCCCGAACCGAAAGGGGGGCGGCCGTGAAATGTCGTTACTTGCCATTCGGACTGGCATTCATCCTGCTGCTTTTGATTCCGGGCCTGGACCGGTTCAGCACTGCCCAGGCGGCGGCCGATGCCGTCGACCGCGGGAAGTCCCGGCAAGAGAGCCAACGGAGTTTCCGGCAGACACCGGCTCTGCCCGTCGCGGAAGCAGGCAAGGTGACCCTTTCCGTCGAACAGGCTGTGATGCTGGCGCTGCATAACAATCGCGACCTGCAGGTACGGCAGCTGACGCCGGTTATCGTCGGCCGCTTTGAAGAGATTGAACGGGGGCGGTTCGACCCGGAGCTGTTTGCCGAAATCGAGTCCTTTGAAGAGAGGTCCAGTGAAACATCCCGCTCCAGCGGCGAACAGTTCAACGTATCTGGCAGTGAGACCGGCGGCATCGCCGGAATTCGCCAGGATCTGCCGTCCGGTACGACTCTCGAGGCGACCATCGAGCAGCAGCGCAGCATATCCAACCGGGCTCCGGAACAGCAGACGGCGCGGGTGGGTCTCTCGGTCACCCAGTCCCTGCTCCATGGCTTTGGCCCCGCCGTCAACCTGGCCAGCGTCCGGCAGGCCGAACTGGAGACCCGGGCCAGCATACATGAATTGCGCGGTTTCACCGAAGCCATGCTCGCCGACGCCGAAATCGCTTACTGGCATTACGTGCTGGCGGGAGACGAAATTGCCATTTTCGAGGAATCCCTGAATCTGGCCAGGCGCCAACTGGAGGAAATCGAACTTCGCATCGACGTCGGCCTGCTGCCCGAGATCGAGGTCGCCGCCGCCCGTGCTGAAGTGGCGTTGCGCGAACAGGCGCTGATCGATGCGCGCAGCCAGCTTGAAGAGCGGCGGCTGCGCCTTCTGCGGCTTATCAATCCGGGTGGCGAAGCCCGTTTCGACCTGCAGGTTGCCGCGGTCAGCGAGCCGGATATCGAGCCGGAAACGATCACCAATCTCCGGGAGCGGCTCTCTCTGGCCGAGCAGGCACGGGCCGACCTGGCGGAGGCCCGTCTGCGGCTGCGCCAGAACCGGTTGGAGACCGTGGTGACCCGCAATGGCATGCTGCCCCGACTGGACCTGTTCATCGCCCTCGGCGAGGCCGGATATGCGAATACCTTTGGCGAGTCGCTGCGGGATATCGATGGCAACACCTATGATCTGTCCGTCGGGGTACGCCTGAGTCATTTTCTCGGCAACCGGGCGGCCGAAGCTCGCAACTTGGCGGCTTACGCCTCCCGACGGCAGGCCGCCGAGGCGATCGCCAACCTCCGACAGCTGGTTCATCTCGATGTGCGCCTGGCGGTCAATGAAGTGGAACGCACCCGCCAGCAGATCGATGCCAGCCGGGCCACGCGGGTTTTCCAGGAGCAGACCCTGAACGCGGAAAAAGAACGTTTCGACGTCGGCTCCAGCACGGCCCTGCAGGTTGCCCAGGCCCAGCGCGACCTGCTGCGGGCCCGGATCGCCGAAGTGGAAGCCGTGGTCAATTACCGCCAGGCCATGGTTCGGCTGGCCCTGGCGGAAGGCAGCCTGCTCGAGAGACGGGGTATTCGTCTTGATGAGAGGGGCGTGGGACTCGATTGAGCCAGCCGTGTATTTCTGAAGGATTCCCCCGGGCCCGCCTTTTCTCCAGGTTAAAGCAGGATCAGAAACGCCGGCAGGGACAGGCAGATAAAGCAGAGTGCGGCCCAGCCCAGCATCCGGCGTGTGCCGATGACGCCGACCATGGCCAGTTTGAAGGCGAGGTTGGCGACGTAGGCGATCAGGATGCTGATGGCCGCCTGGCTTTCGGCGAGGGTCCCGGTATCGACCAGCCGGGCGTTGGAGAGAGTGATCGCATCGACATCGGTCAGGCCGGAGAGCAGCGAGACAATGTAGACACCTTTGTTGCCCAGCAGATGCTGCCCGGCGGAAACGGCCAGCAGGACGATGGCATAGAGCAGGCCGAAAACCAGGGCCTGTTTGAGTTCCACCGGGTTTCTGGTTTCCGGGATCGGAGAATCCTGGCGGGAACTTTTTCGCCAGATGAAAAATGAGGGGACCAGGCCGGCACAGAACATGGCGATCAGCGGCAGGGCCATGCCCGGCAGAAGCTCCACCTGGATCACAGCCACCAGGAAGGCCACCCGGACCAGGACAACTGTCGAGGCCAGGGCGACCACCAGGGCGCCGGTCATCGAAAAGTCAGGCTCTTTCCGGGCGTGCCGGCTGAAGGTCAGAGTGGTGGCCGTGCTGGAAACGATGCCGCCGAGAACACCGAGAAAGGGTCCGCCCCAACGCCGGCCGACCAGCTTGAGGATGACGTAGCCGGTCAGGTTGATGGCGCTGATCATGACCACCATCAGCCAGATGTTGTTGGGATTCAGGGCATCGTAGGGGCCGTAGCCCTGGTCCGGAAGGACCGGCAGGATGATAAAGGCGACCAGGCCGAACTGGAAGATCGCGTGCAGGTCGCGCTCGGACAGTTTCTGGGTAAAATCATGCAGTTGAGGCTTGAAGTAAAGGATAATGGTAGTCGCCAGACTGAGAGCGACGGCGGCGTCGATCTGCCCCAGCGCCACCAGGACCCCGATGCCGAAGGCGACATGCAGGGCGATTGCGGTCGTCATGCCGAGGGCGACCTCCTGCTTGAAGCGCGCATAGTGCAGCATGGCCGCCTGCACCGTGACCGCCAGGATTCCGGCCAGCAGGACCCAGTGGTTGCTGCTGAGAATGGATATCTGGCCGCAGATGCTGCCGAACAGGGTCACCAGGATAAAGGTCCGCAGGCCGGCCAGGCGGGTTTTCTTGCGCTCCCGTTCCAGGCCCATCAGGGCGCCCAGCAGGATCGCCAGCAGGTAGTTTTCGAAAATGTGGAAGGCGATGGCTTCCATGTGGTTTCCTCAAAGAGTGCCTGTACGCGTCCCAAAGCCGGGAAGCTCGCTTCTCCGGACAATGTCCTGTGCCTTTCAATACTAACAAATCATGGTCAGCTTGCTTTGTTATAATGCACTGCAGGGTTGCCGCAAAAGCGTGAGTGGCACATTCATTGAAGCAGGACGTGGCGGTGGAGATAAAATCGCCCGGAACGGGAAGCTTGATGTTCGAAACTCTTGAAATCCGCTGGTTCTGGTGGTGCTCCGAAGCGGGATGGCTGAACCGGCGACGGGGGGCCTTGAGCCGTGCCGGACATGAAAAGGCCGGGCCTGGCAAGAAGTGCATAAATACACAGTCCCGACATGCGCTGTTCGGGCGGGTTTTTTGCGCGGCTGCCGCTGTTATATACATGTTGCGTGAGATATCTTATAAGCCATAGAACGCTTGCTGCGGCAGACGGGTCTGCACCAAGCTCCATAAAAGCACCCAAGAACCCGTCAACCTTTGCCCCACAGCCGCCCTCCCTGACCCCTCCCCCCGTGGCTGTGGGGCGTTTTTTTTCGCCGGATATTCTCATTCACTGCTTACCCCGGAAAAAAAGCAGCCCCTTTGGTCGTTGCAGAATACTTTACCTGCCCATTGGTTATGGGGTAGATTAAGCAACGAAAACCTCGGGAGTCCGACCCTTTTCCGATTCCCCCCCGGGTGCGTCGACCGGGCCCTCTTGGCGTCTTCGCCGGGGCAAGCCATGGCTTTCAGGTTTCGGGGGCGGTTCGGCAGGTTTGTTTCATCATTGTCATTGGGGGAGAATTCATGAACCCGTTCAACCAGTTGATCACGAAACCCGAAGTCGCTCTCGACCTGGCCGTCTGGCTCGAGAAACACGGCGAAGCCTTCTACCGGCAGGCACTCGCGGTCGCCGAAGACGATGCCGCTCGGACCCTCTTTACCTGGCTGGCAGCCGAAGAGCAGGCGCACGGCGAGACCTACAAAGCTCTTTACGAAAAGATCGCCGGCGAAAAAATCCGGCAGGAGAACCTGGTTGGTGAATACGGCCATTTCATCAACATGCTGATTGAAGAGGTCACCGCCGGTCTCGAGTTTGATGCAGGGGAGAGCATGGAAAAAATCCTGCAGAAAGCTTTGGCATTCGAGCAGAAGACCCTTGCTTATTTCCTGGAAATCCGGAAACGTTTCCCGGGCGAAAACGGCGCCATGATCGATGCCATCTGCGCTGAAGAAGAGAAGCACATCAACATCTTGGAAAAGGTATTATCCCGGTGAAGGTTTTGCTCCTGCTCCGGACTCTTTCGGTTCTTGCCATCCTGCTCACCGGCTCGTTCTCCTGGTCCGACGACAGCCGGGTCGATGCCGGCCTGGCGGCCGCCGACGCCGGCAATTTCGAAAAAGCCCGGCAAATCTGGCTCGCAGAGGCCGCCAAGGGCAGCCCCTCAGCTCAGAACAATCTCGGCGTCCTGTATGCCAAAGGACAGGGCGTTCCCCGGGATTATCGGGAGGCGGCGAAGTGGTTCCGTCTGGCTGCCGAGCAGGGGGACCCGGCCGCCCAGAGCAATCTCGGCATTTTTTATGCCAAGGGGCAGGGAGTGCCTCAGGACGATCAGCAGGCGGTTAAATGGTTTCTTCTGGGTGCGCGGCAAGGGGATGCCAATGCCCAGTTCAATCTCGGCATCATGTACGATGTCGGCCGTGGAGTGGCTCAAAATGATATTGTGGCCGCCGCCTGGTACCTGCTGGCCCTCGAAAACGGCGAGCGGGTTGCGCAGCGTCACCTGGCGGACGTCCAGCAGCACCTGACGGCGGTCGAGATCGAAATGGCCCGCCAGATTGCCGAACAGAGGCGTGGCGAGATCGGCGAACCGTCCCGGCAGGATTGAGCGGTCGATCCGGGGATCGTCTTCAGTAGACGTCAGATTTTCGAGAAGTCTTATTCCGCAGGGGGGATTCCGTGTATACCAAAGAAACGCTCTTTATGTATTCCAAGACGATCCTGTTCGTTGACGATGTCCGGCTTTTTTTGAACCTGGCGGTGGATTTCTTCCGGCGCGAGCAGGTGAACATCCTGACAGCTCGCAACGGGGTCGACGCACTCGACATCGTCAGGAAAGAAAAGCCCGATCTGGTCTTCCTCGATCTCTACATGCCGGGCGGCGACGGCGACTTGGCCTGCCGGCAGATCAAGGACGATTACCGCCTGAGATCGATTCCCGTGGTCATGGTCACCAGCAGCGATACGCCGCGGGACATCGAGCGCTGTCGACAGGCCGGCTGCGACGACATCGTTCACAAACCCCTGACCCGGGACGATTTCCTGCGAACCAGCAAAAAGTTCATCAGGTTTCCGAGCTGGTCGGGAAAGCGGGCTCGCCTCCGGGTCCCTGCACGCTTCGGCAGGGAGGCCGATTGCCCGACCAGGGGTATACTCTCCGATATCTCCGTCGGCGGGGTTTTCCTGGAAACCGACGCTCTGCTGCCGATTGACACTGAACTGCACCTGGAATTTCCTCTGCGCAGCGAGTCGCCACCCATTCAATGCAAGGGGCGGGTCGCCTGGCTCAATAACGCCAGTTACCTGAGAAAAGATTACGCGGCGGCCGGTATGGGCATCGAATTCATCGATATCCGCAAAATCGACCTGCTGGCGATTCAATCTTGTGTGAAAGGGGCGACGGAATCGACGGTCTCCTGACTCTGCCGGCTCTTTTGCTTGCTTCTGTCCTGGCGGGGGTTTTTTCAGGGGGCAGATCGATCATTTGTTATAATCGAAGGCAGGATCGAGAGGAGACATGACCGCAGAGCAGGAGAAACCGCAGCAGCTGTCCCGCAGCGAACAGGTTACCGTCCTGACCCATTACTACCGGGCCGAGATCCAGCGCAGCCTGGCCTGGCGTGAGAGGCTCGACCGTACCACCAACTGGGCGGTGGGTGCCACTGCCGCCTTTCTCGGCTTCGGCTTTTCCCATCCCGAGGTCAGCCACGGCATGTTCGCTTTCGGCCTGGCGATCATCTACGTGCTGCTGTTCGTCGAATCCCGCCGCTTCCGCTACTACGACGCCTACGAGTTCCGTATCCGCCTGCTCCACAATCATTTCATCTACGGCGTGTTGGCCGAGCGGTTCGTTCCCGAAGACCTGGGCTTCGACGAAACCACCTTCTGGCGCGCGGAACTGGCCTCGGACCTGCGCTACCCGCAATACAAGATGGCCCTGTCGACCGCTCTCGGCCGGCGCATCTACGCCAACTACGGTTACCTGTTCGGCATCCTGCTGGCCGGCTGGCTGTTCAAGATCAAGCTCCACCCGGAGCCGGCCGGAACCCTGCGGCAATTCTACGAGCAAGCGGCCATCGGCTTCATTCCCGGCTGGGCGACCTTCCTGTTCATGATTGGCTTCGCCGTGCATCTCTATGTCATGCTGCATCTCGGCCGGCACTCCCGTATCGGTCAGGATGAACTGCAGGTGCGGGAGAAGAGAAAGATGCACGAGAGAGCACGGAACAAGTAACCGGTCCTTTCCGGAAAGATCCAATTCCGAAAATCCAGTCCCGGCAACCCGATTCCAGGATCTGCCTGAGGCAATAGTCGGAGTTTCTCACAGGACTGGCTGACCGTTGAATACGATCTTGACTTACGCAGAACCTACGCATATACTGCCGACCAGAGATATGGAGTTATGCGATGAGTCCCTTGACCCCCAAGCAAAAAAAAATCCTTGATTTCATCCAATCCTTCGCCGACCGGCAGGGCTATCCGCCGTCCCAGCAGGAGATCGCGGATACTTTCGGCTTTCGTTCACTGGGTACGGTGCAGAACTACCTGGTCCGGCTGGAGCGGGAAGGCGTGCTTCGCAAGGAGTGGAATGCGCGGCGCGGCATGCGCGTGCTGCGGCCCGGGCGGACCGGTGCCGAACTGCCCCTGGCGGGCCTGGTCGCTGCCGGCAAGCCGATCGAGGCCATCGAAAACCCTGATACCATCGATGTGCCGGCTTCGATGCTGGGCGACGGCAAGAATTTCGTGCTGCGGATCAGCGGCGATTCGATGGTCGGCGAGGGCATTCTCGACGGCGACTACGTGGTGGTGCGCAAGCAGGCTGCGGCCGAGAACGGCCAGGTGGTGGTCGCCATCGTCGGCAACGAGGCGACGGTCAAGCGCTTCTTCCGCAAGAACGGCCGCATTGAACTGCAGCCCGCCAACCCGGCCATGACCCCGATTCTGGTCGAGGACCCGGACAGCTTCCGCGTCGAAGGCGTGGTGGTCGGTGTTATCCGGCATTGCCGTTAGTCCGGACAGGCTCCTAGCCATGGAGCGGGATATCCTGCATTACGCGATTGCCGATTTTCCGGTCGCCCTGGCCCGGCTGGCGGACCCGGCTCTGCGCGAGCGACCGGTCGCGGTGGCCCCCGGCCACTCGGACCGCGCCATTCTGCAAGCTGTCTCCGCGGAAGCCCGGGCCGAAGGCCTGCATGCGGGCATGACGGCCTTTCGTGCTCGCCGGCTGTGTCCGGCCCTGCTGACCATCCCGCCGGATCCGCCCGCGGTCTCCCGGGCCTGCCGGGAACTGCTCAAGCACGCCGGGGCCTACAGCCCGCTCGCCGAACCCACGTCTCCCGGCGGCCTGTTCCTCGACCTGACCGGCTGCCGCCGGCTGCTGGGCCCGGTCCGAGACGCCGCCGCCTGCCTGGAGCGCGACATCGCCGAGCGGCTCGGCCTGCAGGGGACGATCGGCGTCGCCGGCAACAAGCTGGTGTCCCGGATCGCCGCCGGCTGTCTGGAAAAGCCGGGTCTCTGCGAGGTGCTGCGCGGCGCCGAGTCCTCCTTTATCGGGCCGCTGCCGGTTTCGGTCCTGCCCGGCATCGGCCGGTCGCGACAAGCGGTCCTGCTGCAGGATCTGAACCTGCAGCGGGTCGAAGACGTGGCGGGCCTGCCGGTGCGCCAACTGCGCCTGGCGTTTGGGCCCTTTGCATCCCTTCTGCTGCAGAGAGCGCAGGGGCGCGACCCTTCGCCGGTCCGGCCGCCAGTGCGGAGCCCGGAGTTCGCCGAAGAGGTCTTTCTTGGCCGCGACGAGCAGGACGACATGCTGATTCGCGCAGAATTGGGCCGGTTGGTGGAGAGTTGCGGCCTGCGCCTGCGGCAGGCCGGCCGCAAGACGGGACATCTGTCCCTGGTCGTGCATTTCGCCGACGGGGTCGCCGAACAGGGCGCGCTACGCCTGAGCGAGCCTGTCGATCACGATCTTCTGCTGTTCGCTGCCGCCGACGATCTGTTCCACCGGGCCTGCCGGCGAAGGGTCCGGGTCAAAGGCCTGAAGCTGACCTGTGCACGGCTGGATGCCGGCAGCCGGCAGCTGGGCCTGTTCGCCGATCGGCAGAAGCTTTCGTCTCGCCAGGTCGAGTTGCAGGACGCTCTCGACCAGGTGCGGCGCAAATACGGCATGGCCGCGGTGTGCCGCGGGCGGAACTTCAGTTCATGAGCCGCTTTGTTCCCCTGCATGTCCACTCCGGCTATTCCCCGCAGTGGGGCGTGCGCTCGCCGGAAGCGATCTGCGGCCGAGCCCGGGCACTGGGTCTGGACCGGCTGGCCCTGACCGACCGCAACGGCCTCTACGGCATCCCGCATTTCCTGGAGACGGCCCGCGCGGCGGGTCTGGCGCCGATCATCGGCGCCGAAGCGATCGCCGGCTCCCGACGCGCTCTGCTGCTGGTCCGCGACGCCGAAGGCTACGGCAACCTCTGCCGGCTGCTCTCCGCGCTGCACACCGCCCGGGATTTCGATCTCTGTCGGGCGCTTGCCGATTATCGCCGGGGACTGTTTATCGTCAGCGACGACCCGATCGTGCTGACCAGCCTGCGGCGGCAGGCCGGAGACGACCTGTTCGTCGAACTGTCGCCGGGTCACCAGATGCACCGGGCTCTCAAGCTGGCGCGAGAACTGGACCTGCCGCCGGTGGCCACCACCCGGGCCGTCCTGCTGGAGCCGGAGGATTTCGAACTGCACCGGGTGATCCGGGCGATCGCCCTCAACACCAAGCTGTCCCGGCTCGAACCCGACCAGACGGCCGGCGCCGGCGACCTGCTGCTGGCCGCGGAGCGGCTCGAGGATTACTATCCGCATTGCCCCGAAGCCATGGTCAACACCGTCCGGATCGCCCGGCAGTGCAAAACCGACTGGGATTTCGCCGCGACCATCTTTCCCGCTTATCGCAGCCTGGACAGGGAGGCGGTTTTTGCGGAGTTGGAGCGCCGCACCCGGCAGGGTGCCCGGCGGCGTTACGGTCGGATCGACGCCCGGGTTGCTGCCCGGCTCGCCAGGGAACTGGAGATCATCCGCGCCAAGGGCTTCGCCGACTACTTCCTGGTGGTCGAAGAGATCGCCCGGCAGTCGCCGCGCACCTGTGGCCGGGGCAGCGCCGCGGCTTCCCTGGTCGCCTACTGCCTGGAGATCACCCACGTCGACCCCTTAAAGTACAACCTGTTCTTCGAGCGCTTCCTCAACGAGGGGCGGGTCGACCCGCCCGACATCGACATCGACTTTCCCTGGGACGAGCGAGACCGGATCATCGACTTCGCCTTTGCCCGCTACGGCGCCCGCCGGGCGGCGATGGTCGCCAACCAGGTCGGCTTCAAGGGGCGGGGGGCGGTGCGCGAGGTGGCCAAGGTCTTCGGTATGCCCGCCGCCGAGATCAAGGCGGTGACTTCGCGCATCTCCGGCTTCTGGAAGGCCGACCAGACTGCGCAGGCCGTTATCCGCCACCCCCTGTTTCGCGGCGAAGCCCTTGCCGAAGACTGGCAGACCATCCTGCGCCTGGCGCAGAAGCTGCAGCGCCAGTTGCGGCATCTTTCGCTGCACTGCGGCGGATTGGTGATCGTGCCGGACGAGATCCGGCGCTACGTGCCGGTGGAGATCGCCGCCAAGGGCCTGCCGGTCATCCAGTGGGAGAAGGACCAGGCCGAGGCCGCCGGCCTGGTCAAGATCGACATTCTCGGCAATCGCTCGCTGGCCGTCATCCGCGACGCCCTGGCGGCGGTCGCCGCCAACACCGGACAGACCGTGGACTATGCCGCCTGGCAGCCGCTGGAGGATGCCCGCACCCGCCAGCTGCTGCGTTGCGGGGAGACCATGGGCTGCTTTTACATCGAATCGCCGGCCACCCGCCAGCTGCTGAAAAAGATGTGGGTCGGCAACCCAAGGGCAAAGCAGTGCGACCTGTTCGAACACCTGGTCATGGCCTCGTCGATCATCCGGCCGGCCGCCAACGCCTTCATCCGGGAATTCGTCGCCCGCATGCGCGGCAAAAGCTGGCAGCCGCTGCACCCCCTGCTGCGCGGCGTGCTGGCGGAGACCTACGGGATCGCCATCTACCAGGAGCACATCACCCAGCTGGCAATGGCGCTGGCCGACTTCACGGCGGTCGACGGCGACCAGCTGCGCAAGATCATCAGCAAGAAGCACAAACAGCGCCGGCTCGCCGACTACCGTGAGCAGTTCCTGGCCGGGGGGCGGCGCAAGGGCATTGCCGAAGAGGTGCTGCTGGCCGTCTGGCGGCAGATCCTCTCTTTTGCCGGCTATTCCTTCTGCAAACCCCATTCGGCGTCCTACGCGCTGGTCAGCTGCAAGTCGGCCTGGCTGAAGGCCAACCATCCCGCCGAGTTCATGGCGGCGGTGATCTCCAATCAGGGCGGTTACTACACGCCTTTCGCCTACCTGTCCGAGGCCCGCCGCCTGGGTCTGAGCGTCCTGCCGCCGGACATCAACGCCAGTATCCGCCATTACACCGGCCGCGGCCGGGAGGTGCGCGTCGGTCTCATGCAGGTCCAGGGGCTGAACAGTAAGGCGACGGCGGCCCTGCTGGCCGAGCGCGACGGCAACGGGTCCTATCAAAACCTCCGGGATTTTCTCGACCGGGTGAAGATCGATGCGGCGGATGCGATGCTGCTGGTCAAGGCCGGCTGCTTCGACGCCCTGGAAGGTCTGCAGAACCGGCCGCAGCTGCTCTGGGCGGTCCTGGAGCGGAAACAGCAGAATGCTGCCGGGGAAGAAGAGGGCCGGCTCTTTCCGGTCGCCGGCAGACCCCTGCAGACATCGCGCCCCTACGACCGGCAGACGGTTCTCAAGCAGGAACTGGAAACTCTGGGCATGCTGTTGTCCTGCCACCCGCTGCAACTGCACCGGGAAACGGTCGCGCGGCTCGAGCCGGTGCGGGCCGACCGGATGCGACAATGGACCGGCCGCTATGTGACCATGATCGGCTGGTGGGTGACCGGCAAGCCGGTCCAGGACAGGGAAGGTCGGCCTATGGAATTCGTGACCTTCGAAGACACCACGGCCCTCTTCGACACGACTTTTTTTCCGCGGGCCTACGCGCGCTTCTGCCGGAAGCTGACCCGCCACCGGCCCTACCTGCTCAAAGGCCGGATCGAGGAGGACTTCGGCGTGGCGACCCTGAACGTGGAGTGGGTCGGCTTTCTGGATGAGCGGCCTGCGGCAGAGCGTGTCAGCAAGCCGGCCGGGGACGCGGCAGGTTGATGCGGTCGCTGCGGTTGCCCGGCCGGTCCAGGTAGCGGGTCAAAATCCTGTAGCAGTCCAGGTCGAAGGGCAGTGGCTGGGGACTGTCGATAATCTCCTGCAGGCCGTCTTCGTCGTGCGCGGTCCCCAGGTGGCACCAGCGGTCGAAGACGTGGATGTCGATCCGGCCGTTCACCGGCGAGGTTTCGCGGATGCCGACGGCGGCGCGGAACGGCCAGGAGCGGACCTTGACGGCGGCCAGGGCGTTGAGCAGACGGGCGTTGTGCAGCGGGACCGGCTCCAGGCCGAGACAGGCGCCGCGGCACTGCTTGATCTGATAGCCGAAACAGGCACCCCGGCCCTGCTCCAGGCCGAGCACGCGGCTGCAGAGGCCCTGGGCCGTGATGATCTCCCGCAGGGACTTTTCCGCCTCGCGGCGGGATCGGTACAGGCCGAACAGGTGCTCGAGGTCGTCGCCCGACAGGTTTTTCAGGGCGGCGATCTCCGGGCGGGGATGATCGCCGGCATGAACGTTCAGGCGGATGGAAAAGAGGTCACGGCAGCGGCGCAGCCGACGGTTGTGGATCGGCGCTTTTTGCTTGACCAGGCGCGCCTCGAGCAGCAGCGCGCCCAGCTCGCCGGCCGTTTCGATAACATCGATGCGGCGAACCTGGCGATACAGCTTCATCCCCTTGGTGTTTTTGCCGGCATCGGCAAAGTGGCTGCGGACCCGGGTCCGCACGGCAATGCTCTTGCCGATGTAAAGCAGGGTGTCGTTTTCGCCGTGAAACAGATAAACGCCCGGTCCGTTGGGCAGTTCCTCCAGCGCAGTTTTTGCCAGGTGCGGGGGCATGCTCGGTTGCCGCAACTGCACCAGCACGGCCTGCTGAAGGGCATCGGCAGACACTTCAGACTGGAGTCTGATCAGGAATTCGCGCACGGCCCGAGCGTCGCCCAGGGCCCGGTGCCGGTCGCTAACAGCCAGGCCGTAGCGCTCGATCAGGGTGTCGAGATTGTGCCGGCGGTGCTGCGAAAACAGGCGCCGCGAAAGTTTGACGGTGCATAAAACCTGGCAGTCGAAGGGCAGGCCAAGCCTCTGAAATTCGCTCTGCAGAAAACCGTAGTCGAAGCGGGCGTTGTGGGCGACCAGGACTTTCCCGGTCAGCCTGTTCCGCAGCGCCTCGGCGACGTCGGCGAAACGCGGCGCCTCGACCAGCATCTCGTTGCGGATGCCGGTCAGGCGCTCGATAAAAGGACTCAGGCGCCGGCCTGGATTGACCAGGGTGGACCACTCTTCGCCCGGAGCGCCATCACGCATTTCGCAGACGCCGATTTCGGTAATCCGATCATGGCGGGGGTTGGTGCCGGTGGTTTCGAGGTCGACAATTGCGAGCTGCTGCGGGATCATAATGGAGTCTGTTAAAGAGGAAACCAGGAGTCTGTCGACAGGCTCCTAGGTCGGACAATGTGAGGTCTGGGACAGGATAGGCATTTTAACGGACGGGGTCAAACAAAAGAAGTGGCAAGAGAAAAAATATTAAAAACATGGACTTAGAGAGGATCATGGGGCTTTGAGGATTCGTCTTGATGCACAAGAAAAAAAGCCCCGCTGTCGGAGGGGGTGGGAAGGGTGGGGTGACAGCGAGGCAAAGTCCTGAATATTTCTCCAGAAGAGCAAGGAAATTATAATTTACTGTACAAGGTGAAGCAGACCTGTCAACTCACGACATTGATTTTTTGTAAGAAAAGATGATGCAGACCGGACAATCAGGGTCGGAAATGGAACAGTGAATTCTTGTATGGAGGGTGGAGAGAGATAGTGAGTTTTGCCTTGAGGTTTAAACCCTCAACCGCGCCATTAGATAGCCGGCCCTTGGCCTTGAACCAGTTGAGAACCAGCGGCTTGTGATTGCGTAGCATCCGCGCCACTTTCTTCATCGGTTCCAAGTCGGTTCGCAGAGCCCGGGTCACCCAGTTGTCGAGAAACTTGCCAGCGAAGTCCGGACGCTGATAGTCCCAGAACCGCTGGAAGTTCTCGCGTAGCAGGTAGCCCTTGATCGACGCCAGGTTGAGCTTGAGCAGCTCGTCCAGCCGGGCCGTCTGCTTCTCGGAGAGGTTCTCCGGGCGTTTCAGCAGCAGCCAACGGCCGCGTTCGAGAACGTTCTCCTGGCGGTTGGCCTTGAACCGCGTGACCTCTTCGCGTCGGATCTGATCGATCGCCTCGTTGAACGCTCGCATGATGTGGAAGCGATCGAGGACATTGAGCGACTGCGGAGCCTTTCGGGCGATAACCTTGAGATACGGCGCCCACATGTCGCTGCAAACGAACTTGATCCTGGCGCTACGCTCTTTACCGAACTCGTGGAAGAAGCGCAGCAGCGTCTTCGCCCGGCGCTCAGGGCCGCACCACAGAAGCCTTCTGACCCCGGTGTTGAGCTGGTAGACCAGTGTCAGGTATTTGTGGCCCCGGAAAACCTTGATCTCGTCCACACCAAGTTCCGTGACGCCGTTCAGGTCTCGGTGGGCCAGGCCATGATCGACAACAAACTGGACGGCCCGAAAGACCGTGTCCCAACTGGTTTTGAAAATATCGACGGTCTCCTTCCAGGAGAGCCGCTTGGCCCACCGGGCCAGATAAACTTGGTAGGAGAAGGTCATCCGCTCCTTGCCATAACCCCAAGGCAGGGACTCGACCTTCACCCCGTGCTCCGGGCATTTGACTCGGCGCGGAGCATAGCGAAAGTAAGCCTTGAACGACCAGATCGGCAGATATTCGAACAGCCGTTGTGGCTGCCGGTCATAGACCGTGCGTGGCCTACCGCATTCCGGGCAAATCGGCCGACTGTTGCGCCGCGCTTCGATGTCAACGACCAGGGCTTCCACACCGTCAACGAGCTGGACGTAAATGGCACCGTAAACAAACGACTTGAACCGTTCGACCTTGTTCAGTAGAGTCTTAATCAGCATTGTCTTCTTTCGGGTTGGGTTTGATAGTTTCCGCAAAAACCATCTTATCCATCCGGAGAAGACAATGCTCTAATTTTTACCGCTGCCTAACCACAGATTCTGCGGGCGAGGCATTTCTTCAAAGAGAAAAGACGCCGGAAATGATCAAACGGCTTAATCGTTATGTATCAGTTACTCTTTGTTAACAATCAAAGATCCTGTATAAACTGGGTTTCCACATGGTGAACAACCACTATCACAGTAACTTTCGAGCAATCCATCCACTTGCTCACCATCTTTCATAATCTTCAAATTTATAGCCCAACAAGATCCTGCACTATTGTCATAGCCTGTAATACCTATTTCATTGCTTCCCGGCAACAATATATCATTTATATCCATATCTACAATTCCAATTGGATAAACAGCATTTTCAATAAACTCTCCGTTTATATACAACTCGCAACTATCATCACAACCTAAAGTCAAAGAATACTGAGAATAATCATCGTTCATGATCGTACCAACCGCTCGCCAGTTGGAGACGATTGTTTGATCTATCGTGGCATTGACCGGGTTGCCAATCTCGACCCAGAAATCCTCGTCACTCTCGACGTCTGTATCTCCGGCGATCTCAATCGTGATGACCTTCTCTGTCTCTCCTGCCGCGAAACTTGCTGTCCCCTCAGAGTAAACTGCCTGCACAAAATCATTACCGTCGGTATCTATGTCTTCGACGATCCAGTCAAAGGTCGAGCTCCCACTGGTATCACCGCTACGGATCACCTGAAAGGTAAATGGTGTCGTGCCGCTATCCCCTTCTTCATCGACTGCAGCCAACGAAGAAATCTGCAAAACGGGAAGAGCAACATCATCGTTCATGATCGTACCAACCGCTCGCCAGTTGGAGACGATTGTTTGATCTATCGTGGCATTGACCGGGTTGCCAATCTCGACCCAGAAATCCTCGTCACTCTCGACGT
>DATFJP010000178.1:0-3926 GCA_035269105.1 Desulfuromonadales bacterium
CAACTTCGGAATAGTCTTTTCGGAAAAAAATTCTCCACGCCCGGCGCAGCCAGATGAAAGCCATGGGAAAAAGAGCCAGGAAAAGTATCCAGGCCATGACGATGAAGGTATTAAAGGTCATTCACAAAGCTCCTGTGGTACAGCCAATTCGACGTCGATCGGGGCAGCCTCTGCATTGACCTGCTGGCCAAGGCAGGTTTCCTCTTTTACCTGAGGAATCGCTGGCAGGCAATCAAAAACTGCGAAAAAAAAACCCCGCCAGCGCCGCTGGCGGGGTCATTTCAGGATAAGGGCTCAAGTGAGCATTTCACAATCAATCAGTGCGCCCCATCGACGGCTTTGGAGCCGCGCGGAATCCGGACGTTTTCCACCAGGTGCTGGATATGCTCCGGCGGATCCGGGGTCATCTTGCTGACCACATAGGCCACGCCAAAGTTGACCAGGGCGCCAATCGCGCCAAAGGCGTTCGGCTCAATGCCGAAGAAGGAGTTGGGGCCGCCGATCAGGTGCGTGAACTCGGTGCCCTTGATGAATACGATGCCCTTGTGGGCGAAGACATAGAACATGGTCACGCCGAGACCGGCCAGCATGCCGGCGATGGCGCCTTCCTTGTTCATCTTCTTGTTGAAGATGCCCATCATCAGGGCGGGGAAGATCGAGCTGGCGGCAAGACCGAAGGCGATCGCCACGGTGCCGGCGGCGAAGTCGGGCGGGTTGAGCCCGAGGTAGCCGGCGACGACGATCGAGCAGGCCATGGCGATCTTGCCCGCCATCAGTTCGCCCTTCTCGGAAAGATCTTTCATCCACATGTCTTTCAGCAGGTCATGGGAGATGGCCGAGGAAATGGCCAGCAGCAGACCGGCTGCGGTCGACAGAGCGGCGGCCAGGCCACCTGCGGCGACCAGGGCGATAACCCAGTTGGGCAGCAGGGCGATTTCCGGATTGGCGAGCACCATGATGTCGCGGTTGACGGTCAGCTCGTTGCCATTCCAGCCCGCCGCATCCACCTTGGCCTGGAATTCGGGGGACTTGTTCTTGTCATTGTAGTACTGGATGCGGCCGTCGTTATTTTTATCTTCCCAGGCCAGCAGGCCGGTGACTTCCCAGCGCTCCATCCAGGCCGGGCGCTCGCTGTAGACAAGCTGGTTTTCAGCGGCAAAAAAATCGGCCGTGTCACGTGGTTGGAGGACAGCGTCGTTAACAGTGGCGTGCAGGTTGAGGCGGGCCATGGCGGCCACCGCGGGAGCGGTGGTGTACAGGATGGCGATGAAGACCAGCGCCCAACCGGCGGAGTAACGGGCGTCCTTGACCTTGGGGACGGTGAAGAAGCGGATAATGACGTGCGGCAGGCCGGCGGTACCGATCATCAGCGATACGGTATAGACGAACATATTCAGGCGGCTGCCGGGCACCGAGGTCGTGTACTTGCCGAAACCGAGTTCGGTAATGACCTGGTCGACCTTGTTGAGCATGGAATGGCCGGTATCAAGATATTCACTGCCGAGACCGAGCTGCGGCAGAGGGTTGCCGGTCAGCTGCAAGGAGATGAAGACCGCCGGAATGGTGTAGGCCAGGATCAGCACGCAGTACTGGGCGACCTGGGTGTAGGTGATGCCCTTCATGCCGCCGAACACCGCGTACATGAAGACGATGCCCATGCCGATGAAGACGCCGAGGGTGTTGGAAACGCCCAGGAAGCGGGAGAAGGCCACGCCGACGCCGGTCATCTGGCCGATGATGTAGGTCAGAGAAGCCGCCAGCAGACAGATGACCGCCACGGTGCTGGCCCCCTTCGAGTAGTAGCGGTCGCCGACAAACTGCGGTACGGTAAATTTGCCGAATTTGCGCAGGTAGGGCGCCAGCAACATGGCGAGCAGAACGTAGCCGCCGGTCCAGCCCATCAGGAACAGGGCGCCGCCATAGCCCATGCCGGCGATCAGGCCGGCCATCGAGATAAAGGAAGCTGCGGACATCCAGTCGGCGCCGGTCGCCATACCGTTCAGGACAGGGTGAACACCACCGCCCGCAACATAGAAATCACTGGTGCTGCCAGCCCGCGACCAGATGGCGATGCCAATATAGATCGCGAACGTCAGACCAACGACAAGATAAGTGATTGCTTGAAGTGACATATAGTGTTCCTCCTACTGTTCGTGAACGTCGAATTTTTCGTCGATTTTCCCCATCCGCCAAGCATAGATGAAGATCAGGGCAACGAAAATATAGATCGATCCCTGCTGGGCAAACCAGAAGCCCAGAGGATATCCACCCAACATGATGTTGTTGAGGGCCGGGGCAAACATAATCCCGCAGCCGTAGGAGACTATGAACCAAACGACCAAAACTTGGCCAACCAGGGTTAGAACTGCTTTCCAATAGGCGACTCCGCTCTTGTCCATCAATACCTCCTCTAAAAATAAAGGGCGGTTTCCTGAGAAACCTCGTTTTTCTTGCCGGGTCCGCAGACAGGCCGGACCAATTCCGCAGCTGACTTCCTGACACACCTCCTTTCAACCAATGGTTTTAAATAACAGATCTAGTATAGCAGTTTGTTGGAAATATGCCCGACATAACCCATTTTCGACGAAACAATAACTCCCGCGTCAATCAGGCCGGGCAGAAGTTCATCCTCGACGCGGCCTTCGGTCAGCCTGAAATCCGGGCCGACCAGACACAAACAGCCCTGAACCAGGCCCTGGCCGTCGATAAGAGGCACGGAAACCGAGGCGATACCGTCGCCGAAGCCATTGACATCATAGGCCCCACCCTGTTTGGAAATGACCGCGAGGGAGCTGCTGATTTCCGCCAATTCAGGTTTCGGCAACAGATTGCGATGCTGAGTTCCGAAAGCCAGCATGACGCGACCTGCCGTCGTTTGCGACATCGGAAACTTGCTGCCAACCAGAGGAATGATTCTGACCTGATGTGTTGTATCCACCATGTCGAGCAGCAGCACTTCCTTGCCCCGGGCAACCGCGAGGTAAACCGCCTCGTTGCAGTTGCGGACAAATTGTTCGATGACCGGCTTGGCTTTTCGTAAAAGCCCCATGCGGGAAAGGAATTTCTGGCCGATTTCGTAGGCCGACAAGCCGAGTCGATACTTATGAGAGTCTTTGACCTTTTCAACGTACCCGCGGTTTTCAAAAGTCGCCAGATAGCGGAAAAGGCTCATCTTGGTCATGCCGAGTCTTTCACTTAAATGGGAAACCCGGATTTCATCCCCCTCTTCACAGAGGGCTTCGAGAACGTCCAGGGCATTGTCAACAGACTGAATGGAATAACTGTCTTTTTTCCTGATTGACAAAGGGCGCTCCGTCAGATGGCGAACGATCCGGGGTTTTCATAAATAAAGAAAAAATTGTTTTATTTCCCCTTGACCCCTTCCCCTGGGCGTCAAGTGTATCAAAATGTAAAGCAGTGTTTTATTTCTGTCAACCATATAATTTACAAAATCCTCGAAAAAACTTTTTTATCAATAAATTACGAATACTTGGATTATCATAAAATTGTATTTTTTTAGTCCTTTCGCCGACTCTAAGTTGGCCAATTAACCGTAAAACAGTCTTCTTTCAATTTTTCTATAACAGGGTTTTGAAATAATTTATAAAATATTGTTTTATTTTAATAGGAAAAAACCGGCGTTGCAATCACGCGGAGAGGGAGGTTCGGAAGTCGGACAAAAGCGGCGTTTTCGACAGGGGGCGGCAGAGAGACCGGTCCAACTGAGAGCGTTAATTCCGGGCATTGTCGACAGGCGGTGCATTGCCCTTGGCGGTCGTCCTTCAAGAGCATATATCAGTCGGTGCCGCCAACCTGATCATTCATTTGCAGTCCGGTGGCAGACCGACGCATGGCGGGGAGAGGGACAGGCGGGAGTATTTTCTTTGCAGATGGGACGTCAGGCCAGTTCGGATGCGATCCATTCA
>DATFJP010000179.1:0-4312 GCA_035269105.1 Desulfuromonadales bacterium
CATTCGCGAGGCCGTCGACCTGGTCCGCAGCCAAGGCCTGCTGAAGGACATCGAAGTTCGGGACCAACTGCCACCGGAGACGCCGAAGGTCCGGATGAACCGCGCCGGTTTCCTCCAGGTCTGCATCAATCTGCTGCTCAATGCCCGGGACGCCATGCCGGCAGGCGGGACGCTCGATTTGTCGCTGAAAACCTCGGGAAGATTGACCGGCCTTTGTTTTGCCGACAACGGCATCGGCATGAATGTCGAAACCCTGCGCAATGTTTTCGAGCCCTTTTTTACCACCAAGGAACCCGGCAAGGGGACCGGCCTGGGCCTGTCGGTCTGTCAGCGTATCGTCGAACAGGCGGGAGGACGCATCGAAGTTGTCTCCCGGGTCGACGCCGGCAGCTGTTTCACGCTTTGGCTGCCGGCTGCCCAAAACCTCTGAGCCGGCAGTGATCTGTCGCTGACCCACCTTTTTGCAACCTGAAGATTGGTGAAGGAATTTCCGTATGAATAAAAACAGCCGACGCATTCTGATTATCGACGATGAAGAATCCATGCGCCACATGCTGCGCCTGGTCCTTGAAAGGGAAGGCTATGGCGTCTCCGAAGCCAACAGCGGGCAGCAGGGACTGCAGCGGCTGGAAGGGGAAACTTTCGATCTGATTCTTTGCGACATCCGCATGCCGGAAATGGACGGCATGGCCTTTCTCAAGGAGAAGATGGCGCGCAAACTGCCGGGCGTCGTGGTCATGATGAGCGCCTACGGCAGCATCGATACCGCGGTCGACTGCATGAAGCTCGGCGCCTACGATTACATTTCCAAGCCTTTCCGGCCCGATGAAATCCTCCTGACGGTACGCAAGGCCGAGGAGCGCTTCAATCTGCGTCAGGAGAATGTCCATCTCAAAACCGCCCTTCAGCGCAAGGGACGACCGCAAGGCATTGAGGCCATTGTCCACAAGAGTCCGGCCATGGCAACCGTCATCGCCCTGGTGCAGAAGGCCGCAGCGTCTTCCGCCTCGGTCCTGATCACCGGTGAGACCGGGACCGGCAAGGAACTGGTCGCCCGAGCCCTGCACAATGAAAGTCCCCGTCGGCAACAGCCGTTTCTCGCGGTCAACTGCAGCGCGATTGCCGCGGGACTTTTGGAAAGCGAGCTGTTCGGTCATGCCCGGGGGGCCTTTACCGGCGCAGACCGGGCCCGGGAGGGTCTGTTCGGGGCCGCCGACGGCGGTACCCTGCTGCTGGACGAAATCGCCGACCTGCCGCTGGAACTGCAGCCCAAGCTGCTGCGGACGCTCCAGGAGGGCGAAGTGCGGCGGGTCGGGGAAAACCAGTCGCGGCCGGTCAACGTGCGCATCCTGGCAGCCACAGCAGTCGATCTGCGGGACCAGGTGGCCCGCGGCCGATTCCGGGAGGACCTTTATTACCGGCTGGCGGTGGTGACTATCGAGTTGCCGCCGCTGCGCGAACGGCCCGAGGATATCGAAACCCTGATCGAAAATTACCTGCCGCTGCTCTGCGCCCGGCTCAAACGACCGGTGCCGGAATTATCGACGGCCGCGGTCGAAAAGCTGCAAAAGCATCCCTGGCCGGGCAACGTGCGGGAACTGGTCAATCTGCTGGAGAAGAACCTGATCCTCAACCGTGAACAGCTCATCGATGCCGACAACCTGGTGCTGGCCGAAATGCCGGCCGCGCCGTCGGCGAGGCCCGAGGACCTGTCCCTCAAGAAAGCTGTTGAGCAGCTGGAAAGGGACTATATCGCCCGGGCTCTTGCGGAGACCGGCGGCAACCGCACCCAGGCCGCCAAAATGCTGGAGATCAGTCTGCGCTCGCTGATTTACAAGATCAAGGACTACGGGCTGGAGAGATAAAGGAGGAGGCGATTCAACGATTCAACGATTTAACGGCCCCTTGTCAGTGAACAACTTGCGCGGCAGCCATGCAAAAATTGCACGAATTGTCTTTTGGAGCGGCCCGCCCCTTTCCCCATCCCCGCTTAAAACCAATGTCTTAGCCAGGACGCAACAAATTTAACCCTTGGTATGCCTTTTGCTGCCTTCAGGAGGTGTAGCGAAGCGATCACGTCCAATCTGGAGGCAGGCATGCAGCAGACAAGATCCGCACAAGCTGGTTTTTCCCTGGTCGAACTGCTGGTCGCGGTGGTGATCCTGGCCGTCGGCCTGCTTGGTCTGGCCGAACTGCAGATCACCGCCACCAAGGCCAACTCGCAGAATGCCACCGTCCTCGGCGCCTCATCTCTGGCCCAGCAGGTCCTTGAAGAGATTGCGGCCCTGGACTCGGGCGATGCCACCTTTGATGCCAGCAACAGTAACGCCGACAACCTGGAAGTTGACAACCAGCCCTGGATCAACAATCCCACCAGGACCGTCGCCGGGGCCGGCACCTACAATATCAGCTACTCGGTGACCACCACCTACCAGGGGGTTTCCAACCTCTGCCAGATTCAGGTGGTGGTGGAAAGCGACGCGGCGTTGATGAACGTGCTCGGCAACCGGCAGCGCAGAGTCGAGGTCACGACCCTGAAACGGGCCACCTAGGAGACGCCCATGACCGATTTCAGCCGATTCAAACAGAACGCCAGCCGGGGTATGACCCTGGTGGAAATGCTGCTGGTCATGGCGATTTTTTCCGTCGTCATGATGGCGGTCATCAGCCTGTTCATTCCGGCGGTGCGCTCGACGGCGGTGCAGACCCAGGTCACCGACGTGCAGAGCAACCTGCGCCTGGGCGTGCAGCAGATGACCCGGGATCTGCTGACCGCCGGTTTCCTGGTCGGAGCCGCCGAACCGATCTTTTTCGAAAGCGGCACCGACCGGGATCCCGTCGATTTCACCATCCGGACCGTGGCGGCGGGCAGCGGCTTCGGCAGGGTGGCTTCCAATACGACCTCAAACCCGGTGACTTTGACCCAACCGACCATGGTCGAGAATTTCCCAGATGGCTCCAGTGTCCGCCTGTTCGAGCCGATTACCGCCACGGAGCTGGACAGCGGCACGATTTATACCATCTCCAACCCCGACAGCACGGCCGGCACCTTTGTTATTTCGGATATCCCTTCCGGCGGCATTTCCGAGGAAACGGTGGTCGTGCGGGTGAAAGCCGGTTCCCTGAACGCCATTCACACCATCCGTTATCGCTACAATGCCGCCGACGAGACCCTGGAGCGCGTCATCGACGGCAGCACCACCCAGATCCTGGCCCGCAATCTGGGCGCGGTCAATTTCGCCTACGCGCCCGCTACCGGCCGCGTCAGCCGGGTCGATGTCACCTTCACCGGGCAGACCGACGCGGTGGGGCCGGACGTCCTCGGCAGCGCCAAATCGCGGCAGCTGCAGACCTCGGTGATGCTGCGCAATGTGTTTTAACCAGTGGAAGGAAAGTCTATGCCCATCCAGACCTTAGCCCGCAACAACCGGCAGCGGGGCATGGCCCTGATCATCGCCATCGGCTTTCTGGCCATTCTCAGCATTCTCGGTGCAGTGGTCCTGAATGTCGCCACTCGGGACATTGGCGTCTCGGCGACCTTCATGCCGGCCCGCCAGGCCTTTTACACCGCCGACCGGGCGGTGGAATACGCTCTTAACCGCGACATCCTGGTGCGCATGAATCAGGGCGATACCATCATCCTCGCCGACGACACACCCGGCACCGACGAAACCGGCACCGAACAGGCGATCGCCGCCGACGGCACGAGCGTGCTGGCGAGTCATAAGGCAATCGTCGAAGCCGGCGACGCCCAGGGCGAACTGCGGACCGGCTCCATCGAGGACCTGGGCCCAAAGGACCTGCCGCCGGTCATGAAGCAAATTCACGGCTCCGATTTCGGCGCCAACCTCTACCATGTCGAGGTCGAGGCCGAAGCCACCGGCACCGGCGACCGCTCGCACATCAATGCCAGCATCGTGCGCCTGTTCAAGCTCGACGATGACACCATTTTCCGGACCTCGGGAGGAGGATAACCATGAAATCCCCCATTAAGAGCCTTTCTCTGCTGACCTGCGGCTTGCTGTTCTGCGCAACCCAAGCCTTCGCCGGCTCAGACGAGTACCTGGGCGATGCCAGCATCTACGCCGGAGTGCCGACCAGTTCGGCGAAGCCCAATGTTCTGATCATCATTGACAACAGCCGGGCCACGCTGCATGAGGCCTCCGGGGCGAAGTACCAGCCTTGGGTCATGGACGGCGAGGTCCCCACAGAGGAGCCAAACATCTATCCCCAGAAGTGGGGCTGTACCACCGACGCCAACGGTGATCCGGTTTCGTCGAACGTCTATCCGCCGACGGCCGGTTCCGGCATC
>DATFJP010000180.1:0-2831 GCA_035269105.1 Desulfuromonadales bacterium
GGTCAGACCGGGAATCAGGCCGTTGAAATCCATCGGCTTCAGTTCATACTCTACGCCGATCCGCCTGGCGATCTCCGCCCAGAGATCGATGTCAAAGCCTGTGTATTCGCCATCCTTGCCTTTGTATTCAAAAGGAACAAAGGATGTGTCTGTGCCGACATAGAGTTTTTCGTCGGCGGCAAATGCCGTGCCAGACATCGCAACCAGCAGACTGACCAATAACAGTCCCAGCAACTTTTTCATGCATTTTCCTCCTTTTCGTTGGGTGGAATTCAACCTGATCTTTCTGGAAAGTGCCTCAGGGATAAAGCAGCCCTGGCACCATCCAGATATAAAACGAAATTTTATAATAACATTTTGAGAGGTCAGCGCAATGGTTGAGTTGCCGCACCCCATCCCGCCCGGGAATAATTTTGGCCTTTTCTGCCCAGGGATCCCCCAGGCAAAGGCCCCGTGGCCGCATATGGACTTGATGCTGCCGATTTATTTAGTGGCCATCCGGAAACTCCGGATGGACACAGTGCAGTTTTCGAGCTGGAAACGGGGATTTTTTCGTCATGGCAAGAAAATCAAGGTCTTGCGCGAAGGCGTACATCGGTACGCCGCACAAAGCAAGTCCGCAGATTGACGCCGCCAGGGTGGAAAAAAACCGTTTCCGGACGAAAACTCTTTGTTTGTCAGCTTCCTGTCAGGGCCGGGCGGAAGATTAGCCGCTTGCCCGGCACGGCCATTCATGGCATGATGCCGGCCGTTTCGCATGAAAGGAATGTTCGCAGTGGTCAGAGACAAGGATTTGGTGGCGATATTCAACTCGATTCATCGGGTGCTCAAGGCTGAGAAGCTGCTCAAGGAGGCCGGTGCCGAGTTTTTGTTGATTCCCGTTCCCCGGCAGTTGTCTTCCGACTGCGGACTGGCCCTCCGGATTGCCCCCGAACATCGGCGGGATGTGTTTGCCGTGCTGGCGGCAAACGATCTTGAACCGGCTGAACTCTACCGCAAAGAGGGAGATGTCTTCCAACCGAGCATATGAATTGAGCCCGTTTTTCCTTGACAGTCCTTTGACGGGTTCTCTAAAATGCTTCATTTGTCACAAAGTTCCAGAGACCGGAGTGAGATTAGCCTGCAACGATGTTCGACAATCTTTCCGAAAAGCTTGAAGGCGTTTTCAAGAAACTGCGTGGCCGTGGTCGCTTGACCGAAGAAAATATCCAGCAGGCCCTGCGCGAAGTGCGTCTGGCCCTTTTGGAAGCGGACGTCAATTTCAAGGTCGTCAAGGATTTCGTGGCGGCGGTACGCGAGCGCGCCGTCGGGCAGGATGTCCTGCAAAGTTTGACCCCTGCTCAGCAGGTGATCAAGATCGTGCGGGACGAGCTGGGACGCCTGATGGGCGCCGGCGAGGACAATCAGCTCGATCTGGCGGCCCGGCCACCGGTCAGTCTCATGCTCTGCGGCCTGCAGGGGGCGGGCAAAACCACCACCTGCGGCAAACTTGCACTCAAACTGCGCCGCGAAAAGCGCAATCCGCTGCTGGTCCCCGCCGACGTCTATCGACCCGCCGCGATCGAGCAGCTGAAGACCCTGGGACGCCAGCTCGACATCGGCGTGTTCGACAGCACGGCCGACCAGGATCCGGTGGACATCTGCCGAGCGGCCCATGCCTACGCTGATCGTCAGGGCTACGACACGCTGATTCTGGATACGGCGGGGCGGCTGCACATCGACGATACCCTGATGCAGGAGCTCGAGCGGATCAAATCCGCTCTGGAGCCACGCGAAATCCTGCTGGTGGCGGACGCCATGACCGGACAGGACGCGGTCAATGTCGCCACCGCCTTCGATGAGAGGCTCGGCCTGACCGGGGTGGTACTGACCAAACTCGACGGCGATGCCCGCGGCGGTGCGGCGCTATCGATCCGCGCAGTGACCGGCAAGCCGATCAAGCTGGCCGGCATGGGCGAGAAGCTCGATGCCCTCGAGGTCTTTCACCCGGACCGTCTGGCCCAGCGGATTCTCGGCATGGGGGATGTGCTCTCCCTGATCGAAAAAGCCGAATCGGCCATCGATCAGGACGATGCTGCTGCCATCGAGAAGCAGCTGCGTGAGGATGGCTTTACCCTGGAAACATTCCGTGACCAGTTGAAGACGATCAAGAAGATGGGCTCTGTGGATTCTCTGCTGTCGATGATTCCCGGCGCCGGCAAGGCTCTCAAGCAGATGCAGGGCGCCCAGATGCCCGAAGAGGAACTGAAAAAGATCGAGGCAATCATCAATTCGATGACGGCTCAGGAAAGGCGCAACCATAAAATTCTCAATGGTTCCAGGCGGATGCGCATCGCTCAGGGCAGCGGCACCCGGGTCCAGGACGTCAACCAGCTGTTGAAGCGCTTCACAGAAGCCCAGAAGATGATGAAGAAAATGCAGAAAATGGGACCGAAAGGGCTGCGCGGCATGATGGGACGCAGCGGCGGGCTCCCCTTTTGACTACTTCAAGGAACACACCCTGAATCTCATTGGATGAGAAAAGCGTTTAGAGGAGGAAGTAAAAACGATGGCTGTAAAAATCAGACTGGCCCGCGGCGGCGCCAAGAAGAAACCTTTCTACCAGGTCGTGGTCGCCGATGAGCGTTTCCCGCGCGACGGGCGTTTCATCGAAAACCTCGGTCAGTACGATCCTAAACTCAATCCCCCCTTGATGAACCTGAAAGAAGAGCGGGTCATCGAATGGCTCCAGAAAGGCGCCCAGCCCACTGATACAGTGCGCATGCTGCTGCGTAAGCAAGGGATCTGGGCCAAATTCAAGCAGGCCTGAACAGCTCCGGTTTCCTGCAGGC
>DATFJP010000181.1:0-10536 GCA_035269105.1 Desulfuromonadales bacterium
GGTCGCTGAAGTTATTTATAAAACCACCGACTATTATGCCCCCGAATGTGACCGGGCGGTACACTGGAACGACCCGGAACTGGGCATCGAGTGGCCTCTGGAGGGTTCTCCCATCCTCTCGCCGAAAGATGCCGCCGCCCACTGTTGCCGGGACGCCGAGCTTTTTCCAGGCTGAGCCCCATGCAGGATGCAACTCGCACGCGGTCTGGTCAAGAAGTTCGTTGATTCGCGCAGGTCGGGAATAGCAAAACGGCAAACAACGGGCAATGGCCGGCTGCCGGGGGCTTTTTCATGAAAGGATCCGGACGCGGCTTTTGCAAACAGGAGAGGCAATATTTTGCATATTGATATCGAAACCCTGCTAAAGATCTGCCATGAAGCCGGCGCCGCCATTATGGAGATATACAGCGGCGAGATCCAGGTCGAAACCAAGCAGGATCAGTCTCCTCTGACCGAGGCCGATCGGGCCGCGCACGACATCATTGTCCGCCGGCTGGAGGAGCATTTCACGGGCATCCCGGTGCTCTCCGAGGAAGGCGCGGATATCGATTTCGAGACCCGTCGCTCCTGGCAGGAATTCTGGCTGGTGGATCCCCTCGACGGCACCAAGGAATTCATCAATCGCAACGGCGAATTCACCGTCAATATCGCCCTGGTGGCAGGCCATCGGGTTCGCTTCGGCATGGTCCATGTGCCGGCGCAGCAGAAGACCTACTGGGGCGAAGTCGGCGCGGGGGCCTGGCTGCAGGAGAAAGGCGCTCCGCCACGTCGGATCATGGTCCGGCCGCAGGCGCCTGGCCAGGGCCTGACCGTGGTGGTCAGCCGTTCCCATCCCTCACCGGAGCTGGATGCTTATCTTCAGACCCTCAATGTCGCCGAAACGATTGCCGTGGGCAGTTCCCTCAAGCTGTGCACCCTGGCCGAAGGCCGGGCCGACCTCTATCCCCGTTTCGGCCCCACCATGGAATGGGATATCGCCGCCGGCCAGGCCGTGGTCGAGGCCGCCGGCGGGTGGGTCCGGACCTTCGCCGGCAGCCCCTTGCGCTACAACAAGCAGAACCTGAAAAACCCGTATTTCCTCGCCGCTGCCGCATCTCCTTGAAGTGCGCACAAAGGAAACCAATACACACCGCCAAAAACCTTATCCAACAATGGGACGTGTAGGGGCGGGGTTGCCCCGCCCCTGCCTGTCGGTTCTGACGACCAAGCAGGGCGGGGAGACCCCGCCCCTACTTTTTTCGAATGCTGGAATAATTCCTTGACTAAGCCGGAAGCGATTTGCAAAGATATCAAGTTCAGTTTTCTGCCGGATTAACGAGGAGCTCTCTCCATGAAACGGTTTTTCAAAGAATGGCGCCCCTACCTGGTCTTCGGCGCCTTCTTCAGTATGTTTATCAATATCCTGCAGCTCACCTTCCCGATTTACATGATGGCGATTTACGACCGGGTCCTCTCCAGCTACAGCATGCCGACCCTGTACGCCATTACCATCGGCGCGGTGGTCGCCCTGATCGTCATGGCACTGCTGGAATTCGTCCGTTCGCGACTGCTGGTCCGCTGCGGGGTGGCTATCGACCAGGCCTTGAGCAATACGGTGCTCAGTGAAGTTCTGAAAAAATCCGCCGTGGCCGGTCCCGGCTCGACGAAGGCCAATTTGCGCGACGTCAACATCCTCCGCAACTTCTTCGCCGGCAATGCCATTTTCACACTGTTCGATATCCCCTGGACGCCGATTTTCCTGGCGGTCATCTACCTGTTTCATCCGGTGCTGGGCATGATCGCCACCGGCGGTGCGGTCCTGCTGGTCATCTTCGCGGTGCTCAACGAGTTCCTGACCCGCAAGCCCCTCGAATCGGCCAATCAGGTCAACAACTACATCGGCAATCTGGTGAACGCCGCGCAGCGCAATTCCCATTCGGTGGCCAGCATGGGCATGCTCAGGGGAATCACCTCCCGCTGGGACGAACTCAACGACAGCATGACCAAGCTGCAGACTCAGGCCAGCAGGCACTCGGGGACAGTCCAGTCCCTGTCCAGCTGGTTGCGCCAGTCCATGCAGGTCTTCATTTACGGCGTCGGTGCCTACCTGACTCTGCAGGGCAACGCCACGCCGGGGATCATGATCGCTTCCTCGATCATCATGGGCCGCGCCCTGGCGCCGGTGCAGATGGGCATCGGCAGTTGGAAGAGCATGGTCGAAGCGCGCGGTGCCTGGCACCGTCTCGATGGGCTGTTCAAGGAAAGGTCCGAAGAGGAAAAGATGGACCTGCCGGAACCGACCGGGCAGATCGCCACCGAGGGCGTCACCCTGCGCATGGGCGACAATTTCATTCTGCGCGACATCGGTTTCAGCCTCCAGGCTGGCGAGTCCATGGGCCTGATCGGCCCTTCCGGTGCCGGCAAGACCACCCTCTGCCGCCTGCTGCTCGGCATCTGGCCGCCTACCGCCGGGCATGTCCGCCTGGACGGTGCTGATATCAGCAACTGGGATCCGGAGAAACTCGGCCCGTACCTTGGCTACCTGCCTCAGGAAGTCGAGCTGTTTGCCGTGAGCATTGCCGAGAATATTGCCCGGCTGGGCGAGGTCGATTCGGAAAAGGTCATCGCCGCGGCCAGAATGGCCGGGGTCCACGAGCTGGTCCTGCAGATGCCCCAGGGCTATGACACCCGCGTTGGTGAAGGGGGCGTCGTGCTTTCCGGCGGGCAGCGGCAGCGCATCGGTCTGGCCCGTGCCCTGTACGATAACCCTAAACTGGTGGTGCTCGACGAGCCGGATTCCAACCTGGATGACGAAGGCGAAAAAGCCCTGCTCGAATCCTGGAAAAATCTCAAGGAAGCGGGCACGACCCTGATCGTGGTCTCCCACAAACCCAGCCTGCTGGCCAGCGTTGACAAGGTCCTGGTGCTCAAGGAAGGCCAGGCCGCCATGTTCGGCGACCGGGACCAGATTTTCAAAACACTCATGCAGCAGCGACAGGCCGGTTCGCCGGCCGCAGCGGTGCAAACGGCCTGATGGGCGGAAGGAATGCTCACCGCAGCTGAGGGGGGCCTCCCCGATCAATTCATAGGAAAATGCGCTCATGACCGACAATCAGGATAAGAAACCCGGTTTTTTTAAAAGAATTTTCTCTCGGCACCGGGTCAGTAAAGAGGAATATGCCCAACTGCTGGATGAAACCACGCCGCCGCCCAAACTGAATATCGGCTTCGCCGACGGCCGCCGGATTATCACGGGCGGGCTGATCATCGTTGGCATTTTCTTCGGTTTCGGCGGCATCTGGGCGGCCACGGCGGAAATCACCGGTGCGGTCATTGCCCAGGGGGAAGTGCGGGTGGATACCGAACGGAAAACCGTCCAGCATCTGGAAGGCGGCATTGTCCGCCAGATTCTGGTCCGCAACGGCGACCATGTCGAGCGCGGCGAACCGCTGATCATTCTCGATGAGACCCGGGTCAGCGCGGCCGTGGAACAGCTCCAGCTGCAACTTGCCGCCCTCAGCCTTGCCGAGGCCCGGCTGGAGGCGGAGCGCATCGGTCAGCCCCGGGTGGACTGGCCGGAACGGATGCCGGTGATCTCCGAAGCGGAATACCTTGATCTGAAAAATGCCGAGGAGAAGGTCTTTGCCTCACGTCACCAATCGATGCTTGACCAGGTTGGTCTGCTGCGCAAGCAGATCGAACAGATGGGCGAAAATATCGCCGGTCTCCAGGAGCGGATCCAGGCCGAAGAACAGATCATTGCCGCGCTTCAGGAAGAACTGAACGCCAAGGAAGAACTCCTGGCGGAAAATTACATTGACAAGACGGCGGTGCTCTCCCTGCGACGGGCCCTGGCCGAACGCCTGGGCTCCAAGGGGCAGCTGCGCAGCTCCATCGCCGAAGTCCGGGGCCGGATGGCCGAGTACGAACTGCGCATCGAATCCATCAAGACGGAAATGCAGAAGGAAGTGACCGCCCAATTGACCGAAGTGCAGCAGAAGCTGTTCGATCTCCGCCAGCAGCTGATGCCCCGTCTCGATGCCCAGAAGCGGTTGGCCATCGAGGCTCCGGTCAGCGGCGAAGTGGTCGCCCTGGCCGTCCATTCGGAGGGGGCGGTGATCTCGCCCGGCCAGCCGCTGCTCGATATCGTTCCCGAGGACAACCCCCTGATCGTCGAGTGCCAGATCCAGGTCAAGGACATCACGCATGTCTACAAGGGACAGGCGGCCGATGTTCAATTGATGGCCTTCGATCAGCGGACCACGCCCAAGATCGCCGGCGAGGTCGTCTATGTCTCCGCCGACCGCTTGCTCAAGGAAACCGCCTATGGGGAAATGCCCCAGTATGTCGTCCAGGTCGAGTTGAGCCGCGAACAGCTCGAACAGAATGAACTCTACCTGACCGCCGGCATGCCGGCAACGGTCTTCATCCAGACCGACCCGCGTACGGTTCTCGATTATCTTGTGGAACCGATTGTCGCCAATGCCGACAAGGCCCTGCGGGAAAATTGACGCGGTGCCGCTTCCGCAGCCGGTCCCGGGACACCCTTGAATCTTCAATTCCAAACCAATCTGGTGCGAGAATGATGAATGTGGTGAAGCGCGCGATTTTTGCTGTCTGTTTGCTGATCCTGCTGCCTGCGGGTGCCGGGGCCATCTCCCTGAGCCTGGACCAGTGCATCCAGCGGGCCATGGTCGCCAACCCGGAAATCAAGGCTTATCAGTATGCCGTCCAGGAAGCCCGGGAAGGAGTGGGCGAAGCCTGGGGAGCCTTCCTGCCTTCGGTATCGGTCAGTTACGACCACAACCGAATTCTCAACAGCTCCGGCCAGGGCACGGAAAACGATTATTTCGACCAGCGGAGCGATCGCCTCGTGGCCCGCCTGTCCCAGCCGGTGTTCGCCGGCTTCCGCGGTCTGGCCGGCCTCAAGCGGGCCCGTCAGAACGAGAGCTTCCGCGAGCTTGAGCTGCTGTTGATCCGCGCCGAGCTGCGGCGCGACGTCAAGATCGGCTTCTATGATCTGCTGCGGGCGCAGGCCCTGGTCGAAAAAAGAACCGAATCGGTGGAGCGCCTCCGCAACCAGCAGGAGATTGCTCAGGCCTGGGTCGAAAAATCCCTGGCTCCCCGGATCCGGCTGCTCGAGGTCCAGGTCGAACTGAGCAATGCCCGCCAGGCAGTGATTTCCGCCAAGGCCGCTCTGGCCACCGCCATGGCCAGGCTGGAGGAAATGCTCGGCATGGAAAGCGGCTTCACTCCGGAAATCGAAGGCAGCCTGGACGAACAAGCCATTGAACCCTGCCAGACAGTGCCGGCCTGCGTCGACCTTGGCCTGGCACGGCGTCTGGAACTCGAACTGGGCACGCTCAACATCAAGATGGCGCACCAGGAAGCGCGAACCATTCTGGCTCGAAACCTGCCGCAAGCCCGTGTCGATGCCAGTTGGAACGATTTCCAGCGCGATTACGAAACGGAGAGCCTCACCGATGACGTGCGTGATTACTACACCGTCATGTTCAATGTCAGTATCAGCCCTTTCCAGGGGGGCCGGAATATTTTTGCCTGGCGCCGGCAGCAGGCGGCCATCAGCCGTTTGGAAAATATCCTGATCCAGCAGCGCAACGGCATTACCACCGAAATCAAGAGCCGCTTCGAACAGTTGAACGAAGGTTACGCGCGTCTGGAGACAGCGGAAGACACCCTGAAGCAGGCCCGCGAGGCCTATGACCTGACCAGGCATTCGGTCAAGCTCGGCGTCAGCTCTCTGCGGGACCTGCTCGATACGCAGATCCTGTTGACCGAGGCCCAGATCAATCAGATCGATTCCTACCACGCTCTCCAGGTGGCCAGAGCCCATCTCGATTTCGCGGTGGGGAATTGAAAGGCTGGAGGCTGAAGGCTTGAAGGCTGGAGGCTTAAGCCCTCAGCCTCCAGCCTCTCCATAAAAACTCATGCTCCAGACCATCTGGCAATATCGGTATTTCATCCTCAGTTCGATCAAGACCGAATTCCGTTCCCGTTTTGCCCGAAGCAAGCTTGGCGGTTTCTGGATGATTCTGCATCCACTGGCGCAGGTGGCTATCTATGCCGTGGTCTTGTCGGCGGTGCTCTCGGCGAAACTGCCGGGCATCGATAACCGCTTTGCCTATGCCCTCTACCTGATGTCGGGCATGCTTGGCTGGAACCTGTTCGCCGAGGTCCTGAATCGCAGCGTCAACATCTTCGTCGAAAATGGCAACCTGATCCAGAAACTGTCCTTTCCGAAAATCACCCTGCCGTTGGTCGTCATGGGCAGTGCCCTGGTCAACAACGTCCTGTTGTTTGCCGCCATGCTGGTGGTCTTCGGTCTGCTCGGCCATTTTCCCAATCTGGCCATTTTGTGGCTGCCGCTGATGATTTTCATGACTCTTGGGATTGCCGCGGGACTGGGCTTGTTCCTGGCGATTCTCAACGTGTTCATTCGGGATATTTTCCAGGTCATGACCATTGTGCTGCAGTTCTGGTTCTGGCTGACCCCGGTCGTCTACATGCACGAGATTATTCCCGAGTCTTACCGGCACCTGCTGTTTCTCAATCCGATTGCCGTGCTGGTGGTCGGTTTTCAGGATATTTTGCTTTACCGGCAAACTCCGGACCTCGTCAGTCTGGTTTATCCGCTCAGTCTGGCGATCATTTTGCCGGCGATTGCCTATGTTATGTACAAACGCGGCAGCGAGGATATGGCCGATGCGTTATGACTGAGTTGGGGAGGGAATAACCCCCCTGGCCCCCTTTTTAAAGGGGGGGACGTAAAGGCGAAGGGAGCAGCCCCTGAATCCTCCCCCTTTAACAAAGAGGGGACGCATGGACGGAAGGGATCGCTCCTGATGCTGCTCCTTGCTGAACAGAAAACATCCTGGAAGAACCCGCAATGAGGCAACCTGAAAGCTCAGCACCCGCAGACACAGCAGCACGGAACCCGCATCCCTCCGGTTCGCCGCCACTTTTGCAGGTCGCCCATATCAGTAAATCCTATCGGACCTACCGGAGTGAATTGTTACGGGTCGCCTCCTGGTTCGGTTATCCGGCCCGCCCCAGGGAAGAACAGCATGTCCTCGACGACGTCAGCTTCTCGGTGCAGCCGGGGGAGACGGTCGGCATCGTCGGCCAGAACGGGGCGGGCAAAAGCACTCTCCTGAAGATCATTTGCGGCACCCTCAAGGCCACCGGCGGCGAAATCCGGATTGCCGGCCGGATTTCGGCGATCCTCGAACTGGGCATGGGCTTTCACCCCGACTTGACCGGCCGCCAGAACGTCTATCATTCGGCCGGGCTGATGGGTTTTTCCCGGGAGCAGATCGACCGGGTTATCGACACGGTCGCCGCCTTCGCTGAAATCGGCGACTATTTCGATCAACCGGTGCGCACCTACAGCAGCGGCATGCAGATGCGGGTGGCCTTTGCCGTCGCCACCATGTACCGGCCCGAAGTCCTGGTTATCGACGAGGCCCTGAGTGTCGGCGACGCCTACTTCCAGCACAAGAGCTTCAGCCGGATCCGGGACTTCCAGAAAGAAGGCACCACCCTGCTGATCGTTTCCCACGATCGGGCAGCCATACAGGGCATCTGCAGCCGGGCTCTGCTGCTGGATGCCGGGCGGGTGCTCAGGGACGGGCCACCCGAGGAGGTCATGGATTATTACAATGCCCTGATCGCCGACAAGGACAACCGCCGCATCGATCAGAAAATCCTGGCCGACGGCAAGACCCAGACCGTCTCCGGTTCCGGCGAGGTGGTCATCGACCAGGTGGTGCTTTCGGACTCTGACGGCAACCCTCTGGATACGGCCCGGGTCGGCCAGGAGGCCCTGCTGACCATCCGTCTGCGCGCCGTTTCGGACGTCTCCGAACTGGTGGTGGGCTTCATGATCCGGGACCGGCTGGGTCTGGATGTTTATGGCACCAACAGCTTTTATCTCGACCGGGTCGTCCATGATGTCAGGCAGCAGTCCATTCTGACCTACCGCTACCGCTTCCCGGTCAACCTGGGCATCGGCTCCTATGCCATAACCGTTGCCGCCCATTGCGACTATTCCCACGTGGCCGGCAATTACCAGTGGCTTGACAGGGCGGTGGTGTTCAAGGTGGTCAATGTCAGCAAGGCCGAGTTTGCGGGCCTGGCCTGGCTGCCGGTGGCGGTCGATGTCCATGTGGGGGACTGATGCGTAACAGCCTGTTGATCGACGGTCTCCCGTTGCTGGGCCAGGTCTCCGGTGTCGGCCGCTACAGCCATGAAGTCTGCGCTCGTTTGCCTGATGATGTTTTCCGCATCTGGTACTATTACGGCTATCTGTCCCGCCGCAAGCAGGATGCCGCCGCCTCCTCCGCCCTCAGTCGGTTGAAAGGGCGGGCCGGTCGCTTCAAGCGATTCAAATCGGTGGCGCGGCGCCTGTCCTCCCTGGCCTCACGGCTGGGGTCCTGGGATCTGCACTGGCAGCCCAATTTCATCCCCCTGCCGGGGGTCAGGGCTCGGCGGGTGGCGGTCACCGTCCACGATTTCTCCTGGGAAATTCACGCCCCATTCCATCCGCGGGAGCGGGTCGAGTATTTCCGGAAGCATTTTTATCCCGGCATCGAAGCCGCCGACCGCATCATTACCGTTTCCCATTACGTCAGAGGTGAACTCATAGAGCGGCTGCCCCATCTGGCCGACCGCATCCAGGTGATCCACAACGGTTATGATCACCGCCTGTATGCACCGCCTGGCGAAGAGCGGCCGCGCAACTATCTGCTGTCGGTGGGTAACATCGAACCCCGTAAAAACCTGCTCGGCCTGCTGCGCGCCTATGCCGGCATCGCGCCGGAGATCCGCCGCCAGCATCCCCTGCTGCTGATTGGGGCGGCCGGCTGGAAAAACCGGGAGATCTTCCAGCTCATCGACCAGATGGACGGCGATGTCCGTTACCTCGGCTATGTCTCCGACCAGCAGCTGGCTGATTATTACCGGGAGGCGCTCTGCTTCGTCTACCCCTCATTTTATGAAGGCTTCGGTCTGCCCCCCCTGGAAGCCATGGCCTGCGGCACGCCGGTCATCGCCTCCAACGTATCCTCGCTGCCGGAAGTCTGCGGCGAAGCCGCCTGTTACGTCGATCCGGAAGACGTCGAGGCGATCCGCAGCGCCATCCTCGCTTTCATCGGCGACCCGCAGCTGCGGCACCAGCACGCCGCCCGCGGCCTGACCCAGGCGGCGCGGTTCAGCTGGGATCGTTCCGCCGCCGAGCATCTTGCGCTGTTCAAAGAGCTGGCAGGGCCATGAAGGTTGCCGTCATCCATGAATGGCTGGCGACCTGCGGCGGCTCGGAAAAGGTTCTCGAGCAGATTCTGGACCTTTACCCCGGCGCCGACCTGTTTGTCGTTGTTGATTTCATGACCGGCGGCCAGCGGCAGCCCTTTGATCGCCACCGGATCCAGACCAGCATGATCCAGAGGCTGCCCTTCGCCCGCCGGCATTTCCGGCGCTACCTGCCGCTCATGCCCCGCGCGATCGAGCAGTTCGACCTGACGGACTATGACCTGGTCCTGTCCAGCTCCCACTGCGTGGCCAAAGGCGTCCGGACCCGCCCCGGCCAGCTGCATGTCTGCTACTGCCACACGCCCATGCGCTACATCTGGGACATGCAGCAGGACTACCTGGCCGCCAATCGGATCGGCGGCCTGCAGGCCGTTCTCGCCCGCTCGCTGTTTCGCTCCCTGCGGCGCTGGGATCGCCGGACCGGCGGCGTCGACCATTTCATCGCCAATTCGGCGTTCATCGCCGAGCGCATCCGACGCTGTTATGACCGGCAGGCCGCCGTGATCTATCCGCCGGTGGACGTCGAACAGTTCATGGGTCACCAGCCCAGAGGTGATTTCTATGTCACCGCTTCGCGGCTGGTCTCGCAGAAGAAGGTCGAACTGATCGTCGAGGCGTTCAACCGGTTGCCCGACAAAAAGCTGGTCGTGGTCGGCGACGGTCCCCTGCTGCCCGAGATACAGCGGCAGGCCGGCCCGAACATCACCGTCCGCGGCCATCTGGCGACGTCAGAACTCGCCGACTGCCTGCAAAAGGCGCGAGCTTTTGTCTTTGCCTCCCTGGAAGACTTCGGCATGATTACGGTGGAGGCCCAGGCTGCCGGTACGCCGGTCATCGCTTTCGGCCAGGGTGGCTCTCTGGAAATTGTCCGTGAAGACACTGGGCTGTTTTTCGCCGAACAGTCTGCCGCCAGCCTGATCGAGGCCGTGCGCGAGTTCGAAAGCCGGCAAGCAACCTTTTCAGCGCAGGCCTGCCGGGAGAACGCCCGCCGGTTTGACACCGCCGCTTTCCGCAAAGCCTATACAGCTTTCGTCGAGCAGGCCTGGCGGGACGCAACAAGGGTGTCGGAATAAACCGGCCATGTAGGGGCGGGGTTCCCCCGCCCTGGTTGTGACGCCGCCCTGGTTCGTGACGCGGCCCTGGTTGTAACGCCGCCCTGGTTCATTGGCGGCATCGATGGGCGGGGAAACCCCGCCCCTACGGGAAATCATTGTTGATGCGCATCGGAAA
>DATFJP010000182.1:0-3519 GCA_035269105.1 Desulfuromonadales bacterium
TGGGAAGGACTGACCTTTCGCGAGGAACTCGAAACCCTGGCCGAGAGGATCGATCTGGAAACCATCGTGATCCTGGAAGAACCGCCATCGGACTGGCAGGGAGAAACAGGATGGATCACGCCGGAGCTTCTGGCCCGGCACCTGCCGCAGGAGCGCATCAAGCGCTGTTACTTCGTCGACGGGCCGGTGCCGATGATGGAAGCGACCCAGAGCGCCCTGCACCAACTCGGCATTTCAGCCGGGGATGTCCATGTGGAACTCTACGATTGGGTCTGAGAATCGGGAAAGGAGGAGCAAGACATGCGTCGTCGCCTGGCCCGCCTGCTGGCAGATATCAGCGCCCTGATGATCGTCATTCTCTCGGCCGTCTTCGCCTGGCTGCAGAACCCGGGATGAAACGGTGAAGATGTGAAGCGGGGCAGGCGTCTGTCGACAGAATTTACTGGGAGGAGACTTTCATGCGGTTTCTGTTCATTGGTTTTCTGGCCCTGGCGGCCGTCTTCGCCGCTTCCGGTCAGGGCTCCGCCGAGACCGTGCCTGCTCCGTAGCGCCATCGGCGGCTGGTGGCTGAACATTGCCGCTATCATCCATTCCGACGAAGCGCTGTTGGCCACCGGCTTCATTTTCACGGTCCATTTCTTCAATACCCATGGCCGTCCGGAAAAGTTTCCCATGGACTTCATCATTTTCAACGGTGAAATCAGCAAGCAGGACTTCGTCACCGAACGGGGTGCGCAGTGGCAAAGGTATCAGACAGAAGGGATAACCGAACAGTATCGTGTGAAAAAGAGCACCGGGGTGGTTTACGATTTCCTGCTCAAGGCATGTGGCTGCGGCTGGGTGCTGGGCGGGCTTTTCCTGGCCTTCCTGATGATTTATGCCTTTTACCGAGGCTAGGAGTCTGATGCGTACATACTCCGAACCTTTGCCGCAACAGGAGCTTTCTGCAGGGACATAGCGCGGTTATTCCGGCATCTCCTCCCCGGAACCTCCCGCAGCACCTGGGAGATCCCTGAATTTTGGTAAGCCATCTTTCATCGGATGGACCGTCTCCTGGTAATGCACGTGAAAGCCAGGTTCGAAACTGAATCCTTCAATCAAGGCGGTTGGCACATCAACAACACCCATTCCCGGGTGATCGATGTAAACATGACCACCACAGGTCTTGCACCAGCGCCGATTGCTTGATCCGACCTGATTGTCGGTGGCGGCTGTTTTGTCATATGCCGCAATTTGGTTGGCGCCTTTGGTCACTGTAAAACAAGCCGGTTGCCACAAGGTGAAAGCGTTGACCGGACCGGCCGACCATTGTCGGCACGATTGGCAATGACAGTAGGCCATAGCTTCTGGAGCCCCACTTACAATAAACTCAACAGCGCCGCAGAAGCAGCGGCCTTTATACGTTACAGGTTGGCTCATCGGTCTGTCTCCTCCAGGGGGCCGGGCCCCCTGATCTTCATAAGTCGTCAAACTGCACGGGTGACTGAGTACGGCGGTTCACATGGAGAGTAAAGATGTCAGGGCGGGAATAGTGCCCAACCACATCCAATGTCCTTTTTGCAAGACCGATTTTCCGCAAGTCAATCTCGCAAAACAGAATCCCTGCTTCTTTACACAGAGGTCCCGCCGCAATTTCACCGTCGGGGGAAATGACAACAGAGTCTCCAGGGTTGATCCACTCGTCATCGTCCGGGAACATTGTGCCCTTCTCCGGCAAATCAGCCGGCAGGTCTCGGCTATGCATGAGGTTGCCGCAGCCGACCACCCAGCAGCGCCCTTCACGGGCAATGTGTTGCAAGGTGCCTGTCCACTTGTCTCCGCTGTCGTAGGTTGGCGCGATATAAATCTCCACCCCCTGAGAATAGATGGCATACCTTGCCAACGGCATATAGTTTTCCCAGCACAATAAAGTGCCTATTCGTCCAGCAGGAGTTTCAACGACTTTCAATCCGGAAGCATCCCCGAACCCCCACACCATTCTTTCGGGATTGGTCGGCATCAGTTTTCGATGCCTGTTAACAAGCTCGCCATCGGCACTGATAACAATGACGGTATTGTACAGAGTTGCTTGGCTGAGTTGGTTGTCTCTTTCTTCTATGCCGCAAACGACGGTGATCCTGTGTTTCTGGGCCGCCTCATAAAGTGGGGCCAGGTCTTCGGTCGCCAAATTGACTGCGTTGTTCAATAAGCGCTCGTAGAGCCCCTCTGACAGGACCCAATCTCCACCTGGCCTGAGACGCCAGATCCATGACGGATATCCTGGAATGAAAGCTTCAGTGAATATGACGATGTTCGCACCACCGGAGGATGCTTCTGCAATGGCGTCAACGGCAGTTTCTATGCATTTTGCTTTATTCAGAAAAGATGGCGTTTTTTGCACGACAGCTAATATGGTCATATTCTTCCTTTCTTTTTGAGCCCACTCCCTGGGTGTCGGTTGAAAGATTTTTCGAGCAATAAATCTTGCCTTGCCTTATGAAAAAGGTTCAAACGGTTTAACCCTCTGGCGGACAACACCACTTTCCTGTTTTCTTTGAGGGTGAGCTTAAAAGTCTTCTGAAGCCTGTGCAGTGAAAAGTGGGGAGCGTGCACTTCTTCACTATAGCACCAATTGATAACTAAAGTGGTGGGCTTTTGGGTGGCGGGTATTTTCTTGCAGAAGCAGGCATTTCCAGAAAGCCATCACAGGATTGTTTTCAAATAAGAGTGCGCTGTGAATCCGCCCTGTTTCGTCAAAAAGGCATGCTGTTAATCATGGCCGGTTTTAATAAAATGGAAAGCGGGTATAATACGCAGGTCAATCGGGATATCTGAAGTCAAGGGGCAAATATGAAAGAATTTGATCCTGTTGCAAAGAGCTCCCAGACGGGTAAACAAATTCATTAAACGGGCTCTGCTATTTGCTTTTCCACATGTCCCGATTATGCTACAGGGGCATGGAATGTTGGAGGGAATCAGCGAGTAGAAGGAGAAAACGCCAATTTCATCGCGGGGATGAAGAAGGACATGGCAATTGGCCCTGATCGATGCCGTTGTCGAAAACAGCGGCTCTCTCCAGAGCCGAGGCGGCGAGGGGTTGAATTTTTCCAGCAATCTAACTTCAGTGAAAATTTACTGCAGAGGGCATTTTATGCAGCAGGAAAACGCGGAAAACCTGATCGTGAGCAGCGGCATTTCAGGCCTTGACGAAATTTTGTTGGGCGGATTCGCCTCGAACAGCATTTTTCTCGTGGAAGGCGCGGCGGGCACCGGGAAAACGACTCTGGCGATGCAGTTTCTGCTCGAGGGAGCCCGACGTGGGGAGGGTTCCCTTTATGTTGCCCTCTCCGAGGGAGAAAAAGAAATCCAGACGATGGCCAGGTCTCACGATTGGCTTTTGGGGGATATCACCATCTTCGAGTTGCTCCACTATGGTGAGCAGATCGGGCCGGATGCCCAGTACACAATGTTCCACCCATCAGAGGTCGAACTGGCCGATTCCACCAAGAAGATTTTTCAAGCCGTCGAGCGCACCAGGGC
>DATFJP010000183.1:0-12461 GCA_035269105.1 Desulfuromonadales bacterium
TAACAGGTATCGCCAAAAAACGTCACTGCACGTCATTTGGTAAATCAATCCTGGATGTCGTAACTCCTGTTTATATGTTCACCGCAGACACGTTCAATTGCAGAGGGTAACCGCCCTGTTCGATGCCCGGCGGCAGCATGACCCGCAGGTCGAAATTGCGGCTGACGGGAACGCTGCTCGACAATTGGTCCATGCGGATCAGGTCGGAACCCGGGAAATTGCCGTTGGCGACCAGGACCCGGCCCGGGCCGAAGTTGTCGAGGCTCAGGTCGACTTCGGAGCCAATGTTGGTGGCCATGCGGATGGTCAGTGAGTTGGGCAGCTCGACATAGCCGCGTTCGATATCCTCGGCATCCACCTGATAGGAAGCCACCCGCGGCACCGCCGAAAGGTCCATCCAGGGCAGGATGCGCGCCGTGACCCGGAGCGAAGTGCTGGCGGCGTTGGCGGCCGATATCAGGAAGGTGGCGAACAGCAGCGCCAGGACAATGCAGCAAACGATTGTACGAATGGTAAAGCCATCCATTTGCTTGTTGTGCTGATTCTGGCTGTCGTATGTTCTCGATCTGCCCATTGGTTCCCTCTTCGGTATGGAACGCCTTTGCCAGAAACTAGTTACATGGGGCGTGCCATTTAATTTTACCAGAGGAGAAATAGGTTGCCAGGAATGGGGAATGTGGCTTTTGGGGGAATTAAAAAACAACAAAAACAAGAACTTATGTCTTTTGTCCTTGGATAGGGGAGAGCAAAAATGCCTCAAAATCAGAGGTTTTCCCGGCCATGGTCAAGGAGCGTTAGGTGGGGCGCGCTACACCTTTAGGGTGTGGAATGTGTGGCAAAGTGGGGCGTCCAACCCTGAACATTAAAACCCGGATCATGAAACGCAGAGTCGTTGAGGGCATAAAGATAACTTCAATTACTTTGGGTTGGACTTTCTCTGCGTCTCAGCGACTCTGCGTTAACCCGGATTTTGAGCAAGTCTTTGCCGGACCCGCCGGTACACACAAAAAAAGCCCCTCCGGAGAACCGGAGGGGCCAGAAGCCAAACATGGAATCGCAGTGGAATTTATTCGCAGAGGTCCACTTTGATATCCCAGTTGTTGACGCGCATGGTGCCGTTGACGGCCAGGTTCTGCTGCATCTTGAAGGCCCGGTCGAACAGCTGCGGTTCGTGACCAACGCCGCGCTCGAGGCAGTCCTTGGCGGCCATCTCGAAGTAGTCCATCAAAATCGGCTTGTACTCCGGATGGGCACACTTTTCAATGATTAGCTTGGCGCGATCTTTCGGCGCCACGCCGCGCAGGTCGGCGAGACCCTGCTCGGTGACCAGCACGTCGAGGTCATGCTCGGTGTGGTCGATATGCGGGGCCTTCGGCACGACGCAGGTAATGCCGAGCGGGTCGGTCTTGCTCGGCCGCGTCGACGGCGAGTGCATGATTTTCAGGAAGCCGTTGCGCAGGTAGTCGCCCGAACCGCCGAGGCCGTTGATCATCCGGGTGCCGCCGACCAGGGTCGAGTTGGCGTGGGCGTACATGTCGAATTCCACCGGGGTGTTCATGGCGATGACGCCGAGACGACGGATCGGCTCGGGGGCGTTGGAGATCGACAGGGGGCGCAGGATGCACTTGTCGGCATACTTGTCCCAGTTGTCGAAGAAGCGTGGGAACCCGGGGGTTTCCGAAAGGGACAGCGAACAGGCCGAAGCAAAGTTCAGGTTGCCACCGTCGAAGAAGTCGAGCATGGTGTCTTGCAGGACTTCGGTGTAGACCGAGAGGTTCGAGAAGGGGCCTTTGGCCAGGCCGCCGACGACCGCGTTGGCGATCGAGCCGACGCCGGACTGCAGCGGCAGCAGGTTCTCGGGCAGGCGGCCCTTCTTCACTTCGTGGGCGAAGAATTCCATGATGTGGCCGGCGATGGCTTCGGAGGTGTCATCCATATCGGCAAAGGCACGGCCCTTGTCGCGGTGCTTGGATTCGACCACGGCGATGACCTTCTCGGTGTCGCAGGGGACATAAGGCGTGCCGATGCGAGTGTGGGCCTCGGTGATCATGAAGGGTGCCCGATTCGGCGGCTTCTGCTGCATGTGAATGTCATGCATGCCTTCGAAGGAAGGCTGGCCTGTGTTGACTTCGAGAATGATCTTGTCGCACAAGGCAATCGCTTCGGCGACGATGCCGCAGGAGGAGGTCAAAGCCAGACCGCCATCTTCGGCAATGGCCGAGACCTCGAAGATACCGATATCGTAGCGGCCGTTTTCGGTGTAGAAGCCGTAGCTGATGTCCTGGGCGAAATGACCAAGGTGCTTGTCGCCCATGCGGATGCGGCCGGCGTTGATGCCCTTGGCGATGTTCTTGCCGGTCTGGTAGGGCCAGCGACGGTCGATCATGTCCAAGGTCGCCCAGCGATCTTCGGTTTCCGCGCCGACCGAGGCGCCGATGAACAGGTTGAACTTCCACTTGCCCTGCAGGTTGTTGGCTTCCACGTGGTCGGCCAGGGCGATGGGCACCGCCTTGGGATAGCCGGCCGGGGTGAAGCCGGACCAGACCAGGTTCTGGCCGGGGTTGAAGAACTGAATGGTGTCTTCGGGCTTCATGACCTTGTTGAGCAGGGATTTGCGGCGAACGCGACTTTCCAGTGTACCGTAATCGGACATCTCTCTCCTCCTATGGAATTTTTCGGAATGGCTCCCGAATGAGTAACGATCGAAACCGACCGGGTCGATCCTTTAAAACAGTGTCCCCCGGACACCATTTTAATCCAGCTATAAATTTTCCAGTCGACCAGGATCGGGGTTCAAAGATGACACAAAACGGCCGGCCGGTGTGCTGTGCGACCCTTCCGGTCGGCTGCGGATAAAATCATGTTATAGCCGTTAGACGCTTTTTATAGTATGGAGGAAACGGGCAAGTCAAGTGAAAACAGGCTGTATGCAATATACACATTGAAGAACGGGAATCGGACGGTTACAGGCTCGGAAATCATGGGGGAAATGACAGCTGGTTGGCAAAAAGTGGAAGGCCGTAGAGTCGGTTTCCGGATCGGGACGGAGGGGCACGAAGGATATCCCGCAGGGACGTGATCCCGAGACCGGGTCAGAAATTTTCGTCGACAAATTCCCTGCCCTCTTCGGTGTATTCGCTGAGGGGATACTTTTCGAACAGGATATTGAAAGTTTCGATGGCTTTGGCCCGCTCATGGTTCTCCAGGTAGGCCTGGCCGAGAGAAAGATAAACTTCGGCCTTGTTGCGATAGTCGGGAAACTTGTCGAGAAGCCCTTTCAGGCGGCCGATGGCAGCCTCATAGTGATCGGCTTTCAGATAGAAACGGGCGACATAGAGTTCGTGGGCGGCCAGCTTGTCGCGTTCCATGGCAATGTAGCCGGCAACCTCCTGGTGTCGAGGGTCGTCAGGGAACCGGTTCTGAAAGTCGCGAAAGGCCTGCAGGGCGAGACGCGTCGGGGTCTGGTCCTGGTCGTGGCTGCGGGTCTGGTTGTGGTAGGCAATCCCCAGTTGATAAAGGGCATCTGCCGCTCGCGGATGGTTGCGATGCGTTTTCAGGAATTGTTCAAAAGCGACGGCTGCCTCGACGTAATTTCCGGCGAGAAAGTGTGCCTCGGCAATCTTCAGATCGACCAGGGTATTCAACTCGGGCGAGTAGTAGCTTTCGCGTACCTTTTCCCAGGCAGCGATCGCGTCCTGGTAAAGGCCGCTGGCAAAGGCCGCTTCGCCTTCCTGGAAGTGGATGGCGGCCTGAGTCCTGTCGCTCGGTTGGTCGGTTTTGGAGGAGCATGCCGCCAACAGCAGCAGGCAGAAAAGGCCGAAAGCACGAAGCATGAGGATCGCCCAGGTGGTTGGTCGTTGGTTGTCCGGAAGCGCGGATGAACACACTAGTACCCTGTAACCCATAAACTGTCGCATCTTGCTTGTTCTTTGACGCGTCAACTGCGTTGTAACGAACGATACGTAGCTACGGCTATGCATCGTTCGTCACGCCTTGTTGACCCGCCAAATTCCTGCGCAATTTTGCGACATCCTATCGGTTACAGGGTACTAGATAACGGCAAGCCGCCCTGTTTGTCAATCGTTAATCACAGAACGTCCGCGGCCAGCGACCCAATGGCACCTTTCAGTTTTTTCAGTGCTTTCTGTTCGATTTGCCGCACCCGCTCGCGGCTGATACCGAAATCGTCAGCCAGTTCCTGCAGGGTGCGTGGATTTTCCTGCAGCAGACGCTGTTGGACGATCTGCTGTTCCCGCGGTTTGAGATGGCTCATGGCCCCATTGATCCGGCCGCTGATTTCGAGGTGGGACTGCTCGTCGATCAGGCGATCTTCCTGGTTCGACGTTTCGTCGGCGAGGGTGTCCAGCAGCGTGAAGCTGCCTTCCTCGTTGAGCTGCAGGTCAAGCGAGGAATCCCGGTGTCCCAGTCTTTGGCTCATCTCCATGACCACATCCTGGTTGACTTGGAGTTGCTCGGCAATTTCAGCGTAATCCTCACTGCCGGTCAGGTTGCGCAGCGCTCTGCGGGCCTGGCCGAGTTTGAAGAAGAGTTTGCGCTGGGCCTGGGTGGTGCCGATCTTGACCATGGACCAGCTGCGCATGATGAAGTTCTGCATGTAGGCACGGATCCACCAGACCGCATAGGTAATCAGGCGGAGACCACGGTCGGGATCGAATTTTTTTACAGCCATCATCAGCCCGATGTTGCCTTCCTGGACCAGGTCGAGCAGCCGAACGCCGTAGCCGCGATATTCATGAGCGATTTTCACGACAAAACGGAGGTTGGCGCAGATCAGGCGATGGGTCGCCTCAAGATCTTCGTGATCACGGAAACGTTTGGCCAGCTGATATTCTTCTTCGGCACTCAACAGCTCGAACTGGTTGATCTGGGTCATATAATGTTCGAAGGTATCGGTTGTGATCGGGAGATTCAGTGTTGTCATGGTTTCTGCCACCTTGAAAGCAAGTTGTTCTCAATTCCCGGACGTTTTTAGCACTCTCTTGGCGAGAGTGCTAAGATATATATAGCAAACTGCATGTGGGTTTGCAAGTGGAAATCGGGACAGGAAGGCTGGTGGCTGAAGGCTGAGGGCTGGAGGCTGGAGGCTGAGGGCTGGAGGTTGTGGAGGTTGAGGGCTGGAGGCTGAGGGCTGGAGGCTGAGGGCTGAAGGCTCGAGCCTCCCGCCTTTATCGTCCAGCCTCCAGCGTCCAGCCTCCAGCCTCAACCCGCCGCGGTTGACAGACGACAGGCCTCCTCGCATAATAGCGCGACGACTCTGGCCTGGAGGCCGCTGATGCAGATTGTCTACATTGGTTTATTCGGGGCCCTGGGCTGTGTTTCCCGCTACCTGGTTTCCGGATGGGTGCTCGGCGCCGCGGGCAGCGCCCTGCCTTACGGGACCCTGGCGGTGAACCTGATCGGTTCTTTTCTGCTGGGCCTGATCATGGCAGGGAGTCAGCACAGCGCCTTGTTCAGCCCTGAAGTCCGGCTCGGCATCACGGTCGGCTTCATGGGGGGGTTCACGACTTTTTCAACCTTTTCCTACGAGACCATCCGTCTGCTCGAAGACGGCAGTTTCGGGGCGGCCATGGCCAATATTCTGCTCAATGTTCTGGTCTGCGTGTTTGCGGCGGCCCTGGGAATTTTCATGGCGCGCCAGGTTTGAGGCTGAAGGCTGAGGGCTGGAGGCTTGAGGCTGGGGGGCTGAGAGTTGAATAAAGGCGGTCTGCAAACCGGGTTCAGGCAGAACCGGACAATTCGCGATCAGGAGATCGCTCCCACAAATGCGGGTGAATTTCCCATCATCTGGTGAGGAAAATCGACCGAAAGCGAGGACACCATGCCTGAGCAGCAGGACATGACCCTGATGCGGATTTTTGTCAGTGAAAACGATCGCTTCGGCAAGAAACCGCTGTATGATGCTCTGGTGGACCTGCTGATCGAGGAGGGATTTGCCGGTGCCACGGTTCTGAAAGGCGCCATGGGCTTTGGCGTCAGCAGCATCAAACATAGCGACCGTCTGCTGCGGCTCAGCCAGGATCTGCCGGTGGTTATCGAGGTGGTCGAATGCCAAAAGAAGATCGATGAAACCCTGCCGCGGATCGAACAGATCTTCCAGGGCGGCCTGATCACCCTCGAAAAAGCCCGGGTGATCCGGTTTGGTGAAAGGAAGGATGCATGATCAACCGCCTTAAAAATCTCCTCCAGGCCGAACCTCCGGCGGACCGGGAAACGCGTTTCGAACGTGTGCAGGTAGCGATCTGTGCTCTGCTGCTCGAAGTGGCCCATAGCGACGGTCATTATCAGACGGTTGAGGCCCGTGTCGTCCATGATCTGCTCGCGAACAGGTTTCAGCTGCCTCCGGCGGATGTGACCGAACTGATCGATTACGCCCATCGGCAAAGGGATGAAAGTCTCGATCTTTTCCAGTTTGCCAGGGAGATCAACACCCATTTCTCCCGTGAGGAAAAACTCCAGGTTATGGAAGGCCTCTGGCGCGTCATTTATGCCGATGGCGAGTTGGACAAATACGAAGATGCCTTCGCCCGCCAGATGGCCCAACTGCTGCGTCTCTCCCACAAGGATGTCATCGACCGGAAGATCAAGGTGATGGACGAGCCTTGACGTTCCGTCCGGGATGTTGAGAGTTTTGGTTTATTCACACCATGCACCCCGCGTCTTCCACCCTTTTTTTTCATGACCTTAACCCGCATCGTGACCTGGAGCCATTTTCTCGCCCGCGAAATCCTGCGGCCGGGAGACCTGGCCGTCGACCTGACGGCAGGCAAAGGCCGGGATACCTGTCTGCTGGCCGAGATGGTCGCACCGGCCGGGCGGGTCGTTGCTTTTGATGTTCAGGAACCGGCCATGGCAGCCACGGACCAGGCACTTAGAGAGACCGGCCATCAGCCCGTCCGTCTGCAAGCCGGGCAACAGGTCCCTGAAAGTTTCGGGATTTTCCTGGTACAGAGCTGTCACAGCAACTTATGCAGGGTTGTGCCCGCCGGTGCCAAAGTGATCATGGCCAATCTCGGCTACCTCCCCGGCGGAGATCCGACGGTGATGACTGCCGAGCCAACCACACTGGCGGCCCTGGAGCAGAGCCTGGAAATTCTCGCAGCGGGCGGGCGGCTGATCGTGACGGTTTATCCCGGCCATGCCGGCGGGCGCGAAGAGGATGCGGCTGTCAGCCGTTTTTTCAGCCGACTGTCCAGCAGCGACTGGCAGGTTCTGCAGATGCGGGTCGCCAACCACGCCGGCGCGCCGGGTCTGATCGCTGCGGAAAAGAAGCTTTGAGCGGCGTGCATGACCATCTTCAAAAGCAAGTAAGGACGGTTTTAACCGTCCTCGCTAATTTCTTCAATCCAATTTATCCAAAACGGCAACAGCCGTTCGCAGCTATTCCTCCAGCGGCGGAACGATCACACAACAGATGATTTCCAATCGGCGGTTGTCCTGGCGGCGGGGATGGTGATACATACTCGTAAGGCGGGCAGCCGACGCCGTCGACATCTCCAGTCTCTCCGCTGTCCATGTCTGTTTCGGTCGGCGTATAACGACCATCCAGCTCAACCGACCAACGACTGGTGAGGTTGTAGCCCACCGAGAGTCCGAAAGCGGCGGTCTCGTCCAGCTTCTGATTGCTGTCGAAGAGATGGAAGCCGACCTGCAATAGAAAACTTTCCGGAAAAGCAAGAAACGAAAGGATGGGCTAAAAATAAAACCGCAGGAACAATCCGCCACTTTGCCCGCGCAGGCCGAATTCACTGCGCGGCACCGCTGGCAGAAAAGGTTCGACAATCTGCGGTTCTTTACCGGCCAAAAAAGTCCAGAACAGATCCAGGGAAAAGTTATCCATAGGTTCGAGTTTGAGGGTGGGCCGGATCAGCAGCGAGGAATCTTCCAGGTTCCAGATCAAAAGACCGTCCAGTGTCGCCAGGGGATGCAGCTGGTAGGAGGGGGCAGCCAACAGGTAATGGCGGCCGAGCAGTGCGGTCAGCCCCTCCCGCAGGGGCGCTGAAGCGGCGACGGCCGGATAGTCTTGCGGATCGGTCGCGCCGGGTCCGTTGTAGAGATACTGGGTGATCAGGGTCAAGCCGTTATCGAAACGGTACCAGGCTTCCAGTCCGCCAACCGCGAAATCAGCGTACAGATCGTCCGGCGGGTGGTTCTCCCGGCGTCCCTCGTAGATGGCCGCCTCTGCCTTGAGGCCCAGGGTGCCCAGGCTGCCGGCAAGTCCCAGGCCAAGCATCGCCCGGTCCCGAAGCACGCCGGTGATCGCCAGCAGATCGACACCGCCGCGGTTGTCCGACCAGGTCAGCAGCAGGGAATGGTAACGATTTTCATCACCCCCGACCAAAACGCCGCCAATCTGTCCGTCCAGACCGTAATAAGAGGAAATCCGCAGGGCATCCACCCCCGACCGGATATCGGTGTCGAGGGCATCGGGCGGGAAAGGTGCGATGATGTCGAGCGGCGAAAAGATGACAATGCGGCCGAAGCCGACCGCCTGGCGACCGATGACCAAGTCGGTCGAAGGCCCCCGATAGCGGAGATTGAGGTGATCGACCTGCAGACGGCTGTCCCAGTCGTCCGCATGCCGCCAGACTTTTTCCAGGTCGACAGCGCGATTGACGCCACTGGCAGGGAGAACCGGCAGTTCGGCCGGGTCGGTCCAGAGCAGTTGGTGATCCAGCGAAGCTTCGAGACGCAGCCGCCGGTCCAGGTTCCAGCCGAGATTGAGCCGCAACCGGTTGCTGGAAATCGCGGATTCCGGGAAAAGGCCAAGCTGGTCGGCCTCGCTGTAAAAGTTGAGGGATTTGAGCGAGCCCGACCATTGCGGGGCTTCGGCGCCAATGGCCGGTTCGGCCGCCAGGCCGGCTGCAAGCATGGCAACTGCCAGCAGAGCGACGGCGAAGCGGCAGGCCTGGGTCATGCGGCAAAGCCTGTGTCGTCGAGCAGGCAGCCGTCCTCCAGTCGAATTACCCGGCGGGCCTGGGAGATCACCCGGTCGTCGTGCGAGCTGAACAGGAAGGTGGTGCCATTCTCGGCGTTCAGTCGGCGCATCAGGGTCAGCAGTTCTTCGGCGGTCCTGGAATCCAGGTTGGCGGTCGGCTCGTCGGCCAGAATGACCCGCGGGTCGGCGGCCATGGCGCGCGCAATGGCGACCCGCTGCTGCTGGCCGCCTGACAGGTCGACCGGCTTGCGGTTTTCCAGGCCGCTGATGCCGAGCTGATCGAACAGGCGGCTGATCTTCGCGCGCCGTTCGGCTGGTGGTGCACCCTGCAGCATCAGGGTAAACTCGGCATTCTCGGCAGCGGTCAAGACCGGAATCAGGTTGTAGGACTGGAAGATGAAGCCGATGTTCTGCAAGCGGAAGTCGGCCAGCTGTTTCGGTTTGCTCCGTCCCATGTCTTGCCCCGTAATCAACACTCGTCCTGATGTCGGCCGGTCCAGACAACCGATCAGATTCAGAGCGGTGGTTTTACCGGAGCCGGAGGGTCCGGCCAGCACGGCGAATTCCGCGGCTTCGATCTGCAGCGACAAGTCGGACAGGGCCGCCACTTCCTGGCTGCCGGTCTGGTAGATCTTCGAAACTTTCTGCAACTCGATCAATGGCATGAAAACCTCGGAGCACTTAAGGCTTAACGCTGAGCGCTGGATGCAAGACGCCAGACGCTGAGCGCTGGACGCTGGACGCGTTAATCAAAGTCCTGGAAAGAAAAAAGTACCCGAAAAACAACATAGCAGCCCTAAAAGAATTTTCATTGGCCAAATGGGGGAACTTTGCCTAGTCAGCCTCCAGCCCGGATTCAATGATGCCGCATTGCCTCGACGGGAGCAATACGCCCAGCCTTGACGGCCGGGTAAAGGGCGGCAACCAGGGTCAGGCCGACCACGTAGACGACGATCTTCACCATCCAGTCGATATCCCAGGCGGCCCGCAGAACGGGTTCGAAAACGACGCCGCCGAATTCGAGATTTTCGGAAACGAAGGTTTCCAGGTTGATACCCACCGCCCACAGGTACCAGGTCGCCAGACAGCCGAGGAGCGTGCCCAGCAGGGCGGCGAGCAGGCCGAGCAGGCCGGCTTCAACGAGGATGTTGGCCCGCAGTCGCGCCGGGGTGCTGCCGAGAGCCAGGATCACGCCGAATTCCCGCATCCGTTCCATCACCGACATCAACAGCGTGTTGACGACGCCAATGGTGACGATGGCGAGGATGATCAGGAAGATGAATTTCTGGCTGGCGTAGTCGAGCTTAATGGCGTTCGCCAGATTGGGCATGGCCGTTTCCCAGGAAACCGCCGTGATTTCCGGGCGGTCCATGACCAGTTGCGCGACGGCCGGGAAGACCTGTTGATCCAGGTTGGCCGTTTCCAGAATCACCGCTAATTCATGCATTTCGCCGGCTTGTCCGCTCAGAAGCGCGGCCCGCTGTCGACCGACCATGATCAACGAATTGTCGACGTCCTTGATGCCCGAGTCGACCACGCCGCGGACCCGCAGCAGTTCCGCATGCAGAGTGCCGTCGGTATGCTGGGCGGTGACCACGAATTTCTGGCCGGGACCGATCTGAAGCTCCTCCATGAGCCGCCGGCCGATCACCGCATCACGGGCCGAGGAACTGCGCAGCATCTGCTCATCCGGAAGAGCCGCCAGAAAGGGGTTGATGCGTCTTTCCCGTTCGGGGTCGACGCCGATCAGCAGGATGCCGCGGCTTTCCCGGCTCGACTGGGCGAGGCCCGGAATGTAAAGGCGCGGCAGAACCTCGGCGACGCCCGGCAAAGTCCTGATGTTCTCCGGCAGTGAGCCGGCTTTGAAAACCAGCGTTTCGTCGCGGCTGTCGAGATAGCCCTCGCGATAGACGGCGATATGTCCCGATCCGGCCCTCACGCCGCTGTCGACCATCCGTTCGTAGACGCCGAACGACAGGTTGTGAAAGGCCTGAACCAGCATGATGCTGAAGGCTACGGCCGACAGGGTGATCAGGGTGCGCCGGCGGTTGCGCCAGAGATTTTTCCAAGCCAGGCGGAGTGCATCCATAACCGCTACTCCTCCCGAATCGCCGCCACCGGGTCGAGCCGCGCGGCCCGGTTGGCGGGAAAGAAGCCGGCGGCCAGGGAGACCACCAGCAGCATGAGTGAGGGTACGGTGAAATTATCCAGGGCGAAGACGGCATGCAGCCGCGGCAGGATCGTGCCGCCGGCATAAGTGACCGGGGTTATGTAGCCTGACAGGTCGATGCCGACGGTGGCCATGAAGAGCGTCATCAGGGCGCCGAGAACGACACCGATCAGCAGAGCGATGCCGCCCATCAGCAGGGTCTCCAGCAGGACCAGGCGGCGCACCGCCCAGGGTCGCAGTCCCTGGGCCATCAGGATGCCGAACTCCCGGGTCCGTTCCATGACCGACATGAAAAAGGTGTTGAGGATGCCCAGGCCGGTCGCCAGGTAGAGGATCACGACGACGATCATCCGGCTGACATCGTACGAGGCGATCACTTCCCGCATCTCGGGCAGCAGCTCGCCCCAGTCGAGGACAAGGGCCGAGCTGGGCAGCCGCTGGTTGAGACCGGCGGCTACAGCCTCCGCCTGCATCGGGTCCTTGACCGCCATCGCCACCTCGTGGATCTGCCCGGGCAGAACGAGCACCTTCTGCAGCCAGGGCAGGGCGGCCAGCACCAGGCGATTGTCGTTGCGACTGTCGCCGGTGGCGAAAATGCCGCGGACATAAAGCAGATCATTGCCGATCGAACCGTCGGCGGCCTGGGTCACGAAGACCACCTCGCTGCCCGGTTCCAGCTCCAGCTTGCGGGCCAGCCCCTCACCAATGACGATGCCGTGCGAATCGTCAGCTTTCAGGTACTCGCCCCGGATAATGCTCTCGTGCAGGGCGGTAACCCGCCGCTCCCGGTCGGGCCGGACGCCCAGTACTTCGGCCGGCTGGGTCTGCTCGCCCCGCGAGAGCAGGCCGAAACTGCGCAGACGCGGAGAACGACCGATCATGTCTGCAGTTTCCCGCAGTGGCCCGGCGTCGACAATGGTTTCGGACAGGGTGGCAAACAGGTCGCGGCGCTTGTGATATTCCGGGTGGGCGAGAACCATGTGACCATGGTACTGCTCGGTGGCAGAAGCCAGCATGTCCTCGAACATGCCGGAAAACACCCCCAGGGCCAGGATCAGCAGGCTGGCCGAGACGACCATGGCCATCAGGGTCAGCAGCGTACGGCGCCGGTTGCGCCAGAGGTTGCGCGAGGCCAGGCTGAAAAGCATGATCAACGCTGCTTGAGGCGGCGCAGGGAGAAGAAATTAGCTTCGAGGTCCAAACCAAATTCCAGATTACGGTATTCGAAAACGGTGCGTTCGTTCGGTTTTTCCAGGGGCAGGACGGTCATTCGCAGCGGCACCACCCGGTCACCGACCGGCTGCACCTTGTCGAAGACGATCTGCCGGACGCGAG
>DATFJP010000184.1:0-3271 GCA_035269105.1 Desulfuromonadales bacterium
CTTTCTCTTTTTCTTGCCGAAAATCCTTATGGCGTCCTTACGAAAAAAACGCAACAAAAAAGGCTAGCCAAATTAACGGCTAACCTTTTGATTTTATTGGCACGCGATGCAGGATTCGAACCTGCGACCTCTGCCTCCGGAGGGCAGCGCTCTATCCAGCTGAGCTAATCGCGCGCAGGGAGTGATTTATATCCTATCTGGAATCGGTTTGCAATGGCAAATCATTGCTGCTGACCGGCAACAGACCGGGCATTGCCAGGTCTGTTGCCGTCTTTTCGAGCCGAACCGGTCGGCTTTACGGTTTTTCCTCTTCTTCGTAGGTCCTGCGTATCAGGAAGAAAAGGATTCCGGCCACTACCAACAGGGCGATGGCCACGCTGCCCCAGAACTTTCTCTGGCCCAGATCGGACTCGACCGCGGCAATCTCTTCGCGCAGTTTGTCCAGACCCTCGAGGACCGGTCCGGTCTGTTCCCGAATCCGTTCGATCTTGACTGTATGAAAAGCGCGATGGAAACGATTGCGCAAACTGAACAGCTGCCCCTGCTGCTCATCGACGTTCGTGCCGAGTTCGCTCAGGCGCTCCAATTCCCCTTCCAGGGATTTGATCCGAGCATCCGTGTCGGCCAGAATTTCCTTGATTTTTTCCGCCCGCCCGTAATCGTGACAGCGCGTGCAGCTGTCACGGTTGATCAGGTCGAGCTTGGCGACTTCAACGGCGTGACTGTTATGACAGGTGACACACTGGGCGCCGCCCGCCTCCAGAGCTTGGCCGTGGGCGCTTTTCTGGTAGTCCTCGAGGACCCCGACGTGGCATTTCCCGCAGAATTCCGGGATCTCGGCATGCTCGGGAACCCCCACAAAGCCGCGTTCCGGGCTCATCGCCATGGCGAAATCGGTAGGATCGCCGCCGTGGCAGTCATGGCAGCTGATGCCATTGCGGTCGTGGACGCTGCCTCGCCAGGCCTGGACCGGGGCGCCGAGAGACCCTTCCAGGCCGGCATGACATTGAATGCAGACCGTTTCCTCTGCCTGCTGGGCCGCAGCCTCAGGGACCGGCAAGACGCACGTCAGGGTAGTGAAAAGACCTAGACACAGGACGAAAAGACGCATCATGAGTAGTGCCCCCAAATGGAAATGCCCACGAACAAAAGAATGCCGAGCACGAAACAGGTCAGGAAGATCGGACGTTTTGCCGGCCGGCGCTCGGCCCCACGGTCAATGAACGGCAACAGGGCCAGGAAGGTCATGAATATGATCTGAACCCCCAGCCCGATGATTTCACTGGGGAAAATCTTCAGCGTCTGGTAGGCCCAGAGAAAGTACCATTCCGGCTTGATCCCCGGCGGGGTAACGAAAGGATCCGCCGGCTCGAAAGCCGACGGCGGGAAGAACAGCCCGGGTGCGTAGAACACGATGGCCAGCATGAAGGCCAGGAAAAAGCAGATGACGGCGGCGTCCTTGACTACGTAATTGGGAAAGAAAGGGGTCCCGCCGGGATGCTCTTCATGTTCGAAAAACGGCAGCAGCTCTTCCTGCTGGTACTCTTCTCCGAAAGGCGGCGTCGAAATACCCCGTCGCTTCACGCAGAACAGATGGAAACCGATCAAAGCCAGCAGGACCAGCGGCAGCCCCACCACATGCAGGGCGAAAAAGCGTCCGAGAGTCAAGTTGTTGACCGTTTCACCGCCGCGCAGAAACTCGACCAGCAGATCGCCGACTACGGGAATGGCACCCGGGACGTCGGTCGCGACCGTGGTGGCCCAGAAGGATAGCTGGCTCCAGGGCAGCAGGTAGCCGGTCAGGCAAAGAATCAGCGCCAGGTTGAACAGAATAAAGCCAGACAACCAGGTCAGTTCCCGCCGGCCCTTGTAGGCGGCCATAAAAAGCACCGACAACATATGCAGCAGCAGGGCGATGATGATGACGTTGGCGCCCACCGCATGCAGCATGCGAAACAACCAGCCGAAAGCAACGTCGTCCGTGATGTACTGGACGCTTTGAAAGGCCTTTTCGGCATCGGGCACATAGTAGATCAGCAGCAGGATTCCGGTCAGGATCTGCACGATGAAAAGAGTCAGAACGACGGAACCGAGCGTGTACCAGATGTTCACACGCCGCGGCAGGAGATACCCGGCCAGCTCTCTTTGGTAAATCTCCCGCACTCCCAGGCGGACGTCGAAGAAATCGATCAGTGCTTTCAGAGGAGACATGTTAACTCCTATCCGACCAGAATCTGGTCGCCCTCCAGGGTCACAGGCAAGGTTTCCAGGGCCTCGGGGGGAGGTCCGCTGATCACGGTACCGTCGGCGGCAAACCGGCCGGCATGGCAGGGGCAGAGAAACAGGTCTTCCTCTTCCTGCCATTGGACGATGCAGCCGAGGTGGGTGCAGACGGCGGACAAAGCGACAAATTCTCCCGGCGAGGGCTGTAAAACAACTGCAGGACGGCCCCTGTACTGAAACATGTGTACGGAGCCGGGGGCGACTTCTCCCCGATTGATCGTCACCTGGTCGGAAGCGTCGCCACCGCCCGGCGGTGCAAGAAAACGCAGAAGGGGCCAGCCTGCGGCCGCGGCCAGCAGAACCCCGACCCCTCCCGCCAGGATCTGCAGGAATTTACGCCGCTGTTTGGGCGCCATAAGATCTTGTTCCATAAAATCTCCTGTGGTCCAGCGAACCTGGCGGCTGACCTCTGCCGGCAAGACCGCCCATTAAGTTGGTCAGTATAGCAAAAAACAGCCCTCTTACGAGCACCGACATCCTCTGTTGTCGCCCACCCTCCGCTGGCAACGGCAAAGCAGAAGTGATGTCGCCGGACGGCCTAATCACGGATTTGCGCATAAACCGGCAGGCGCAGGTCATAGGTATTATCCCCCTGCAGCTGGAGGATCACATAACCGCTGAAGCGAGTCTGACCGGGCTTCGGCTTGAGGACAACCTTGATCTCGTCGGAGCCGAGGGCCGGCAGTTCTTTCGGGAATCGGGCCTTCAGTTGCGGGCTGGTGGTTTGCAGCGAAACCCTCTGCAAGTTTTCAGCGACCCGGCTGGTCAGGGTCACGGTCCTCTCCACCCGATGTTCCGGTTGGACCGGGCCGAAATTGACCTGCCGCGGCGCCAGACCGAAAAGTTCAAGCACCTCGCCCTTGACCGTCATTTTTTGAACCGGAATCTGCGGGTCGTTGCTGTAAAGATAAATGGTCTTGTCGACCTTGCCACGGAACCGGGCACTGTCGAAGTTGGTCTTCAATTGCCCCTGTTGTCCGGTCTGGAG
>DATFJP010000185.1:0-8451 GCA_035269105.1 Desulfuromonadales bacterium
TGATCTCGACCCCGGTCTGCTTGGTGTAAGCCTCGAAGAGCGGCTGGATCAAGTGCTCTTTGCGGGCAGAGTAGACCACCAGTTACTCGGCAAAAGCCGGTGCCGTGAAAATGCAGGTGATGCCTATGGCGGCGAGCAGAACGACAGAACTTACAGCTTTCATTGATACGACTCCTGACATTGTTTGGTGAAACATTCAAGTTGGCTTTGCCTGCGGCCTGCCCACAGGCAAACGGATGCTCCCGGACCGATAAAAAACGAAATATTGCATCGGTGCATAAACAACCAATTGTAGGGGCAGGCCCCTGTGCCTGCCCTGGGCGGCCACGGGGGGCCGCCCCTACAACAAAAATTCGAACATTTAACCACCGGAACAATAAGAACGAAATTGAAAATCGATTTCAGAAACTACCGAACACGCCCACCCTTGTCAACAATAAAATTCACTTCGTCGACAAATTCACTGGGTTATTCTTCTCCAGCCAACCCTTGCAAATCCCACCTGCAGGATTTGCTGTTTACACCTGGAAAGAGCAAATGTATGGTGAAAAAATGGCCTTTCATGAAAAGTGCGGCCGACAATCGACAGGCAAAGGGAAAACCATGAAATATGATTTGCGAAGGAAGTGGCCCCTGGGCACCCCGCCCTCGATCAGTGCTCCCCTGCCAACCCTGATGGATGCCCTGACCATCCACCGCGACCAATACGGGCAACCTGCGGATGCGATCCATTTTGAAGAAGTGGCCGTCCCCCGCCTGAAACCGGAGGAAGCGGGCAGCGTCCTGGTCGCAATCCTGGCAACCGGGCCCAACTTCAATACCAATTTTGCCGCGCTCGGCCTGCCGGTCCCGCCTTTCGGGCGCGGCGACAGCGCAACCGTTCATATTCCGGGCAGCGATGCGCTGGGGATTATCGTTGACGCCGGTCCGGCCGTCACGAACCTGAAGGTCGGTCAGGCCGTGATTCTGGATTCCTGGACGGACGCCGGCATCATTCGCGGCTATGAAACCCACGACGGCTTCAATGCGCAATTCGCCGTGGTCGATCAGGTGCGGGCCGTGCCGGTCCCGCCGAATTTAAGCCATCAGCCCCCCGCACAGCTGGCAGCGATGCTGCTGACCTACGGAACCGCCTACCGGGCCGTCGTCGAACGACTGGCGGTCAAGCCGGGCGAGAGCATCCTGTTGATGGGGGGCGGCAAAGGGACCAGTTTTGCCGGTGCCCAGATCGCCAGGGCGCTGGGCGCGAAAGTCATCCTGATGGGGTCAAACCGGGAGCTGGCCGAAACCCTGATCCGCCGCGGCATCGCCGATGCCTTTGTCAACCGCCGGGAAATCCCCGAAAACGCCTACGGCGTGCTCTCTGCCGATGAAGATTACCAGGCATGGCTTCAGCGCACGGAACCTTTCCGGCAGGCGATCTGCACGGCCAATGACGGCCGCAAGGTCGACAAAATTTTCGAACATACCGGCGGCATCAATTTCCCTCTGCTGGTTTCAGCCCTTGCCGAAAACGGGGCCCTGGCCTTTTTCGGCGCCACCGGCAGCGGCCTGAAAGGTGAATACAAAGAAACCTTCTTCCATACCGGCCGGCGCTACGTCATGGATGCGCGCTGGGTCTGGATGCGGCAAAAGCAGATCCTTTTCAGGAACAAGCCGGCCAGGGAGATTTTTTCGGAAATCGGTCTGCCGCCGGGCAAAAAAGGCCTGGTCTGGGGAGCCGACGCCTATGCCCGCGAGTTCGTCGAGGCGGCCCTCGAGCGCAGCGCCGAACTCGTGGTGATCGCCTCGCGCAGAAAAGAGACGGACGGCATCAAGGCCCTGCTGGACCTCGGCATCAAGCCTGAAAACCTTATCGACCAGGATCAGTTCGAGCTGTCCGACGACATGCCCGATCCTTTGACCGCCGAGGGAACCCTCAATCCGGCTTACAACCAAACCTATATGTCGGTGGCTCGCGCCATCGGCCGGGCGATCTGGAAGGTGTTCGGGCCCCGGGTCAGCCCTGACTTTATCGTCGAGCGCAGCGACCGGAGCAGGCTGCATTACAGCAGCTTCCTGGTCCGGGATTTCAGCGATTTCGAAGACATGCCCTGCGGGATCATCATTGCCCGGAGCAGGCTGGACCTGTCGATTCACGGTTCCCATATGTACTCTGCCAACCAGGCGAAAGAGGTGGTCCGCCTTCTCGATCAGAAATGGATTGAACTGGAAAAGGAAGACCTGGAAATCGTCACCCTCAGAGAGCTGCCGGAACTGCAGCAGAAAATGCTCGACGGCACCCTCGCCAAGCCGAAAGGGGTGGCCCTGGTGCAAGCCGACAGTGCCGGCAAAAGCATCGACGATTATGTGCAGGCATATCTGGGGGAAACGCTGCATGCCGCCGATCCCAAGCGGCAAGACTACCTGCAGATCAATCTCTCCCCGGAGGGCATCGGCATCATCTCCCTGCAGCGGATAGAGGCTTTGAACGCGCTCAACGACACGCTGCTGGCCCAGATAGCCGAGGCCTTCGGCGAGATCAGGAGCAATGGGACCCTGCAAGGCCAACCGGTCAGGGCCGTGATTCTCTGCGGCGCGGACCGGGCCTTTGTCGCCGGCGCCGACGTCACCGAGTTCAGGGGCAATACGGCCGACAAGATCGCCCGGATTGCGCATTACAATATCAATATTTTCAACGATATCGAACGTCTCGATATTCCCGTGATCGCTCTGGTCGACGGCTTCGCCCTGGGCGGCGGCAACGAGTTGGCCATGAGTTGCCACTACCGGATTGCCACCGAAAACGCGCAGATCGGTCAGCCCGAGGTCAAGCTGGGAATTATTCCCGGTTATGGCGGTTCGCAGCGGCTGCCGCGTCTGATCGGGCCGCGACGCGCCCTCGAGATGACGGTCAATGGGGAATCGGTTGGCGGCCGGGAGGCCGCGGCGATGGGCCTGGCCGATGAGTTTCACCTTTCCGCGACGGCCCTGGCCCGAGCCTTTCAAGTCGCCCGGGAGTTGCTCGCCGGCAAGCGTGTCCTCCCCGTGAGAGAGTGGGATGAAAAGGCCGCGGACCAGCGTGAGGAACTCGCGGACCTGCTCGCCGACGAGACCGTGCAAAGGCTGCTCGCCACCCCTTCCCCTGAGGCAGCAGCCGCCAATAGCCTCGAGGCCGCCCGGCAATTTGCCGCCAGGATTGCGATTGCAGCGATCAAGTACGGGTATGCAAAGGGTTTCGAAAAAGGCCTGGCAAATGACGCCCGCCTGTTCGGCGAGGTCGCCGCGTCGCCTTCCGGGCAGGAATGGATCGGGCGGTTTATCGACAAGGATCCGCAGCAGAGCGCTTTTCTGATGATCCTGAATCCAAAGTCGTCCCCGGGTCCGATGGTTTCCCCGGCCAGGGAACCGGCGACGTGAGCAGCGAAGGATCAAGCCTCACGCTGTACTTGTCGGGGGCTCCTCCAGTAGGTAAGTAAAGGCTTTATGCCCATAATCGCCAAGACCACTGTCGCGACGGCGAAGCCGAGCAGAGTTCCCCAGACCACACCGTATATCGGGTAGACCAGGGAGACGGTCAGGGCGTAGGCGATAACCGACCAGAGACCGTAGGGGAAATTCCCGAGGATGGTCCGTGCCGTCTCGGGTCCGTGCTCGCGGTGCAGCAGGAAGACCAGCGGGTAGAGCGCCACCGGAAAGGCGGAGAAGAGACCGGCCCAGCTCGGGCCGACGATATCGGCGAACTCGGTCACAACCAGGACCAGGGTCGCCGTGAAAATCAGCCGGCCGGCAATGAGACGCGCCGACCAGCTGCGGGCGGTGGTCACCGGCCGGGCCCGACTGCCGCGAAGCAGGGTGCAGAACAGGGTCGTGGCAAGGAGGGCAACGGCCAGGGCCGTCCACCTGGTCGGATGGGTCTGGCTGACGATAATGGCCGGCAGCAGATATCCCGCCAGAGCCAGGACAGAGGTCACGGCGAGTGATGCGGTCCGCTGCGCAGCCCGGTAATAGGTATAGGCAAAGCACTGCGAGGCGAGCAGTCCGCAAAGATTGTAAATGGCGGCGTCGGCGGCGAATCCGGCCCCGTATTCCAGGCCGTAAAAGTGCAGAATTATGGCGGTGCCGATAGGATAACCGGAGAGCAGGCCGGCGAGTCTGACACTGATCTTTTCGGCAACCAGCGAAAGACCCAGCACCGCCAGCACCGTGATGCAGATTTTGTAGAGGACTAATGCCGTCATGGAAGTATTTCCAAGGATTCACAGCAACCCGAAAACAGTCGTTCCATACCTGCTGTCAATAGCAAGATCATCGGCAAAAAGCAAGTACGCCAGTAGCCATCTCGCACAATTCCCGATCGCGCCGAGTTCTCAGTCGCCCTCGGGGATCAAAAAGAGCACGGCCAGCGGCGGCAGGTTGAGTGACACGGAATCATAAAAGCCGTGGTCGGGTACCGGCACCGCTTCCACACCGCCCAGATTGCCCCAGCCGGAGCCACCGTACTCGGTGGAGTCGCTGTTCAGGGCCTCGCGCCAGAAGCCGGGCTCCGGCACGCCGACCCGGTAGTTGCTGCGGGGTATCGGCGTCGCGTTGACCACCACCAGCAGCGGCCGCCCGCCCCGATCACGGCGCAGCCAGGAAAGTACGCTGTTCTCCTCGTCGTGAAAATCGACCCACTGGAAGCCGTCTTGATCAAAGTCCAGCTCGTAGAGCGGCGGCGTCCGGCGGTAGAAGGCATTGAGGTCCTCCACCCAGCGCTGAACGCCATGATGTGCAGCGTTTTCCAGCAGGTGCCAATCCAGGCTCTGATCGTGGTTCCATTCCCGCCACTGGCCGAACTCGCCGCCCATGAACAGCAGCTTCTTACCGGGGTGCCCCCACATGTAGCCATACAGCAGCCGCAGGTTGGCGAACTTCTGCCAGTCGTCGCCAGGCATGCGGCCGAGCAGGGAGTATTTGCCGTGCACCACCTCGTCGTGGGAGAGCGGCAGGACGAAGTTCTCGTGGAAAGCGTACCAGATACTGAAGGTCACCTGGCCGTGATGATGCTTGCGATGGACCGGGTCCTGGCCGAAATAGCGCAGGGTGTCGTTCATCCAGCCCATATTCCATTTCAGGCCGAAGCCGAGACCGCCCACATAAAGCGGCCGCGAGACCATCGGCCAGGAGGTGGATTCCTCGGCCATGGTCTGAACACCGGGAAATTCCCGGTAGATCGCTTCGTTCATGGCTCGCATGAACTCGATTGCGTCCAGGTTTTCCCGGCCGCCGTACTGGTTGGGAATCCACTCGCCCTCTTTGCGCGAATAATCGAGATAGAGCATCGAGGCCACGGCGTCGACGCGCAGACCGTCGGCGTGGAAACGGTCAAGCCAGAAGAAAGCGCTGGAAATCAGAAAGGCCTGCACCTCGTTGCGGCCGTAGTTGAAGATTTCACTCCGCCAATCGGGATGAAAACCCTGGCGGCGATCGGCATGTTCGAAAAGATAGGTGCCGTCGAAAAAAGTCAGACCGTGGGCGTCGCTCGGGAAATGGGATGGAACCCAGTCAAGGATCACGCCAAAGCCGCGATTGTGCAGAGTCTCGACCAGCTGCATGAATTCCTGCGGCGTACCGTAGCGCGAGGAAGGCGCGAAATAGCCGAGGCTCTGGTACCCCCATGAACCGTAGAAAGGGTGCTCCATGACCGGCATGAATTCAACGTGCGTGAAACCGGTCTTTTCCAGGTAATCGGGCAGCTGGTCGGCCAGTTCGGTATAGGTCAGGAAGCGATCGGGGTCATCGCCCGGCCGCCGCCAGGACCCCAGATGCATTTCATAAATGCTCATGGGTTCGCTCAGGCCATCATGCTCATGGCGGGTCTGCATCCAGTCCTGATCCTGCCATTCCTGCTCCAGATCCCAGACCACGGATGCGGTGTTCGGCGGCAGTTCCCAGTAGTAGGCAAACGGGTCGCCCTTCTCGATCGCATAGCCGTGGTGGCTGGAATTGATCTGATATTTATAACGGCTGCCATGGCCGACTCCGGGAATGAAGCCTTCGAAGATCCCCGAACCGTCCTCACGGACCGCCAGGGCATGACTGTCCTTGCTCCAGTCGTTGAAATCGCCCATGACATGGACCTGCTCGGCATTGGGCGCCCAGACCGCGAAATGCGTGCCCTGACGCCGGCCCACCTGGCCGGGGTGGGAGCCCAGCTTTTCATAAAGCCGGTAATGCCGCCCTTCCTTGAAAAGATAGATATCATGTTCGGTCAGCAGACTTTTGCCGTAGATGACGTTCTCGTTAGTCATGCCATTAATCTCCACACAGATGCCGGATGCCGCGCAGGGGTATCACCAGCCAATCCGGACGGTTGTTGAGTTCGTAGCCCAGTTCGTAGACCGCTTTCTCCAGCAGGTAGGGAACCAGAAGGTTTTCCAGCAGGTCAGGGTCTTGCGGCAGCAGGTCACTGTCGGCCATCGGCTGCAGGTAACCGTTCAGGAAGCCGGCTGAAACGTAGCGGTACCAGAGGTCGGCCCAGATGGCAAGCGCTCCGGTATCCTGCTGGCGAACGGTGGTCCCTGACAGGAGGGTCGTATAGGCCGCATAGTGAAAGGAGCGGATCATGCCGGCCACATCCCGCATCGGCGAGCGCTTGATGCGCCGCTCGGTCAAAGGCCGGACCGGCTCCCCTTCGAAGTCGAAAATAACGAAATCGCTGCCGGTAAACAGCACTTGACCGAGGTGATAGTCGCCATGGATGCGGATTTTTTTGGCCGGCAGCCGGCTGCCGGTGATACGCCGCATCTGCTTGAGAATCGTCGGCTGCAGGCCCAGCACCGCGTCAACATCCTCCTGCAGGCTCTCCGGCAGACGGTTTCTGACCTTGTCCATCTGCCGCAGTTCCTGTTTGGTCTGGTTCTGCATCGCCTGGTAGAGGGCCCGCTGGTAAAGGGTGGAAAAAGCCTCCGGACGAAAATGCTCGTCCCGGCTTTTGCCCAAGGCCAGGTGCATTTCGGCCGTACGCTGACCAAGCAGGCGGGCCATCTCCAGGGTCATGCCCGACATGACCTCGGCCAGCGGCTCCGGCAGTTCGGCGCGACTGGCCAGGATCAGGCGTTCCGGCCCTTTGAGCGGAGCACTGTCGGCCTGATGCCTGGCCAAAGCCCGATCGAAGTATTGCGCCGCCAGATCAAGGAAAAGCTGCCAGGCATCCCCCTGGTTGGCGACAAAATGCTGCATCAGGCCGAGCACCACCGGCTGGTGGCTGTCAGTGCGATATTCCAGGGAACCCGCATATTCCGGGATGTACTCGAAGCCGGCTTTTTCCGTCAGGTAGCGCACCATCTCCAGGTCGGGATGGGTGCCGACGTCGGTCCTGCGGTACAGCTTGAAGATGAACTGGTCGCCGTAGCGCAGCGAGGTATTCGACTGTTCGGCGCCGAGCAGGTTGGGCGTCAATTCGGCTTGATGTTCTTTCCAGACGCGGGTCACCTCCCGGCTGGCGGCGGCATGCAGGCGGCCGTGATCGCCGGCCAGCCGTTTGCGGCCGGCGATCACAGTCAGCAGATCGCGGCCGAATTTTTCGCTGTAGACCGCTTCGCAGACGGGACCGGCAGCATCAGGCAGGGTCAGCCAGGCCATGGCGCCGCGGAACCTTTCAAGATCCTCCCGGGAATCTTCTTCCGCCTGGGGATGGAATGCCAGCGGCAGAATGTAGAGTTCGTTGCCTCCCTCGTGGTAAGTGACGTCCACCAGCATCAGGACCGTGGCCGCCGCGGACTTGCTGAGCGGTATCCATTCGCGGATTTCGATCTTGCGAATCTTGCGCGCCTTACCCCCATACCAGCGCTGTTTCGGCAGGTAGGCCGGCAGGATGCGGCCCTCCAGCGCGGTTCGGCTTCTCCGGTCATGCAGAACGGCAGGCCATTCCTTGCCCCGCAGTTTGGGCAGGCCAGCCTGGTCGCTCACGGTTTCGGCCTCGGTGGGCTTCAATTTCAGAATATAGTAGCCGTGGGGGTTCAAGCCCAGGGAATAGGGCTGGTCACCGATCGGCAGGAACTGGTTGCTGCTGAACAGATCCTCGGCAACGCGGCCTGCGAAATCGCTCAGATCCAGCTGGACCATCTGGGCGTGGTGGGACAGGTTGACGACCACGCAGATATCTTCCGTACCGTCGCTGCGGATATAGCCGAGCACCTTGGCGTTATCCGGCTTGAGGAAGCGGATCTCGCCGCGCCCGAAGCAGCTGTGATTTCTGCGCAGTTCGATAATGCGCCGCATCCACCAGAGCAGGGAAGATTTGCGGCCCTCGTGGGTCTCGACGTTGAGGGACGCATAATGGTATTCCGGGTCGATGACCAGCGGCAGGAACAGCCGCTGCGGATTGGCGCGGGAGAAACCGGCGTTGGCGTCGTTGTTCCACTGCATCGGCGTGCGCACGCCGTCGCGGTCGCCGAGGTAGTAATTGTCGCCCATGCCGATTTCGTC